>JANMBV010000028.1:0-42596 GCA_031360585.1 Actinomycetes bacterium | reverse complement strand
TTAGGGTACACGGAATCCTCTGTTCAACTGACGTTCTTTAGCGTAATCCCAACCTGGCTTACAGGTGAGAAATGCTGCTTTGCCATTAGCTGACGGCATGCGGATGGTGGCCGAGCAAAAGTTCGTTCGAGAACGACTATTAGAGAAAACCATTTATGCGACTTCAATATTTCTTGCAACGCGACATTCTGATTGATAGCGACAGCTTTCTGTGAGGGAGTCACTACAAGTTTCTCATCTGAAATATCTCGAGGGCTTATAACGACCTGTGCAGTTGTGTGCGTAGCAGCGCCCTTGGCTTTGGTGACTCAGGCGTCAGAAGAAGAATCTGCCTCGAGCCAATGCAATAGTAAAAGACACTTCGATTCTCTCTTGCCTCGATCCATCGAACTAAAAAACATATCTGGAAATGGGTAGCGCAAACCAGAGAGCCTCCGGTGTATCCGGAGACCCTCTGGCAAATCAGTAATGCTTGGTTCTATTAAGCGGCCTTCATCGGACGAACTGGGCGAAGAGCCTTATATGTGTCAATTTTCTGCCCAATCTTGATCTGCTGGATTGGACTTATCGGCTTTGCTCCGAGTGCGACACGAGCCGCACTACGAGTTGCGATTGCAGCGAGAACGGCTAAGTGGCGCACTTTTAGGGCGCTGGCTTTCTGAGCTTTGGTCTTAGATGCTCTCAGCGCAACGGCGAAAGTGTGGTTCGCGTTTAGGATGGCAGTCTCAAAGGCCCTATAGATTGTGGCGTTCAACCCCTCATACATGCCGATGGTGACCTTATAGCTTGCTATGGCAGCCCGATATGATTTTTCGTAACTTTGTACTGCGGCTTGATAGGCGTTTGACTGTGATACGAACAAGGCTGCTGAACGGTTATACGCGATCGTGGCCGTCTTGTAGGCGGTTATCAAGGTCGCATATCGAGCAGCAGTTGTCGCAGGAACATTCGCCTTAAGAGCGGCTTGATAGGTCTGCTGCAATGCGGAATCTGACACCTTGTACGCAGCTAACGCAGCGGCATAGGTCAATACTTGATTTCGAAATGTTGCGGTCGCTGTATCAAATGCGGCCGATGTCACGTTATACATGGCAAATTGTGATGAATAGGAAGCCACGGTCAGGTTTGCGCTAGGCGCTGGATCCACGGCATAGGCCGCACTCGTTGTTCCTAGGATCAAGCCGGCACTCAAAAGTGCGGCTGTGACGGTCTTCTTCGTCTTCATGTGAAACCTCCCTGCAAGTGCAAAGCTGATGTGCTTTACGAGTTAAGAATGCGGCTTCATCCTGCGAAAGCCCTGCGTAAATCGACCCAGCACCTTGTGGGAGCAAAGTCTTTTCATCCGATATGCAAAGGAACCCCTGACGAATCTGATTTCTCGGAGTGGGTTGACTTGATAGGTTGAATGGGTTTAACGGCCTTGAAACCGTTGATTTTGTCACCCATCTCAATCCTCTGTTTAGAAGGTTTGACCATCTTCGCACCTAGGCCGTCAAGGGCAGTTTTACGAACTGCAACAACTGCAACAACTGCGCCTTCACGGACGTTTATTGCGGCACTCTTCTCAGCATCGGTTCTGGCCGAAGCCTTAACGGTCGCAAACGCGACATTGGCCTTATGAACAGAGACGTTAAAAGAAGAGTTTATTGACTTCTTAAGCTGTTCACGCATATCCGAAACTGCCTTGAAAGAGTGAGAGATGGTCTGGTAGGCCGCTTTATAGCGTGTTACAGCGGCTTGATATTGGCTTGATTGAGCTTTGAATGTAGCTGTAGCCGTGGTGTAGGAAGTCATTGCCGTGTTGTAAGCAGCCATCAAGACGGCGGATCGAGCCGTGGTCGCGAAAGGAGTCTTCGCCTTTAAAATTGCTTTGTAGATCAGTAGTGCATTGCTATATGAAGCTCTGTACACCTGTGCCGCGGATGCGTATGCGGCTATCCGAATTTTGAATGTTGTGGTGGCGCTTTCAAAGGTAGTCAGTGCAGTGTTGTATGCGGTTAGCTGAGAAATATAGGTTGTCGTGGTCACAGTTGCTGTAGATGTGTAGTCGACGGCAAATGCCGTGTTCGTGGCACCTAAGATCAAACCAGCACTTACAAGCGTGACTGTGATGATCTTCTTCGTATTCATGTGGAAACGAAGGCCCTTCATCCGACACGCAAAAGAACCCTTGATGATCCAGGGGTTCTTTTGCATGTCAATTGTTAGATGAGTAGTGCTTCTCTTACTTATGGGATTTGTCAGATTTATGTGACGAATCTGATTTCTCAAAGTGGGCAGGCTTCATAGGTCGAACAGGCTTAATGGCCTTGAAGCCATTCTCGTCGTCGCCCTTCTTTACCTGGTGCTTGGCCGGCTTGACCAACTTTGCACCTAAACCATCAAGGGCAGCTTTACGAAGCGCAACAGCCGCGACAACTGCACTGTTACGGGCTGATATAGCGGCACTTTTCTGGGCGTCGGTTGTCGCGGTTGACATTGCGGTTGCGAAAGCAACCCTTGCGTTCTGAACAGCAGTGTTAAAGGCGACATTAATTGCCTTTATTAGCTGTTCACGCATTTCCTTAACAAATTTATATCCTTGGACAAGATTTAGATAGGCCGTGTTATAACTTGCGGCAGCGACCTGGAAGGTGCTCGATTGCGCCTTGAAGGTAACCGTTGCTGCGTTATAAGACGTCATCGCTGTGTTGTAGGCAGCCAGCAAAACGGCGTATTGAGCCGCGGTAGTGACAGGAAAATTCGCCTTAAGAATTGCTTTGTACGTCAGTAGTGCATTGTCATATGAAGCTCTGTACACCTGAGCCGCGGATGCGTAAGCGGCTACCTGAATTTTGAATGTGGCCGTCGCACTGTCAAATGCAATCAGCGAGGTGTTGTATACGGCTACCTGAGAATTATACGTAGCCAAAGTGACTGTTGCAGTAGGTGTCGGATCTACGGCGTGTGCCGCGCTCGTACTGCCTAAGATCAGGCCAGCACTCAATAGTGTGGCTGTGATGATCTTCTTCGTTTTCATGTGGAACCTCCCTGCAAGTGCAAGGCTCATTTGCTTTGCGTCTAAAGACTGGGGGGTCATTCTGTGAGAGTCCTGCGTAAATCGACCCAGCACTTTGTGGGAGTGGGAAGATTTGAGCCTATCGGCGACTCGATTGGCTGTAATCTTCCTGCATGAATCAGGCTCTCGTGCAGGCTCGTGCCTCAATCAGACAGATTCCTGATTACCCGATACCAGGGGTCTCCTTTCAAGATCTGACACCACTACTTGCGCACGGTCCCTCCTTCCATGCTGTCGTCTCAGAATTCACTCCCTTCGCCCAATCATGCGACGTCGTGGTGGGGATTGAGGCACGAGGATTTATTTTCGCGGCTGCGATTGCCTATGCCTTTGAATTGGGATTTGTCCCCATTCGGAAGAAAGGGAAACTGCCTTTTGACACTCATGAGGAGAGTTACGGCCTTGAGTACGGTTCTGATGTCATCGCGATCCACCAAGATGCCATTGAAGCAGGGTCCAGAGTTCTTCTCATAGACGATGTGCTGGCAACCGGTGGAACAATCTGCGCCGGTATTCGCCTCATAACGCGCTCGGGTGGAACGGTTTCGACGGTGGGTACCGTCCTTGAAATCTCCTCGTTGGAGCCACGTAAGCGAATCGCAAGCGAATTTCCAGAGGTTCCGGTGCACTCTATCTTCAGCATTTAATGCGCATCAAAGAAATTCAAGGGCTGCGCGCTCTAGCTGTCCTACTGGTTATTGCCTTCCACGGCAGATTTCTCTCAGGCGGCTTTATAGGTGTTGATATTTTTTATGTGATCTCGGGTTATCTCATAACGGGTCTGCTATTGCGTGAATTGAAAGAGACTGGATCGATTTCACTAGCCAATTTCTATTCACGCAGAATCAAGAGGCTTCTTCCCTCCACCTTCTTAGTTCTACTTTCGACTGCGATTATTTCCTTTGTAGTCATGCCCTCAAGCGCTCGTTCAAGCCTAGGACGCAATATTGTTGCTGCCGCACTCTATGTAAGCAACTACGTATTTGCCTGGTGGCAAAATGACTACCAGAACCTTGGGACGACTCCATCGCCGATCATTCACTTCTGGTCACTGGCAGTTGAGGAACAGTTCTACCTTCTCTGGCCCCTTCTGATTTTGTTGGCGGCTAGAAATGGCCGAACCTCACGAGTGTTTAAGGTGCTCACCGGAGTAACCCTCTGTTCATTTGCTCTTTCCCTGATTGCCACCCCCAAATTTCCGATCTGGTCGTTCTATTCGCTTCCAACAAGAGCATGGGAACTCGGCGTCGGTGCACTCGTGGTATTCCTGCGAGAGCCTCCATTAGCCTTCCGTCGTCTACGTTGGACCGGATGGCTTGCGTTGGCATCAATATTCGTCGCCGCATTTATTTTTAATGAAAACACCCTGTTCCCGGGCCGAGCCGCGTTATTGCCGACACTGGGCGCGGCATATCTACTCTTTATCGTCGCAAATCTACCGACTTTGTTTTCTCGAATCCTCAATCTTCGCCCGATTCAATGGATTGGCGACATCTCCTATCCCCTCTATCTCTGGCATTGGCCGGCTTTAGTACTGCCCGTATATGTGTTCCATGCCCCGTTATCCATCCTCCAACGCCTAGCTTCAATTGCTCTGACTTTCATTCTCGCTGGATTAACCCATCGGTTCGTTGAAAATCCGTTGCGTCACGTTCATAAGCCATTCTCTTCCGTGATTCGCTTGGCTGGGATTGGTACACTTGTTGTCGCGATTCTGGGGGTTGGGATTTCGTACTCTTCAGCCAAAGATCTACATATTAAGGCAATATCTGGAAGTACGGCGCTCAAGGCAATCACGCGATTGCCGGCTATTTATGCTGATGGCTGCCAAGTGGGCAAGTCGGCTACAACCTCGCCCTCCTGTGTCTATGGCGACGTTCACGGAAACAAATCCATATTTCTCTTTGGGGACTCCCATGCAGCGCAGTGGTTTCCCCCATTAAATTCGATTGCAGCCAACGGTGGATTCAAACTTATTGTCCTAACAAAATCTAGTTGCCCGGCGGCAAGTGTTCAGCTCGCCGATCAAGGTGCATTTCGAAACGCTCCTTGCCAACTTTGGAGAGAAAACTCTTTCACTCGAATTAAGGCGGCGCATCCCTGGGCAGTGATCGTCTCTGATTTTGAGCACTATTCACCTCCTCAGGGTGTTGTAGACCACCCCCTTTGGTGGAGAAAGGGCCTGGTTGCCACAATGTCGCGCTTGAATGCTTTAACCCAACACTCCATCTATCTACAAGACACCCCATGGCCCAACAGGGATATTCCTTCGTGCCTCTTGCAAGAAAAAGTTTCGGCATGTTCCGTGGTACGACCTGCACCTGCATTATGGTTGGGGGAAAGTCTTAGCAAGTCAAGCACGGTCATCGATCCCACGAATTGGTTCTGCGCAAAATCATGCCCTGCGATACTCCATGGAATTGTTGTCTATCGAGATTCCACGCACATGAGCGTCGATTTTGCCACGTATTTGGACCCTCTATTGGCTCGGAAGTTGGTGGCGGCCCAGGTACTTAAACCGTGATGCTATTTGGCCCGGCCCATTTTGTGGCAAGATCCATGCCGTGGCTGAGTTAATTTACTATTGCGGGACGATGGATAGCGGTAAGTCGACCCTTGCCTTACAGACTGCCCACAACCATCAAAGTCGCGGGCGTACGGGACTGATGTTCACGAGCAAAGATCGTGCGGGTAGCGGGGTCATCTCTTCTCGACTTGGGCTTCAACGCCAAGCCATCGAGGTTGATTCTGACCTTGATCTCCATCGCTTTGTCGTCGACCAACTTTCGAGGGGCGAACGCATCGACTATGTCATTTGCGACGAAGCGCAGTTCTACCAGCCCGCACAAATCGAGCAACTGGCCAAGATTGTCGATGGATTGAGTATCGATGTCTTTGCCTTTGGAATCCTCACAGATTTTCGCACATCACTATTTCCTGGATCAGCCCGCCTCGTTGAATTAGCCGACCGCGTGAACACATTGCAGGTGGAGGCTCTCTGTTGGTGCGGTGCCAGGGCGACGCACAACGCCCGAACTCTAGGTGGGGTCATGATCACCGAAGGCGAGCAAGTAGTGGTCGGTGATGTCTCAGCGGGTCAGGCGGTCGGCTACGAAGTACTCTGTCGCAGGCACCACATGCGTCAGGTGACCGCGCGCGGATCCAAAGCCGCCCACATCTCCATCGATCCATTGCCGTTTAACAGCTAAACTCCCAGCGTTTGGAAAGGACACTATGAAATCTCGCGGACTAGCAGCCCATGATCCCAATTCACCCCTTATGCCCTTTGAATTCGAACGCAGGGCGTTGCGTGCAAACGACGTAGCCCTCGACATCGCATATGCAGGAATCTGTCATTCAGATATTCATCAGGTGCGCGAGGAATGGGGACCGTCGATCTATCCCATGGTTCCCGGACACGAAATCGTCGGCACTGTTCGAGAGATCGGTTCTGCGGTATCTACATTCAAAGTGGGCGACCGCATTGGCGTTGGCGTCTTTATCGATTCCTGTCGAACTTGTTCGAGTTGCAGACGTGGTCTCCAGCAGTATTGCGAGAATGGCAATACTGGGACCTACAACAGCCTCGAGCGCGATGGGAAGACAATCGCATTCGGTGGCTATTCCGACAATTTCGTCGTCGATGCGGATTACGCAGTGCACGTTCCCGAAAATCTCGATCTCGAAGGCGTGGCTCCGCTTCTTTGTGCTGGAATAACTCTTTACTCCCCCCTTATGCACTGGAAAGCGAAAGCCGGGACGAAGGTTGGAATTGTCGGCTTAGGTGGACTTGGCCACATGGGAGTGAAGTTCGCTAAAGCACTTGGCGCCGACGTCACTGTCTTTTCTCATTCGCCACAGAAAGAGTCGGACGCCCTAGCTATGGGGGCCGATCACTTTGTTGTCACGAGAGATCCTGCCACGCTCAAGACTTTGGCTAGAAGTTTTGATTTGATCCTAAACACCGTCTCTGCCGAACTTGATATCAGTGCTTACATAAACATGTTAAGTCTTGATGGCACCCTTGTCGTAATTGGTTTGCCAGGCAAGCCTTACTCCGTCGGAGCAGGCGAATTGCTTGGAGCCAGACGTTCGATGGCCGGATCGCAAGTGGGCGGTATTCCTGAAATCCAGGAAATGCTGGACTTCTGCGGCGTTCACAACATTGTCAGTGATGTCGAAGTTATCAATGCAGATTACGCCAACACGGCTTACGAACGAACAATTGCGAGCGATGTGAAGTATCGATTCGTGATTAACGGCAAAAGTTTCTAACCGATCAGCGGGTAAAGGCATGAACTCCCCATACGAACAAGGGAGCGACCACCAGCGCCGGTAAAAGATTCCCGACTGCGATCTCTTTCATCTTGAGGAGTTTGAGTCCGATTCCAAGGAGCAAAGCGCCGCCGGTGGCGGTCATCGCATCCACTTGGTAGCCACTTAACACGCTACCAAGTCCGACCCCTATGAGAGTCCAAAAGCCCTGATAAATGCCGACGGGAAGAGCTGAGAACGCTACTCCCCACCCCAATGACGCAGCGAAAGCCATTGAGGTAAAGAAATCTAGAGTACTTTTCAGAACGAGTTGATCTATGCCAGTTGACATTCCGTCGCTGATACTTCCGAGAATCGCCAACGGCCCAATCGCAAAAATAAGGGAAGCCGAAATAAAGCCTTCCACAAAATGTCCTTCACTCGATGCGCCAAAGCGCATCCGCAATCTTTCACCAAGCCCATCAAGTCGATCCTCTATTCGCGCCGCTGAACCAATGAGCCCACCGATTAAGAGCGCTGCCAAGATCGACAGAAGTGTCCAGCCTGTTGGCAATGAATGTACGAATCGCGAAGACCAGAGGCTTATGAGCGCATCCGCTCCGCCGAGTATGACGGTAATTCCGAGAACATCAGTAAGCAGATTCCTCGTTCGCATCGCCATCCTGCCACCGACGAGAACCCCAAGGGTGGAGCCAGCGATGATTGCGACAATATTGATGAGGGTGCCGATACCCGGAAAGATCGCAAACTTCATTGTCTTGGCAATGTTATACGAGTCCCATTCGCCGACATTGCCTCTGGCCCATGAGGTAGTCTGCCTCAATGTCTTCCGGATTCATGAGCCGCCTTGTTGAATTCTTCCGACCTCATCGCACAATCCCGTTAACGCCCTGGAGAGCCAAATCTGGCTGGGATCTAGCTCCCATGCGCGTTGGGATTCTCGCGGCTTCTCTATTCCTATTTGGAATTGGTGAGTCTTTGTTGGTCCAGTCTCGCTTGG
This sequence comes from Actinomycetes bacterium, assembly GCA_031360585.1. Taxonomy (GTDB): domain Bacteria; phylum Actinomycetota; class Actinomycetes; order Nanopelagicales; family Nanopelagicaceae; genus QYPT01. Next base: position 34,263 of record JANMBV010000028.1, on the reverse strand, counting down.
GCAATTCACCATGGATCGTTCTTTCGGAGGGGATTTCGCGCAGAACGGGAGTCAATCTGGGATGGTCCACCTGGATGATCAGTTGCATCGTGTTGGTCCTGTGGATCCCCCTTCGGGAAAAGCCCGGATTTGGCACTTTTCTTAACTTCTTGGTTATTCCTGTAGCCCTGCAAATCGGAGTCGATTTCTTGCCAAGGCAGAGCCAGTTCCTGCCCGGATTGGTCTTCGCTCTTGTAGGAGTCATCACGGTCGGCATAGCTTCGGCCCTATACATCAGTACCGGTCTTGGCCCCGGGCCCCGGGATGGATGGATGACGGGCATCCACCACCGAACCGGGGTTCGAGTGGGACGAGTAAGACTTGGAATCGAGACTCTCGTTCTCACGGCAGGTTTTGCCCTGGGCGGTCGAGTGGGGCTGGGAACGGCTCTTTTCGCCCTCTTTATCGGCCAATCCATTGCAATCTCATGCGGAGTCTTGGCTCGCCTTACTCACCAGTAACATAGCTCGCACGATAGCGTCCTCTCATCTTCCTCCGGCTTGCGGGTCGTGAAACTGCACGGGGTCGCAAATCCCCCCGATACCAAAACAGCAAAGGGGAAGTCGTGCTCGATACTTATTTCAAAATCTCTGAAAGAGGCTCAACGGTCGGCCGGGAAATCCGTGGTGGTGTTGTCACGTTTTTCACGATGGCCTACATCGTCGCCCTCAATCCTTTAATCATCGGCCTTACCAAGGACGCCGATGGAAAGTATCTCGGCGGTGATGGTTCCCATCCCAATCTTGCAATGATCGCGGCTGCAACTGCCCTTGTCGCGGGCGTGATCACTATTCTGATGGGCCTAGTGGGGAATTTCCCCATCGCCCTTGCCACCGGCCTAGGTTTAAATACTTTCGTTGCGGTCGGGATCGCCACAAAGATGTCCTGGGCAGATGCAATGGGTTTGATCGTCATGGAAGGTCTGATCATCACAATCCTTGTGCTGACGGGATTTAGAACTGCGGTCTTTCGCGCCGTGCCCCAACAACTCAAGATTGCGATCTCCGTGGGTATCGGGCTTTTCATTGCATTGATTGGATTGGTTGATTCTGGCTTTGTTCGTCGCACAGGTACCGGACCCGTTCCAGTAACCCTTGGCGACAACGGAACACTGGTTGGATGGCCGATTATCGTTTTTGCGTTCGTGCTCTTCTTGATGATCGGGCTTATGGTCAAGAAGGTCAAAGGCGCCCTTCTCATTGGCATTGTCTTTGGCACCATTGCAGCGATACTTATTGAAAAGGCATACAAGATCGGACCCAGTTTCATCTCGCCGACTCAATTCAATCCAAAGGGTTGGGGGTTGAACGTTCCGACCGTTCCATCCAAAATCCTGGACAAGCCTGATTTCGGCCTTCTCGGACACTTCAGCCTGCTTGGTTCATTTAGCAGAATATCGGCGATCTCTGCCGTACTGCTGATATTCACGCTTTTACTATCTGACTTCTTTGACACTGTTGGAACTGTAACCGCCATCGCGACCGAGGCCGGCTTGATCGATTCGAAGGGATACATTCCGAAAACCGAGCAGATTCTTCTTGTCGACTCATTGGCGGCCGTAGCTGGTGGTGCGGCAAGCATCTCTTCCAACACCTCCTATATAGAATCGGCATCTGGCGTTGGTGAAGGCGCGCGAACTGGTCTGGCATCGGTTGTAACGGGAATCTGCTTCCTCTTCGCAACCTTCCTCGCCCCTCTTGTAGCAATCATCCCTTTCGAAGCTGCGACACCAGCGTTGGTAATCGTTGGATTCCTGATGATGACGCAGATCAAGCAAGTGGATTGGGAAGATCTTGGAATTGCGATCCCTGCATTCCTCACGATTATTTTGATGCCATTTACCTATAGCATCTCGGTGGGTATCGGAGCGGGCTTCATCTCTCACGTGGTGATCCGTTTGATTCAAAAGCGACAGAAAGAGATTCATCCACTTCTTCTATTGGTATCAATCTTGTTTGTGATTTATTTCTTTACTTCTCTGATCAACGTTTGGATCGGTTGAAGTTAGTTTAAGGTCCAATCAATTGCTCGTTTAGACTCTTGAACGAGCAATTGATTGGCCTTGCTAAAAGGTTTTGAGCCGAAGAGCGCTCTGTATGCCGAGCAGATTCTTCAATGCGCGGATCCATTCGGAACGGACGCCTTCTAGAGTCTTCAGAATGCTCTAGCGAAGAATCGTGAGCCTTCCTTCTGAACTTCGATAGGAAGTCCGAAGACGGCACTGATGTGTTCAGATGTGATCACGTCATCGATTGGCCCCGAAACCGCAATGAGGCCGTCTTTCATCAACAAGGCGTGCGTGGTTCCTTCAGGAATTTCTTCGATGTGGTGAGTGACCAAGATGGTGGCTGGGGCCTTTGGGTCTCGTGAGAAGTTCGCAAATCTAGTGAGCAAATCTTCTCGCCCGCCTAAGTCCAGACCTGCGGCTGGTTCGTCAAGGAGCAGTACTTCCGGATCGGCCATCAGGGCACGACAGATCTGCACCCGCTTGCGTTCGCCTTCGCTCAATGTTCCAAACCGGCGCTCGCCCAGATTGCGAACGCCGAACGTGGTGAGAAGTGCAATTGCACGGGATTCGTCCCAGAGGTCATAATCCTCATTCCAACGACCCAGAACTGCATAAGCCGCGGTAAGCACGACGTCCCGTACAAGTTCATCTTCGGGGATGTTCTCGGCCATGACCGAGCTGCACAAGCCGATCCGCGGACGTAATTCGAAAACATCCACCTGGCCCATAGAGTTTCCGAGAATTTCCACCTGGCCTAGAGTTGGAAAACTCATCGCTGCCAATATTTTAATGAGGGTGGACTTGCCGGCGCCGTTGGGACCGAGAATCACCCAGCGCTCCCCTTCGGTGACCAAGAAATTAACCGGTCCCAAGATGATCCGTTGTCCTATTTGAACGCTGACGTCGGAAAGGGCGAGAATAATTCGTGCATTCATAGAGATAGAAAGATAGCGCCTCTCTGGCGGGTCGGCGTCCGCAGAAGCGATAACCTCACCCCATGTCCGACACACTTGACCCCGCGTCCCACCCCTACACAGGTCTAATCCTTCTCTCAGGGCAAGATTCACCTGGGATCACAGAGGCTCTCTTTAGCGCCCTCTCCCCTTTTTCGGTGACGATAATAGATATTGAGCAGGTCGTCATACGCGAACGGTTGATACTGACCGTGCTGATCTCGCTCAACCCCCATCATGCTCAAGCCATTGAATCCGACCTCTCCGAGTGCGCGGCAAGCCTTGATGTCGATATAGCCGTTTCCTTCTCCCACTCAAACCCCGAATCCATTGCTGCTAAGTCCGGGCTCCTTCACGTTACTGCACTAGGTAATCCGCTTCAGGCAGCGGCGATTGCCGCGATTGCCGGAGAAATGGCCGAACAAGGCGCAAATATCGAGCGGATCTATCGGACCGCCTCCTATCCGGTCTCGGCCTTTGAATTTGTCATCTCTGGTTCGACTCAGCTAGATATTCAATTGGCCCTGGCAACGGTCTCTGTTGACCAAGGCGTCGACATCGCGGTGCAGAGGGGCGGCCTGATGCGGTGGGCTAAGAAGTTGGTATTGATGGATGTTGATTCAACGTTGATCCAGCAGGAAGTCATCGAGCTCCTGGCCGCGAAGGCGGGAGTAGAAGACGAAGTCCGAGAAATCACGCAGGCAGCGATGCGTGGGGAATGGGACTTCGCCCATTCCCTCAAGGCTCGAGTGGCTCTGTTAAAGGGGCTTCCTGAGTCGGTTATCGAGGAGGTCAGAGGCGAGATATCGCTGACGCCGGGGGCTCGAACTCTGGTCCGTACGCTCCAACGTCTTGGCCACACCGTTGCCGTAGTAACGGGAGGATTCATTGAAGTAATTGAACCGCTACTGAAAGAACTGGGGATTGATCAATACCGAGCCAATAGCCTGGAAATATCGGAAGGGTTTCTGACCGGGAAAACAAAAGGGGCAGTGATCGATAGGGCGGCCAAAGCAGTGGCGCTCAAAGACTTTGCAGAATTGGCAGGTGTTGGCATCGACCAGACGATCGCAATCGGCGATGGTGCCAATGACTTGGACATGATTACCGCCGCTGGATTGGGAATCGCCTTCAATGCCAAACCCGCTGTTCGCGCTGCAGCCGACAGCGCTGTTAATCAACCTTACTTAGATAGCGTTCTGTACTTGATGGGAATCGCGAGAGAGGATGTTGAAGCCGATCAGAGTCGGCACGCGTGAATATCTGTTACTAGTATTCCCCTGGCACCTAGTCCCCAGAGTGCATCCATGACTTGATTTGTCTCTTTCTTGAGAACCATCGCACGAACTGCAACCCAATCCGTTTTCTGTAAAGGCGATATCGTGGGAGATTCAAGACCGGGAGTTATAGCGCAAGCCTTCTCAACCAAATCTTTAGGAACATCGTAATCAAGAAGAACATATCGTCTCGCAATAATGACGCCCTGCAAGCGTCGAATAAGAATTTCAAGGCCGGGGGCCAGGGCGGCATCCTTGCGCTGTATCAGGACTGCCTCACTGGTCAGGATCGGCTCGCCGAAAGTTGTCAATCCAGCCTGTCGCAATGAGGCTCCAGTTTCGACAACATCGGCAATGATGTCTGCAACTCCTAGACGCACGCTACTTTCAACGGCGCCATCTAGTCGAACGACAGTGGCTTTGATTCCTGCCTCGATGAGGTAGTTCTCTACAAGACCCGGATATGAGGTGGCCACGCGCTTTCCGTTTATATCTGCTAACGACCAATCACGTCCAACACCACCGGCAAAACGGAAGGTCGATCCACCGAAACCCAACTCGAGTACTTCCTGCGCCGGCGCACCCGAATCAATCAGAAGGTCTCGACCTGTTATGCCCGCTTCTAGTTCGCCCGATCCTACGTAGATAGCAATGTCACGGGGGCGCAGATAGTAGAACTCAACACCGTTGTCGGGATCGGCAAGTACTAAATCGCGAAAGTCCGTGCGTTGCCTATAACCAGCTTCGCGGAGTACTTGGGCGGCGGCTTCAGAGAGTGAGCCTTTGTTTGGAACAGCAATTCTCAACACGGTTATCCCCTTAGAGGTATCGGTAAACGTCATCGAGGGAGATCCCTCTTGCCAGCATCATGGTCTGTAGGTGGTAGAGAAGTTGGCTTATTTCCTGCGCCAATTGCTCGTCCCCTTCATGTTCGCCAGCTAGCCAGACTTCTCCAGCCTCCTCAAGAATCTTCTTTCCAATGCTGTGGACTCCCGCGTCAATGGCCGCGATCGTTCCGGAGTTGGCTGGGCGTTCGACCATGATCAACGCTAGTTCTGCCCAGAGCTCATCAAAGGATTTCATGCCCATAGATTACTGGTCTGTGAAGACTCCACGACGCGCCTTTGTCTAAACCGAAATCTTCTCCCTTTTAGCAATCTTCCTCCAGGAGATAAAGCCCCAAATGACGAATGCTCCATAAATCGCATAAAGGGTCGCAGAAGGGTAATACCCCGCCTTGATGAGGAGTGGCACGCCAACGGCGTCGACCGCTACCCAGACCAGCCAGAACTCGACATATCCTCTTGCCAGTCCGTAGGTAGCAAGGGCCGAACCGGTGAATATCCAAGCATCAGCCATAGGTCCCCATGAACCAAGTGCCTTCAAAATGAAGTACGAAGCGATGAAGAAGACGGCCGTGACAGGGACGATCTGCATCTTCTCCTGGATCGTCGTCCATCGAGGCACGATGACTGTGGAAGACCCGGCGCTGTCTTTTTGCACCCATCGGGACCACCCGTAGATGGCAAGTGTCATGAAGAGTATTTGACGCCCTGCTTGCCCATACAAGTCTTTGTTCTGTGGAGCGTGAAAGACCGCGCCGAGGAAGACTGTGAAAAGCAGGATGTTGCCGATTATTCCTACCGGCCACGTCCACACTTTTCGTCGCATTCCGAGTACCGCGCTAGATAGCCCGAAAACATTTCCAATCACTTCGCGCCAGAGTATTGCCTTTGAACCAAAATGAATTTGCGCTTCAAAAAGCCACTTGATCACCGACGGATCCGCCTTTCAAGGTCGAGCATTTGCAGAGCGGCACTTGCGGCTTCAAAACCTTTATCCTCGACGCTGCCTGGTAGTCCCGCTCTCGCTTTGGCCTGTTCTTCGGTATCGCACATTAGAACGCCAAATCCAATAGGTTTCTTTTCGCTCAGCATGACATCCATCAACCCGGAGGTCACCCCTTGGCAGACAAAATCGAAATGAGGCGTCTCCCCTCTCAAAACAAGGCCAACTGCGACCACCGCGTCGTACCCATGGGCTAGCAAATAGGCGCACGCAAGTGGCAGTTCAAAGGAACCGGGCACCCATTCAATACGGATATCCGAAATTTCTGCGCTCTCGCACGCACGACGGGCCCCATCGACTAAGGCTTCGCAAATCTGCATGTGCCATTGTGAACTCACAATGGCAACTCGGGCTCTGTCCAATCTTGGAATTGCGATTTTGGGGGCTCCTTCGCCACTCATCTTGCTCTCTCCTTTCCAAATAGTTCGTCGTCATTAGGAAGAATGTGGCCTAGGCGGTCTCGCTTGCTCGCCAAATACCGTGCATTGAGTTCACCATGACCGACGATTAACGGGATGATCTCAACTTCAACCCCGGATTCCTCAAGTGCGGCAACCTTCGCGGGATTATTTGTGAGAAGACGGACCTTTCTAAATTTCAGCATCGCAAGCAGTTCGACCGCATCGTTCCATGTGCGTTCATCAATCTCGTGGCCCAAGGCCAGATTGGCATCGACGGTATCGAGACCCTCATCTTGAAGCGCGTACGCTCGAATTTTCTCAATCAATCCTATGCCGCGTCCTTCATGTCCTCTGAGATAAATAAGAACGCCACAACCCTCTTCTTCGATTTTAGCAAGGGCACTATGCAACTGTGGCCCACATTCGCATCGTGTCGAACCCAGAACATCGCCCGTGAAGCACTCAGAGTGAACTCGAACAAGAGGCGCGTATCTGGGATTGTTGAGATCAATCTCCCCCAAAGTGAGTAGAACATTCTCATCACCTTCAATGCCCGTAACCACTTTGATCGACCAGGTCGATTGTTCGCGAGGCAAAATTGCCTGGGCGGCAATATCATTGAATTTAGTGCCTTCGTCTTCGGGATAGTCCAATTTCGCAAGTTCGGCGATCGAAATAGTAGGAATGTTGTGCTCATTAGCAAAATTGCGAAGTTGTGCGCCTCGCATGAGTGATCCATCATCATTTACCAACTCAGAAAGAACAGCGGCGGTGGACAAGCCCGTTAACTGACAGAGGGCCACTCCTGCTTCGGTATGTCCTCTTCGCGACGAGAGCCCTTCTGGGCTGGCAACGAGAGGGAAGATGTGACCGGGTCGTAGGAAACTTGACGAAGTAGCCCCGTCGTCTGCAAGAGCATTCGCTGTCCGTGCTCGTTCCTCCGCAGAAATGCCAGTCGTTACCCCGTCCTTTAAATCGACGCTCACAGTGAACGCGGTTCTCTTGGAGTCTTGGTTGTGCACAACCATCGGAGGTAGCGATAGCCGACGAGCGCGGTTGGCATCAATGGCCACACAGATCACCCCGGATGTATGCCGAATCATGAAGCCCATCTTCTGAGCATCCATAAATTCCGCCGGGGTTATGAGGTCCCCTTCATTTTCCCGATCTGTATCATCAGTCACAATAATGAATTGTCCAGATTTGAAGGCCAACAAGGCTTGGTTCATCATGAGATAGTTCCTTTTGTGAGCAGACGTTCGACGTATTTACCCAGCACATCGACTTCGATGTTGACGCGATCTCCGACTTGGGTGATGCCAAAAGTTGTCTTTGATGAGGTCTCAGGGATTATCCATAGTTCGATTTCAAACCGGACATCATCAATACTTCCAACCGTCAATGAGACACCATTGACGGTAATTGAACCTTGCGGGACCACGTATTTCATCAACTGTGCCGGAATAGTGATGACAAAACGCTCCCAACGCTCCCCCGCCTCTCGGATCGCGACGGTACCAACACCGTCAATATGTCCCTGTACTAAATGACCGCCTAGGCGTTGTGTGGGCAGAACTGCAAGTTCCAGATTTACTTGACTTGAAACGTGGGTATCTTTCAAATTTGTGAGGAGGAGTGACTGCTTCACGACATCCAAGCTAACTCGTTCTAAATCGATCTTGGTGACGGTTAGGCATGTGCCATTGACACTAATTGAATCTCCAACGCAAACCCCTTTGGCGAGAGTGCCTATGGACAGCTCGAGTTCCGTAGAACTCTCGTGTTCGATAACATTCGAAACAGTACCGATGCCTTGGACTAGACCAGTGAACATTTGGCGTTTACCTCCGATTTCGGAACGAGAATTGTGTGGAGATCCGCGCCCATCATTTCGTTTTCGATGATTACGTAATCGCGTCGACTTGACAACGTCTGGACATGGAGATTGCCTATTGCCTTCTTGCCTGCCCCGAAGAGGGTGGGCGCTTGAAACCAGTGGATCTCATCTATAACCCCTTCATTCATGAGGGCTGTACCTAACGTAGATCCGGCTTCAACTAAAATCGAATTTATTCCCAGGTCATTGACTGTAGCCATCAGCATGTCGATTTGACGCGTCGAAAGAAACAAAGTTTGTGCTTTTGCATTGTGAAGTTGAGCATTGAGGGGAATCGCGCGCTCTCCCATGACAATCCGCAATGGCCTACGTAGATCGCCTTTCGGAATGAGCGAAGGATTATCAAGCAAGGCTGTTCCAGTACCGACCAGAATCGCATCGGACTCGGCACGAAGCTTTTGAACGAGCGTTCGTGATTCTTCGGAAGTGATCCACTCGGAAGTGCCATCAAGGGCGGCGGTGTAACCGTCAAAAGTCGAAGCGATTTTCCAAGTAATGTATGGTCTTTTTTTGGTCATTTTGTGCAACCATGCGCGATTTGCGAATGCCGCTTCATGCTGAAGTATGTGAGCTGCAACTTCCACGCCCTGAGAACGAAGATATCCGTCGCCACCCATAGCAATGAGATTCGGATCTTTGACCGCATACACGACCCTTGCGACTCCTGCGTCCAGTATTGCTTTGGTGCAAGGCGGCCTCTTGCCTGTGTGGTTGCAGGGTTCTAGGCTGACGAAGATTGTGGATCCGAGTGTTGACCTTCCTCGGTGTGCGCAATCGGCAAGTGCTATAACCTCGGCGTGGTCGCCACCGGAATGAAAACCTTCACCGATAATCTCGCCCGAAGAAGAAAGAATCACTGCTCCAACAACGGGGTTGGGAAAGGTTCGTCCGAGGCCGTGCTTGGACAGCTCTATTGCTTGAGCCATGAAATACTGGTCGTCCGCCACAATGCCCCCTTAAGAAAATCGGGGGTTTTGATGGACGCAAATAAAGCGCCGCGACAGGCGCGGTGTTTCGCACGTTTCCCTTTATCCAGACTGTGACTGTCGGTTTTGGAGTTTCACCAAATCAACCGACCACTGGATGCGGTCGGGTCGCGGACTATAACCGCCGGTTCGGATTTACACCGACCCCCGGAACAACGTGGGGTCATTCTGGCACAGATAGGGCCAGTTGGCGCAATCTGGTGACCATATGGGCCGGATCTTGAGATCGAAATACGGCGCTTCCCGCCACGAAGGTGTCTGCGCCTGCGGCGGCGGCGATTTCAATAGTCTCCTCGGAAATACCGCCGTCAACTTGTAACCAAATAGGCCGAGAGCCAATGATCTTGCGAGTTTTCTGGATTTTCTCAACCATGTCGAACATAAATCTCTGCCCACCAAAGCCTGGTTCAACTGTCATAATCAAGAACATATCTACCAAGTGACTGAAATCGGCATAGCCTGCGATATCGGTATTGGGCTTTACCGCCAACCCTGATCGAGCTCCTTCATTTCGGATAGCCCTCAGTGTCTGGGCGATATCTTCGGTCGCTTCCACATGCAAGGTAACACTCGCGCAACCAATCTGCGCATACTGCGGTGCAATTTTATCCGCATTCATCACCATCAAGTGTGCGTCCACCGGCAGGACGCTCTCCTTTACGATCTTGCTGGCAGATTCGAAATCAAATGTGAAATTTGGAACGAATTGATCATCCATAATGTCGAGGTGGACGAGATCGGAAACATCCGCAATCCGTTTAATCTCAGTCGCAAGGTCGTCTAGGTCGGCATTTAGAATACTTGGAGTTATTCGTACCTCACGAGACATGGGCGAATGATACCTGACTCTAGGAAGTACGCTCAAAGAGAGTCAAGAACATGGCATCGGTTCCGTGTTTGTGCGTCCACAATTGCATGGATCCGTTTACTACCGCGTCTTTCAAATTCGCAGGTAAGAAAGGCTCAACCGAGATCTGTCGAATATAGGGGTGGCGCTTGAGTGCGCGGCTGACTTGTACTTTAGTTTCGGCAAGGTGGGGTGAACAAGTCGCATATCCAATGATGCCCCCGATCTCTGTTGCAGAAATTGCGCTATCAAGCAACTCACTTTGCAATGTGGTCAAGCCAGATAGATCAGAAGGATTTCTTCGCCAACGTACTTCGGGTCTTCGCCTAAGGGCGCCGATACCTGTGCATGGCACGTCGGCTAGTACCGCACCAAAACTCTCGCCCCGCTCTGAAATGGTGCGACCATCTCCTATCTGAACTTCGCCAACCGCAATGACTTGCTCGACAAGTCTGGCTCGAGCTGGAGATATCTCGTTGGCAATGAACTCCTTGCCATTTTGCATTGCGATACTTGAAATAAGGGCTGCCTTCCCACCCGGACCGGCGCAGAGGTCCAACCAACTCTGTTGGCTCTGGGCGGCCTGCGAGAAGACGTAAGCCACCAGTTGAGATCCTTCATCTTGGATCCCGGCCGCTCTTTTTCGGATCAAATCAATGTCAGAAGGTATCTGCACTGACGTGGCTCCGAAAGGGGAGTAAATGGTTGGACTTCCACCGAGCGCAACGAGTTCGTCCTGCGTTGACCGACCAGGCCACGCTACTAAAGTCGGAGACGCGGGCACATTATTTGCTGCTAGTGCTTGGACCACCTCGGACTCTTCCTTGAGCAGATCAAAATACGCTGACACGATCCATTCCGGGTGTGAGTACTGAATTGAAAGTCTCTCAATACGATCCGAGATCTCATCGATGAAGACAGACCACTCTTCGAGTGAACGAGCACTCACTTTACGCAAAAGCGCATTGACGTAGGTGGCCTTGGATTCTCCGAGCACTTTGCGGGCAAGTTCCACCGTTGCAGACACGGCCGCATGTGTCGGAACTCGCATCTCAAATAGTTGATGTACTCCCAACCGCGCAACGTCAACTATTCCGACGTCCACGCTCTCCCAGGGTCGCTGACTCACTTGCGAGAGAATCCAATCATGGCGACCTTGCATTCGAATTGTTCCGTAGACCAATTCGGTGACAAAGCCCCTATCCCTGTGCTCCAGCGAACTCTCGCCCAGCGCCTTAGGAAGTAGGAGATTTGCATACGCCTCGTGTCGATTGACCTGAGTCAATATTTCGAAGGCAAGCAGGCGCGATGCATCCGGGCGTGGCTTTCGAAAAGAACTGCCAGGACTAGACAAAGCTCTCACCCTCCGCAATGCGCGCGCCGTTGGCCCAACTCTTTGCAGACATCATTGTCTTACCCGATGGTGTAACTTCTTCGATAATCAACCCTTCGCCGTTAGCACAGCCCACCATGACATGGTCGCCTTGGACCAAGATGGCCCCTGGTGCGATGTGGCGATCTACGGAGAAAAGTCGCCCTCGATCAATGCGTAGCATCGAGTTCCTCCATGTCGTCCATGCACCCGGTTCCGGAGTGAAGGCGCGAATCTGCCGGTCAATTTCCCGAGCACTTTTGCTCCACAGAAGCCGCGCATCTTCTTTTGTGATCTTCGAGGCGTAGGTGACTCTCTCAAGACCTTGTGGCCTTGGAGGGTTTCCCGACTCGATCAATGTCAGCGCTTCGGCGATTACCTCTGGTCCGAGGCCCGCCATACGCGTCAACAACTCTCCCGCATTTTCATAGGGGTGGATGAGGACTTCGCGTTGGACGTATATGGGACCGGTATCCATTCCGGAATCGAGAGCGAATACCGTCACGCCGGATCTCTCATCACCACTCAGAATGGATCTTTGCACCGGCGCTGCTCCGCGCCATGCAGGTAATAGCGAAAAGTGAAGGTTGACGAATCCGAAGCGCGGAATCGACAGGATCTCAACGGGGAGAATCACACCGTAACCGATTGTCACTACTAGATCGATCAAGGCCAGCGGATCAAACAATTCTTCGGATTTAGCTGGCTTGACGCATTCAACACCATGAGCCGAGGCCCACTGAGCGACGACGGACTCCTTCACTGTGCGACCTCGACCAGATGGTCTATTAGGTCTGGTAATTACAAGACCAAGCTCGTGGTTTGAATCGCGCAACCAATCCAGCGTGGGGATCGCTACTCGCGGCGTCGCTGCCACACCGATTCGCACTAAAGCCCTTTGTCGAAGGTGTAGTGCGGGGAGACCTTAATCTGCGGACGTAGCCCTGCATCATCTGCCAACCCAAACCACTCCGACTCCCTGATTTCCTTCATGGCACTTTTTCGATCATCTTTGGTCAGCCGATCGATGAAAAGTATCCCATCGAGATGATCTGTTTCATGTTGGAGTGCCCTGGCCAGTAGCTCGCTGCCTTCAACTGTGATCGGCTCGCCGTACATGTTCCATCCTTTGGCCACGACTCGCATGGACCTAGGCGTGTTGTAACGCAGTTCAGGAAAGGAAAGGCAGCCTTCCTCTCCTTCTTGAATTTCTTCACCGAATTCGAGGTTTGGATTTATTAGGTGACCGAGGGTTTCATCAATATCCCAGACAAAAACCCGAAGTGGGACCCCGACCTGTGGAGCGGCCAATCCGGCACCTGGCGCATCCATCATGGTGTCAGTGAGATCTGCCACCAGAGTGCGCAACTCCTTATCGAAGTCCACGACGTGAACGGAAGGGGTGAGCAGTACTGGGTCTCCGAAAAGTCGGATGGGCAATATAGGCATACTCGAAGTCTAGCAACTAGGTCAGCGAGTACGGATCGACTCTAATTGTAAATAGAGGCTTTCGAGATATTGATCTTCGCCTTTGCAATTCGTGGACAAAATCCACGACCGCGGCCGCCTTAGACACCGGTGCAGAGAGAATGAGTCTGGAGATCTCCTTTGATTTCTCATGTGGTCCGGTGATCTGCACTTCTTGGTCAACTCGATCATCCCTTTGAGCCTGTACCAATCCCGTGTGGAACTTCATGGCCTCTCTAGTCTCCAGATCGATGCAAATGAATCTGTAATAGGGAGGGAAATGCATCTCCTCCCTTTCACGTAGCTCTTTTCGAACGAGCGGTGAAGCATCCCAACGCGTTAAGGCTGCGACAATCGGATGAGTCGGCGTGAAAGACACGAAGATCGGACTCGATGACGCAGCCAAGGCGGCTGACTGGAAGAATACTTCTCGCGAGCTTTCTGTTGAGCGCAACTCACTGTGTCCGAAAAAACGCAATCCCTCGAGAAGTGCGACTGCAGCGTATCCGTCATAATTTCTTGGTTGAGATCCAGGAGTAGAGACGACAAGACTAGGCGTTGGAGGGACCGAATCAACAATGTGCTCGCCCGATGAGTTGATGATCGGAACATTCGGAAAGGATCTTCCGATCTCCTCCGCAAAGCGATCTATGCCCCTGGATGCCAAATAGATTTCACTGCTCTGGCACCATCTGCACTTCCATCCTTCGTAGGTAGTGCGACAGAGAACGCACCTAGGACTCTCCCCCGAACCAGTAAGTTCAAGTCTGCCGCCGCAAGGGCACAGTGCAATGTTCCTACATTTATTGCACAGAACAGAATTCCCATAACCTTTCCTCGGAACTAGGAAAAGTACCGGGCCATTTCTTAGCGCCTTTCTGACTATCGAAAATGCGCCGCTGGGTATCAACTCCCCCATAGTCTGAGGTATGGCCACGACCTCTCTTCGGGTTTTTGAAGAAATATGGCCAAGCCAGCCCGACTCGATCAATCGTGCCACTTCAAGGGAAGGCGAATAGCCGACAAAAATAAGATTGGCACCCATCTCACTCGATCTCATCAGTGCGACGTCTCTTGCGTTCCAACCCGGCGTGCGCGGTTCATGCAAAGACTCGGAGGATTCACCCGCGACAATAATCGTCACATCCTCCTTCAAAGGTACGAAAATAGCTGCTCTAAGACCCAAGACGATGTTGACTTGACCCTTGGTCACTCTGAGGAAGTTTCGATACCGCTGACTCCTTGTGAGGCTTCCATTGAGGCGAACCATGTTCCTATCGGAAAAATAGAACATCAGCTCTTGCTCAACGGCGATCAGCTCCCTTTCATCGGGCAGGATCAGCAGGACTTGGCCGAATTTGGATCTAGTCGCTACAAGATCAGCAATCAATTTCTGCCGGGGGGTACTAGGAGGAAGTGCCCAGAAAGATCTAATCTTGCGTTGAGAGAATCCTTTTGGGTGCGAGGCTGGTGCTTGCCTCAGAAGCTCCATATCGAATTCATCAGCGAGCTTTTCATTATCTACCGATGCGATTCGGGGCGGAATCGCGCTTCGAATGATGTCATAGGGCGAACCCGCCCACCGTCTAGCTACGAGACGGAAAAGTTCGAGAGTCTGCGCAGTTGCCACTGGGTTGGGCGAAAGTACTTTGCGTATCTGTTTGAGATTTCCAGTATTTGCAGAAGATTCGATCCGCTCAATCACAATTCCTTCTTGCACAGAAGCGCCGAACTCAACTTGCACCCTGATCCCGATCTGGACGACGTCGGCTAGATCCTCCGACACCCAATAGTCATATGGTGTATCAAGGTGAAATACGCCCGTGTCGACCCATACTCGGGCGACGGGCATTTGCGTTGCGACACTTTTTTTACCGAGGGCGCCTACCTGCGCCTTAAGTTTTAATGGTCTTGGTGTGACCACCTAAATCTGCTACAGAGCCGCGGCGCGTAATGCATCCACGCGATTAGTCGCTTCCCAGGTGAATTGGGGCAACTCTCGTCCGAAATGACCATAGGCACTTGTCATCCCATAGATGGGACGGAGAAGATCCAAATCTCGAATGATTGCGGCGGGACGGAGATCAAAAGTTGCCTGAACGGCATTTTGGATACGGTCAACCGGAATTGTTTCGGTGCCAAATGTCTCAACGAAAAGGCCAACGGGTTGGGCTTTTCCAATGGCATAGGCAATTTGGACTTCGCATCGGCGTGCCAACCCTGCGGCAACCACGTTCTTGGCTACCCATCGCATTGCATATGCGCCGGACCGGTCCACCTTTGAGGGATCCTTTCCACTGAAGGCACCGCCACCATGCCGGGCCATCCCGCCATAAGTATCAACAATGATTTTTCGACCCGTAAGACCCGCATCGCCCATCGGTCCGCCGATTACAAATCGTCCAGTCGGGTTAATGAGAATGCGCAAATCCTTGCGCGACAATTCAATTTCTTCCAGAACCGGATCGATCACTAGGGAGATGATGTCTGGAGTCAACTTTCCAACGACATCGATGTCGGGTGAATGTTGGCTTGAAATGACGACCGTGTTCAGGGCCACGGCTCGATCCCCGTCGTATTCAATGGTGACCTGAGTTTTTCCATCAGGACGCAAGAACGAAAGGTCACCGCTTTTTCGCACGAAGGCAAGACGCTGGGCGAGTTTATGCGCCAAAGAAATCGGCAGCGGCATCAACTCTTTCGTGTCATCGCAGGCATAGCCAAACATCAGACCTTGATCCCCGGCACCTTGCAAATCCAAGGGATCAATTGATGAAGCAACTCGGTTTTCATATGCATCATCAACACCTTGGGCAATGTCTTGAGATTGCCGGCCGATGGAGATGGAAACGCCACATGTGTTTCCATCAAATCCTTTTTCAGAGGAGTCGTACCCGATTTCAAGAACCGTGTCACGAACAATGCCCATCACATCGGCATAGCCGTCTGTGGTGACTTCCCCCGCAACATGAACTTGACCAGTGGTTATCAGGGTCTCCACAGCCACGCGACTCTTGGGGTCCTGACGAAGAAGTGAGTCCAAAATGGCATCGGAAATCTGATCGGCAATCTTGTCCGGATGGCCTTCAGTAACGGACTCAGAGGTAAATAAACGCTTAGACATTGGGCAAACTTAGCCGAAAATTGACCTGATCAAGTAATACGTTTGCAAGCGTGTCCTTGGTGGCCTCTGAAACGACTATTTCTCCGCCATCTCTGGTGATAATGGTGCCGCGCGTCATATCGCTACCAAAGATCCTTCCTCCCGAAACATCATTCACGTAGAGCAGATCCACATTCTTCTTTAGAAGCTTCTGCGCCGCGTTCTCAAGATGGTCTTGAGTTTCGGCGGCAAACCCAACGAGAACTTGAGAAGGTCCCTTCTTAGCCGCTAGGGTCGCGAGCAGGTCCGGATTTGACTCCAATTGGATACTTTCAAGCTCACTCTTCTTGATTTTCTCCAGGCTCTGCCGCACCGGTTTTGCATCTGCAACCGCGGCGCACATGATCAACACGTCACATTCTGGAAAACGCTCGTCCAAGACTCGAGCCATATCCTCAGTTGTTTCCACCTGGATGATTTCCACCCCTTCAATATTAGGACGATCGCAATTGGCAGCAACGAGTTGAACACGAGCCCCACGTGCCACCGCAGCTCGCGCTATGGCGTACCCCTGCTTGCCGGAGGAGCGATTGCCAATGAATCGCACGGGATCTATCGGCTCCCGTGTACCACCTGCGGTAACGAGGATTCTGCAACCGAGCAGATCGGAATTCCAGCCAACGATCTCCTGGAATTGCTCCAAAATCTTCGCAGTCTCGGGAAATCTTCCTTGACCTATGTCGGAGCCGGTGAGCCGACCAATTTCCGGCTCCATGACGATGAAACCCCGCTCGCGAAGAATCTCCACATTCGCGACGGTGGATGGATTGAACCACATTTGCGGATGCATTGCCGGGACAATCAATTTTGGTGCGCCACTGGCAAGAACAACATTTGTCAGCATGTCATCGGCGCGCCCATGGGCAATCCGCGCGATAAGGTCGGCCGTCGCCGGTCCGATGAGAATATAATCGGCGCGATTGGCAAGGTTAATGTGGGCAACAGATGCGACATCCTGCCAAACTTCGCTTAAGACCGCTCTGCCCGAAAGAGCCTCCCACGTGGTGGCGCCGACGAAGTTGAGTGAAGCGGGCGTGGGAACAACCGTAACAAGGAAGCCATGCTCTTGAAGGCGCCTTAGAAGATCACAAGATTTGTATGCAGCAATGCCACCGCCAATTCCGAGAATTACTTCTCGGCCAGTCGATGACCCAATCGATGACCCGATCGATGACACTGTTGCTCAATCGCAAACGTATGCTGCCGGATTAAGCGGTCGGTTCGAGGTTCTCGATTGTCAAGAGACCTTCGTTGATCTCACGAAGAGCGATTGACAGCGGTTTCTCGTGGACGTGGGTTTCCACGAGAGGCCCCACGTACTCCAACAAGCCCTCACCCAACTGTGAGTAATAAGCATTGATCTGCCGGGCACGCTTGGCTGCATACAGGACGAGGCTGTACTTGGAGCCGCTCTTGTCCAGAAGTTCGTCAATCGGTGGATTGGTAATGCCGTCCATTAAAGCCCCTTAAAAAGTGAAGTCCAGATCAATCCGCAGTAATGGCGGATCAGGGGGCTAAGGCTACCAGTGCGGCGACTACCTTCTCGACGTGATCATTGACGATCACCACATCGAACTCCTTGGCAGCGGCCAACTCCTCGGCGGCCAATTCCAGCCTGAGCGAGCGTCGTTCCGGTGTATCTGATCCCCTTGCCTTCAATCGCGAGATGAGCTCCTGCCAACTAGGTGGCTCTAAGAAGACCAAGATCGCTTCCTGACTATGACTTCGGACTTGCCGTGCCCCCTCGATTTCGATTTCTAGCAGAACATTCTTTCCCTGGCTCAGAGCCTTCTCCACGCCCTCTCGGGGTGTTCCATACCTTGCTCCGGCAAATTGCGCCCATTCCAGGAAATCATCTTCCTCGATACGGCGGTCAAATTCGTCCTCGGTGAGGAAGTAGTAGTCGATTCCGTCCTTTTCATTGTGACGAGGTGGTCTCGTCGTCGCTGAGACGCTCACCCAAAAATTTTCACGTTCCTCTCGAATCCGAGTGGCCACCGTGCTTTTTCCAACTCCACCGGGTCCGGAAAGAACGAGAAGTCTTCCGCGATGGCCCGCCGGCTTGAATTCCGATATGAGTTCAGTTCTTTGGTGTATGCCTAGTCCTTGGATTCTGCGAGGAGAAGAAATTGCTAGTCGTTCCATAATCGCAGTTGCGCGAATCTTCCCAACGCCAGGAAGGGCCTCTAGTAATTCGCTCACGCGCATTTTTGCGATAGCAGGATCCGATTTCGCCAGGCCTATGACATCTGAGATTCCCAGAAGCCCAGTCTTGACTTTTGCTTTGACATCGGCTCGCGTGCGTCGAGAATGCGCAGCTTTGACCAGAGCATCCGCGCGCTGTTCCGGGGTTAATGCGGGGGGCACAGGCATGGCGATAATCTACCTGCATCTAGCCCGCTAGCTAAGTTGAGACGCAATTAATGCGGCACGATCGCGCAGTGCCTGCGGGCCTTGGGCCCACGCACTCGTAATAGGTCTCCCGATTACCAAGTAGGTGGCCCCAGAATCCATTGCAGTCTTTGGGTCCATCCTCCTTTGCTGATCATCAGAAACCTTCTCAAAGGCAGGTCGAACTCCGGGGGTGATGATCGAAAGCTCGGGACCCACAGCCTGGCGCACCGCTAATATTTCCAAAGGCGAGCAGACAATCGCCTTTGCTCCTGCTGACTTGGCCAGCTTAGCCAACGCCACGGCCGCATCCAGAGGGCTGGGTGTAAAGCCTATTTCAGTTAAATCATCACTGCCCAAGGAGGTAAGAACAGTGACCGCAGCGATTTCAATTTTCGGGCCCTCTTTAACGGCCGCCTCGATCATTGCCTTGCCGCCTGAGGCATGAACAGTGAGGAATCTCGGCATTAACAACGCTATTTGGCGAGTCGCACCAGAAACGGTGTTGGGAATATCATGGAGCTTCAAGTCAAGAAATATGTCGGCATCTGTCATCGCGCCTATTTCTCTGACTCCTTCGCTCCCAAAGGCCGCGAAGAACTCCAGCCCCAACTTGTATCCCATGAGGTAGTCCTGTGTCGCCAAAATCCACGCCTTAGCCACGTCAAGATCGGCGGTATCGATCGCGAGAAATATCGGGGCCTTGGCACTCATCAGTTGCTTCCCTTTTCTATGCATCGCGGTGGGCAAATCCCACGGCGTCTTTCAGAGAATTGAAACCCTTCTGGATTAAGAGATCGCGCAATTCGCTCTGAACAGCGATGACCGCCATCGGATTTGAGAAGCTCGCAGTTCCCACGCTCACTCCGCTTGCGCCAGCTAAGACCAATTCGAGTGCGTCGCGACCGGATCGGACTCCGCCCATTCCAAGAATCGGAATCTTCGGAAAGGCTTGGTGAACTTGATAGATAGCACGTACCGCGACCGGACGAATTGCCGGTCCAGACAACCCGCCTGTCTTGCCGGCAAGATGAGGGCGCATAGTATCGACGTTAATGACCATGCCAAGAATCGTGTTGATCAGCGAGAGTCCATCTGCACCGGCGTCTATCACGCCTCTGGCAATCTCGACAATGTCGGTCACATCAGGTGAGAGTTTGACGATGATGGGTATTTCTCCACCCAATGTACGGCGCACTCCATCAACCACTGCACGCGATGCGTGCGGGTCGCAGGCGAAAACTAAACCTCTATTTTCTACATTGGGGCAAGAAATGTTCACCTCGACTGCGGATATTCCATCAACGGATCGAAGTCTTCTTGCTAAGACGGCATATTCGTCCACGTTCTCACCGGCAATCGAAACGATAACGCGGGCATTTTGCTGCAGGAGCCATGGAATGTCATGTGATAGAAAAGTATCGATGCCTGGGCCTTGCAGGCCAATGGAATTGAGCATTCCACTAGGAGTCTCAGCCATCCTCGGAGTGGGACGTCCCGGGCGGGCTTTAAGCATGATCGATTTTGTTACCACGGCGCCGATATCTCGCAATGGAAAGAACTGAGAGAGTTCTTTGCCCGAACTAGCGCACCCACTTGCGGTAAACAACGGCGTCGGAAACCAAGCCGGCCCTAATGTGGTCGAGAAATTAAAGTCAGGCATCGGCTACTTCGCCACCTTCCCGACTTGATCCCACTGAACCTTTGCCCCGTCCATGACGGGCCCATCGATGCACGAACGCAGCATTGCGACATGGCCATCTCCGTTTTCAACTGGAAGAACGCATGTCATGCAGACTCCAATTCCACATGCCATTGATTCCTCCACGGCGCACTGATGGACAATGTCAGCCACCTTTGCAATCTGAGAAATCGCTGCAAGCATCGCCATAGGACCACACGAGTAAATCACATCGACCAAACCCTCTGCGATCAAAGACGAAATTGGGTCGGTGACCATGCCCATCGTTCCCGCACTTCCGTCCTCGGTATAAATCTTCAGTGAATTTACCGAACGCTTTCCCTCGATAGGTGCATAGATCTTTGAAGCAGTCCTGGCGCCAAGAATCATGTCTACTCGGCAACCCTTGGATTTTAGAACTTCCGCTAATCCAAATAACGGAGCCGAGCCGTACCCACCACCGATAAGGAGGGCCTGGGCAGGTTCTGTGGGGATACCAAAGGCGGTGCCCAATGGGACAACCACATCTAGGCTCGCGCCTTCGAGTTGCGAGCATAGCCACCGACTGCCGGCACCATGCGCGGCAACAATCAATTCCATGGTGCCATCGCCTTTGTCACTGCGGTGCGATACACGAGATATTGCAAAGGCACGACGAAGGATCAATCCTGAGTTCTCGCCACCGACACTAATGGCCACAAAATTGCCAGGATGAGCGTCCTCCACGACTCGCCCGATGTTGAGAAGCAACTGGTGATACTGGCCAATGCGCTTGTTGCTCACAAGCGTGGCATTGATTTGTTTTGCATGCCGATTGATCGAACTCATATTTGGCCTAACCAATCTTGCAGGGGTCGTACGCTGAACTCGCCTTTTTGCAGTGACTCGATCCCCGAGACGGCTGCACTAAAGCCTGCCGTTGTTGTTATACAGGGGATTGAACGTTGAACTGCGGCTGTTCGAATTAACCAACCGTCCTGTCGGGTACCTCTTCCAACTGGCGTATTGATGACCAGATCAACGCTTCCTGAAGAAATGAGATCGACTGCGGTTCTCTCGCCAAATAGACCCGGGCCATCGGAGTTTTTGCGCACCGTAACTGTCTTGATTCCATGTTCGCCAAGAGCCTTTGCCGTACCTGCCGTGGCAATGAGTCCAAAGCCCATATCTGCTAGTGCACGTGCGGGTTCAATTCCCGAAGCCTTATCTTTATCGGCCAAGGAAATGAAAACCTGCCCCGATTTGGGCAAAGGACCAAACGCGCTGATCTGCGACTTGGAATAGCTTTCTCCGAAGGTCTTCGCAATTCCCATGACCTCCCCGGTTGAACGCATCTCCGGTCCAAGAACCGCATCGACTCCGCGTCCATCGGTACGTCTGAAACGATTCCACGGAAGGACAGCCTCCTTTACGGAGACCCCGTTGGCTTTACCATCACCTTGTGCAGGTAAGAGACCTTCTATTCGTAAATCTGCAATTGTCGCACCGAGTGCGATACGCGCTGCCGCCTTGGCCAAAGGAACCCCTGTAGCCTTGCTGACAAATGGAACGGTGCGAGAGGCACGCGGATTTGCCTCAAGAACATAGAGAACACTCTCGGCCATGGCGAATTGAATGTTGATCAGACCACTTACGCCCACTCCCCGGGCAATTTTCTCAGTCGCTTTGCGAATTTCCGCATGTTGTTCCGGGGTCAGGGTCATCGACGGAATCACGCACGCGCTATCACCTGAGTGAATACCGGCTTCCTCGATGTGCTCCATCACTCCACCGAGAAAAAGCTCGTGACCGTCAAAGAGGGCATCCACATCAATCTCGACTGCCGAATCTAGGAAACGGTCGACCAGTACTGGGTGATCTGGTGTGATGTCGGTGGCCCGAGTAATAAAGCCACCTAATGATGTGTCGTCGTAAACAATTTCCATTCCTCGGCCACCAAGAACGAAGGAGGGGCGGACCAATACTGGATATCCAATTCGATGCGCAATCTCGACCGCCTCCTGGTGCGAGGAGGCCATTCCGAAAGCGGGTGCCGTGAGACCTTGTTCTTTCAGCACAAGACCGAAAGCACCTCGCTCCTCCGCTAAATTGATTGCTTCGGGACTCGTGCCAAGAATTGTTACGCCTGCCGCCTTCAACGCCGCAGCCAGACCAAGAGGGGTCTGGCCGCCTAGTTGAGTGATCACGCCGATAACGGGACCCGCTTGTGTTTCTGCGTGCACGACCTCAAGCACGTCTTCCAACGTGAGCGGTTCAAAGTACAGCCGATCACTAGTGTCATAATCGGTGGACACGGTTTCAGGGTTGCAGTTGACCATGACAGTTTCAAAGTCATATTTTTGAAGTTCAAATGATGCATGTACGCATGAATAATCAAACTCAATGCCTTGACCAATTCTGTTGGGGCCACTTCCAAGAATTATCACCGCAGCCTTGGTGCGCGATCGCACCTCAGTTTCTTCCTCGTAACTGGAGTAATGGTAGGGCGTGAATGCCTCGAATTCCGCAGCACATGTGTCAACAGTCTTGTAAACGGGTCGGATATTGAGATGATGGCGTTGTCTTCTTACATCCTCTTCGCTGACACCGCGCAATGCGGCGATTTGTGAATCCGAAAACCCCATTTGCTTTGCCGACTTTAGAAGGTCCTCGGATAATTCGCCAGGTGCGGCGATCTCCTCCGCCCGGGTATTGATCATGCAGATTTGATTCAAATACCAACGGTCGATCTTGGTGGCCGCGTATACCTCTTCGATTGTGGCCCCGAGCAAGAGTGCTTGCTGAACTTCCTTGAGTCGATACTCCGTCGGGATCTGCATAGACGCGAGAAGGGCTAACTTGACGCTCTCATTTCGCTCTATGGACCAGGTAAAAGGTGCTTCTTTTCGCTCCAATGAACGCAATGCCTTTTGGAGGGATTCGGCAAAGGACCGCCCGATAGCCATCGCTTCACCAACGCTCTTCATGGTCGTTGTCAGTCGAGGATCCGCGTCGGGGAATTTCTCAAAAGCAAAGCGAGGCACTTTTACGACAACATAATCCAACGTGGGTTCAAAGGAGGCGGGAGTTACTTTCGTAATATCATTTTGAATCTCGTTAAGTGTGTAACCAATCGCCAATTTCGTTGCTATTTTGGCGATGGGAAACCCTGTTGCTTTGGAGGCCAATGCACTTGAGCGAGAAACTCTCGGGTTCATCTCAATCACGATGATTCGACCCGTGTCAGGATCCACTGCGAACTGGATGTTGCACCCGCCAGTGTCCACGCCCACTTCGCGGATAATCTTCAAAGAAAGGTCACGCAACTTCTGGTATTCCACGTCGGTTAAGGTCATTGTGGGCGCGACTGTTATCGAATCGCCAGTATGAACGCCCATTGGGTCTACATTCTCTATTGCGCACACGATGACGACGTTGTCCATCCGGTCGCGCATCACCTCAAGCTCGAACTCTTTCCACCCTAGGATTGACTCTTCCAATAGCACTTCCGAGGTCGGGCTATGGCGCAACCCTGCACCGGCTATTTGCGTAAGTTGTGCGACATCAAAGGCGATTCCCGAGCCAAGGCCGCCCATGGTGAAAGAGGGCCTAACGACGACCGGGTAGTTGAGCAATTCCGCGGCGGCGAAACAATCTTCGAGGGTGTGGCAGATAATTGATTGAGCTGACTCTCCGCCGACCTTGTCGACAATTCCACGGAAAAGTTCTCGATTCTCACCTCGATGAATCGCACCCACGTCAGCGCCAATGAGGCGCACCCCGAATCTCTCGAGCGTTCCACGTTCATGCAGTGCTATGGCGGCATTTAGAGCTGTCTGACCACCGAGGGTCGCGAGTAGTGCATCCGGCCTTTCTATTTCGATGATTCTCTCTAGGTATTCAGGGGTAATCGGTTCTATGTATGTCGCATCCGCAAATTCCGGGTCGGTCATAATGGTCGCGGGGTTGGAATTTACGAGAACGACTCGAATCCCCTCGGCTCGAAGGACCCGACATGCTTGAGTTCCGGAATAGTCGAATTCACAAGCTTGTCCGATGACAATGGGTCCACTGCCAATAACTAGGACGCTTTTAATTGAAATATCTAGTGGCATTAGGCATCGGCTCGTTTCGTCGACATCATTTCGATAAACCTGTCGAATAAATATGCCGCATCATGGGGACCTGCGCCAGCTTCAGGGTGGTACTGAACACTGAATGCTGGAATTTCCAACATTCGAATTCCTTCGACCACCCCATCATTTAAACTTATATGGCTCACTTCACCAGGACCGTAAACAGTTGAAAAAGTGTCATCCGTCGGAGCCTGCAATGCGAAGCCGTGATTATGAGCGGTTATCTCCACTTTGCCAGTTGTCTTATCAAGAACTGGCTGATTGATTCCTCTGTGGCCAAACTGAAGCTTGTATGTCATAAATCCCAGTGCTCTGCCAAGTATTTGGTGACCAAAGCAGATTCCGAAAATGGGAATCTCAGCGGTGAGAAGGGATCGGACCAAATCAACAATTTCGTTCATGGTCGCCGGATCACCCGGTCCGTTTGAAAGAAAAACTCCATCCGGTGCCATCTTTTGAATCTGAGCGAAAGAGGTGCTGTAAGGCATGACGTGCACCTCTACCCCACGTTCGGAGAGCAATCTTGGCGTGGAATGCTTGATGCCTAAATCAAGGGCTGCAACAGTAAAGCGCTTCTCTCCTATTGCGGAAACGATGTACGGCTTGCTCGTAGAGACCTCTTCGACCAAATGAGCTCCAAGCATGGATGGGCTCTTTCGAACCTCGATAACCATCTCCTCGCGCGTCATGTTCAAGTCAGAGAAGATTCCGACACGCATCGCGCCACGATCGCGGAGGTGACGGGTCAGTGCACGCGTATCAATGCCTTGAATGCAAACAATTCCTTGGCGTACGAGTTCGTCTTCCAGACTTCCAGAACTTCGCCAGTTGCTGGCCATTGTTGAAGGATTTCGAACCACAAAACCAGCCACCCAAATTTTCTGCGATTCGTTATCTTCAAAGTTAATTCCTGTATTGCCAATATGTGGGGCTGTCATGGCTACCACTTGCTTATGATAGGAAGGATCCGTCAAAGTCTCCTGATAGCCCGTCATTCCGGTTGCGAATACGGCCTCGCCGAAAGTTTTTCCAGTTGTGCCCCAACTCTTTCCTTCGAAAACTCTTCCATCATCCAGGACAAAATAAGCTTTAGTTGTCATTATTCGTCCTTACCAACTGAGAATCGAGAACTGTTGGTACGCCTCTGAAGAATGTTGCGACAACTGATCCAGGCAATTCCATCCCGTGATAGGGAGTATTCCTGCTTCGAGATGCGACAAGGTCACGATCGACTTTCCAAGCTCTAGTGGGGTTAACGATGGCGATATGCGCCTTTGAGCCGATCCTCAACGATTGACCGTGGTCGGAATAACCACCTATGAGTGCGGGAGCGGTCGACATCCGATCAACAAGGTCGCTCCACGTCATCATCGAGGTATCTATCATCGTTGCTTGAACAATTGAGAATGCGGTTTCAAGGCCCAACATTCCGAAGGCGGCGGCTTGCCATTCGCATTCTTTGCTCTCCGCTGAATGTGGAGCATGGTCGGTGGCAACAACGTCGATGGTGCCATCGGCCAGACCTTCTCTCAGCGCCATCACATCCCTTTGAGTGCGCAGTGGAGGGTTCACTTTATAAATCGGGTCATACGATCTCGCCAATTCATCTGTCAGAAGTAAGTGATGCGGCGTGACCTCGGCACTGACCTGGATTCCTCGGGCTTTTGCCCACCGAATTATGTCCACACCGCCAGAAGTGGTCACATGGCAGATATGGACGCGTGATTGGACATGATCAGCAAGGAGAACATCTCGGGCGATGATTGATTCTTCCGCAACCGATGGCCATCCTTTCATTCCCAATCGTGCGGAGATGACTCCTTCATTCATCTGGGCATCTTTGGTGAGTTGAGGGTCTTGGGCGTGCTGGGCAATTACGCCACCAAATCTCTTGACGTACTCCAAAGCGCGTCGCATGACGATCGGGTCGAAGACGCAATTCCCGTCATCGCTGAATATGCGGACTCGCGCTTTTGAATCTGCCATTGCGCCCAATTCGGCAAGAGCGCGCCCGGCTAGTCCTTGAGTGACTGCTCCAATGGGAAACACATCGCAAACTCCTGCCGCTTGTCCAAGGGCATAGACCTGCTCCACCACCCCAGCGGTGTCGGCTACGGGAAAGGTATTGGCCATAGCCGAGACAGCGGTAAACCCGCCCTTAGCAGCGGCGCGCGATCCGGATTCCACTGTCTCTGAATCTTCTCGTCCCGGTTCACGCAAGTGGGTGTGAAGGTCGACAAAACCAGGTAGGACGATGCAACCCTCGGCGTTGACGCGCACAGCGTTGGCGGCGTCGGGATTGGAAACGATGTGATTGACCTCTGCAATGCGTCCATCGCAGATGAGAACCTGCGATTTCTTGCCGTCTGCGAGGGTTCCGCCATCGAGTAAGTAGTCCGTCATGGGTTCAATTCTCCAGCTTCACTTGGCGCGCCTGCAAGAAGCATGTAAAGAACTGCCATTCTGACGCTAACGCCGTTCGTGACTTGCTCAAGAATCACCGATCGCGCACTGTCTGCACATTCAGCGGTAATCTCTAATCCGCGATTCATCGGTCCAGGATGCATGATGATGGCACTCGACTTCATCAGCTTCAGGCGATCGGCATTCAAGCCATAGTAATGTGAATATTCACGGGCCGTGGGGAAAAAGAAATCATTCATACGCTCTTGTTGGACCCGCAGCATCATTACAGCGTCTACCAGAGGCAGAACCTCATCCAAGTCGTAGGAAATCCGAACGGGCCAAGTTTCCGAGCCCAATGGCAAAAGAGTAGGGGGAGCAACCAGAATCACCTGTGCGCCAAGGAGGGAGAGGAGATGCACATTTGATCGCGCGACTCGCGAATGAAGAATGTCTCCGACTATCGCGATGGTTAATCCCCGAAGATCACCTGTGCCAACACGGAGATGTTTTCTCATCGTAAATGCATCCAACAACGCCTGGGTTGGATGTTCGTGAGTTCCGTCGCCCGCATTTATGACGCTACCGGTGGTCCAGTGCGAAGAGGCTAAGCGCTGCGCAGCACCCGAAGCGGAATGACGCAGAATGACGGCGTCTGCGCCCATTGCCTGAAGGGTCTGAGCGGTGTCCTTCAAGGACTCACCTTTGCTGGCACTAGAACCCTTTGCAGAAAAATTTATGACATCTGCTGAAAGGCGCTTTGCGGCCGCTTCAAATGAGATTCGCGTTCGAGTTGAGTCCTCGAAGAACAAATTGACAATTGTTCGTCCGCGCAACGTCGGCAGTTTCTTCACTGGGCCTTCGGAGATGCGGGCCATTTCCTGGGCCGTATCAAGAATCTCTATTGCTTGAGAGTAAGAAAGATCTGCTGTCGAGAGTAGATGGCGCATGAATTAGTCCTGCGTAGTTTCGATTAGAACTTCATCCACACCGTCGATCTCACTGAGGTGCACTTTCACCGATTGCGCTTTGGATGTGGGCAAATTCTTGCCCACATAGTCAGGACGGATCGGAAGTTCGCGATGGCCGCGATCGACCAAGGTCGCCAGTTGAACTGATTTTGGTCGGCCGATTTCCCCGAGCGCGTCCAGAGCCGCTCGGATTGTCCTACCTGAGAATAGAACGTCGTCGACCAAGATGACGTCGCGGCCTTGGATTCCACCGAGCGGAGTCATCGTGGGCACCAACCCTCGAAGAGGGCGTAGCCGCAGATCATCACGGTGAAGGGTGATATCTAGGGTTCCCACTGGAACTTCGCGACTTTCGATGCCGGCAATGACATGTGCCAGTCTGGACGCGAGGAAGGCTCCTCGTGTGGGAATACCCAACAGGACTATGGAGTCAGGACCGCCATTGCGCTCCAAAATTTCGTGGGCAATACGGGTGAGAACGCGGGAGATATCCACCGCAGAGAGAGCAACACTCATAAACGCTCCTTCCCCGCCTCGCAGGACGGGTCTTAAAGGATCTTCGCGCGTAAGTCTAGCACGAACCCCTATTCAGGCTTATGAGGGCTTAAAGTGGATAACTTCACTCTTATGTTCGGTGATTTTCTAGGCTTCTACTATGAAATCACATCCACACTCTCTATCAAGACCAACATCCCCTTCCCAGCCGAGTGCAAAAAGCATCGCGGCAAGGTTACGAAAACTACGACTCGAGCGAGGATGGAGCCTTGCCGAAGTGGAGAGAATTTCAAAGGGATCAGTGAAGGCAGTCGTGCTCGGTTCCTACGAGAGATGCGACCGAACACTCAGCCTCAATCGCGCGATCCAATTGGCCAATATATTTTCCATTCCTTTGGTTCATTTGTTAGCGGCACCAGAGAAATCCGCGCCTGTTCTCACAAGAACGACGATGGTGGTCGATTTGAGGCGAGCCAGAATCCTGGCCGAGGGTCTGATCAATCAGGGCGACCCGATCTTCCAGACCTTTTCAGCCTTCCTTTCCTGGATCGCCACTCGGCGATGCGACTGGAACGGGGAAATTATGAGCCTTCGAGACGGAGATCTATCTACCTTGTCCCTTATGACTTTTATGAACGAGGAGGCATTTCTTATCTGGTTGAAAGAGAAGCGACTCATAGTTACAGAGCTAAATCGGCCTTGATAGAGGAGATTCTGCCGAGGACTCCATGTATGTAGCCGGCGGATTCCTCAGTCGAGAGCGAAGTTGCCAGTGTCAGCGCTTCATCAATTGCCACAGCTTCAGGTATCTGCTCGCCCCAGAGAATCTCGTAGATGGCGATGCGCAGGATATTTCGATCCACGATCGGCAGTCGGTCCATATCCCAGCCTTGAGCGTACGTTGAAATCAGTTCGTCGATCTTCCTTCGATGGAGGATAACACCGGTAACCAGCGCCTTCGCAAATTCGCGAATGGGGCGTGCATCTGGGCCCTCCTCAACTACCAATCGAGACTCAAGAAGATCAGAAGCCGATGACTGGCGAATGTCCGCTTCAAAAAGAATATCGAGTGCTTGTTTGCGGGCTTTACTCCGGGCGCTCACTAGTTAGCGCGACCTAGGTACGAACCGTCTCGTGTGTCGACTAGAACCTTCTCATCTTGCTTGATGAAGAGCGGCACCTGAATTTCAAGTCCAGTTTCAAGGGTTGCAGGTTTGGTTCCACCTGAAGAGCGATCACCTTGGAGACCTGGTTCGGTGTATGTGATGGTCAACGGCACCGACGCCGCCAGTTCAATGTAGAGCGGCGTACCTTCATGGACAGCAACAACCGCGTCGGTATTCTCCAGCATGTACTTGGCGGCATCTCCGACTACCTCCGCCGGGATCGATACTTGATCGTATGTCTTTGTATCCATGAAAACGTAGTCCGAGCCGTCGTGATACAAATATTGCATATCGCGCTTCTCCAATATGGCAATATCAATCTTGACGCCAGCGTTGTATGTCCTATCGACAACCTTGCCGGTCATTACAGACTTGAGCTTTGTTCGCACAAAGGCCGGACCCTTGCCTGGCTTAACGTGCTGAAACTCGACGACGTTCCAAAGTTGTCCATCGATATCAAGCGTCATGCCATTTTTGAGGTCGTTTGTCGATGCCACAATCAATCCAATCCCTGAGCGCGTATTTCACGTCAAGGAAAGAAGGATACCTGTTAAAGACCCCTACTTTTGCATGAGGTTATGCATGGCATCCAATGCGAGAACGTAGGAATGAGGTCCAAAACCGGCGATGGTGCCGGTCGCAACCCCCGAAATAACCGAAGTGTGGCGAAATTCTTCTCGAGAAAGAGGGTTTGAAAGATGGACTTCGATCAAAGGGGCTTTGAGTAATTCAGCGGCATCTCGGATTGCGTAGGAGTAATGCGTGAACGCAGCTGGGTTGATGATCACGGGAGAATTCGAATCGGTTGCCTCATGGAGCCACTTGATGATCTGCGCCTCGTCATCGCTTTGCCGCACATCGACAGTGAGCCCCAACGTGGAAGCATGTGAGAGGATCATGTCCACCAACTCTTGATAAGAGAGATCGCCATAGATGGACGAATCTCGAATATCCAATCGCGAAAGATTTGGCCCGTTGATGATCAAAATATTCATGAACTAACCCTCTCATAAGCCTTCAATAAATCGCTTTGTGCAAGCCCTTCTAAACGAAGGGTCGTGCCGATTTTCGAGATGCCAACAAACCGTAGCGATCTACCCCGAGTTTTTTTATCACGCCAGAGAAATGGCTGCAAGTCATCCCAGGCTGATGCAGGGTACGTCGTCGGAAGGCCCAACCTGGAAAGAATGGACCGATGCAGGCCAACAAGCTCCTCTGATAGAACGCCTTTCAGATGAGCAAGTTCGGCGATATAGACGAGCCCGATCGAGACCGCTTCGCCGTGACGAAGTTGGTAGTTGCTATGGAGCTCAATTGCGTGGCCCATCGTGTGTCCGTAGTTGAGTACCTCACGAGCGAAGCCTTCCTTGAAATCTTCCCCTACGAGATCAGCCTTAATATTCACCGATCGAAGTATCAACTCCTCTGTAAGTCTTTTCGAGCTGCGCACTTCTGAAAGACTCTTACCTGATAGCAATGTCAGAATCTCTCGATCGGCGATGAATCCACATTTGACCACTTCCGCGAGCCCGGCCGCAAAATCTCGGTCACTCAGCGTTTCTAACCACCTTGAATCCACAAGAACAGCGATCGGAGAATGAAATGCACCCACGAGATTCTTGCCAAAAGGACTGTTCATCCCGGTTTTGCCGCCAATAGAAGCATCGACCATCCCTGCAAGCGTGGTCGGAATGGCAATCCAATCAATTCCTCGAAGCCATGTAGCAGAGGCAAAGCCGGCGATATCAGTCGTGGCTCCCCCGCCTATGGCCACGATCAGATCACTCCGAGTAAAACCCGCATTGCCCAATTGATTCCATAGTGACTCTAAAACTGTCGAATCCTTTCCGGACTCGCCGTCTGGGATTTCAAAAAAATGCATCTCGGAGCCATCTGAATCAATTGCGCCAAGGCGAGATCTCATCGAAGAGGAAACGACAATTCCAACGCGTGAACGGTCCGTCATTAAAGGCCCAAGCTCTTCTTGCCACTTGCAGCCGATGAGGACATCGTAAGCATGCTCGGCTTTGACTCCGATTCTATGCATCAGTGATTCACCTGCGTAAGGATTTCCTTGACTAGCTGGTTCACACTGCGATTTTCCACTTCTAACGTGATAGTCGATAACGATTCGTAAATGGGCCGACGAGCATCTAGAAGACGCTGCCACTGTTGACGGGGATTGTTCAATAGCAGCGGTCGATCTCGGTTGAAACCAATCCGAGGCGCAGCGACCGCGAGAGAGACATCTAAGAAGATAACTTCTGAACCGCTCTCGCCAACGGCATCGGCAACAGAAGGCGTTAGAACAGAGCCTCCGCCTAGTGATAAAACTCCCTGTGAATCCTGGAGTGCCTCCAGGCAGATACGCTCTTCTACTTCACGAAAGTGTGGTTCACCATCTTCAACAAAGATCTGCGAGACGCTCTTGCTCTGATCAACTTCAATCAACGTGTCCGTGTCAGCGAAATCAACATCCAATTCTTTTGCCAAAGAGCGTCCAATACTTGTCTTTCCTGCTCCGGGTGGCCCGATCAGAACAATACGTGGAGTCATGGGTTTATTTGAAACGAAGGTTCTGCATATATGTTGAGAAATTGCGGCGCGTTTCATCGATACTGTCGCCGCCAAACTTCTCAAGCACTGCCTCTGCCAGAACAAGGGCAACCATCGCTTCAGCCACGATCCCCGCAGCAGGTACCGCGCAAACATCAGAGCGCTGGTTAATGGCCTTTGCGCTCTCCCCTGTCGCGACATCTATTGTGTCCAGTGCTTTGGGAACGGTGGAGATGGGCTTCATGGCAGCGCGAACCCGCAGGACTTCGCCATTAGATATTCCCCCTTCGGTGCCACCGGCACGATCTGTACGCCGGTGAATGAGACCATCGCTTCCGACTTCGATCTCATCGTGGGCAACTGATCCACGCCGAGTAGCTGATGCGAAACCGTCGCCGATTTCAACACCCTTGATCGCTTGGATTCCCATCATGGCAGCGGCGAGACGGGCGTCCAGACGACGATCCCAATGCACGTACGAACCTAGACCAGGTGGGAGATTGAATGCTAGAACTTCCACAACGCCGCCCAAGGTGTCTCCGTCAATGCGCGCCGATTCTATCTCTGCAACCATCGCCGCACTTGTAACCGGGTCAGTGCAACGAACATCGTCTTGATCGATTCGTTCCTGATCTCCTTCTTTGGGCAATGCGAAAGAGTCCGGAACCCGCACCGATCCGATAGAGAGCACATGACTCACAAGTGATACGCCGATGCTCTGTTCAAGGAAATTCCGTGCCACCGCACCTAAAGCAACGCGTGCGGCGGTCTCTCGTGCACTCGCTCGTTCCAGGACGGGTCGTGCGTCGTCGAAATCGTATTTCTGCATTCCTGCAAGATCGGCGTGGCCGGGTCGCGGTCTGGTGAGCGGAGCATTTCGGGCCAATCCTTCAATCTCCCCGTTGGAAAGAGGGTCTGGAGACATCACCTTCTCCCATTTGGGCCACTCTGAATTTCCAATGTGAATTGCGATGGGCCCGCCTTGAGTGAGACCAAGTCGAATTCCTCCAAGGATGGTGACTTTATCGGATTCGAAATTCTGTCTTGCCCCTCTCCCAAAACCTAGTCTGCGACGGCTCAATTGCCTGTCGATGTCGTGGGTCGTGACTGATACGGAAGCAGGAATGCCTTCCAGTATCGCCGACAAGGCCTGACCATGGGATTCCCCGGCTGTTAACCAACGCATGAGCGTATTGTGGCAGAGAACCTCCCCTTCTCGCCGCACGCTAGTTATGCTTTCATCGCCGCCAAGCAGGCCCTGCGCAAGACTGGAGCAAGGACGGCTCTTTGAACGTTCATCCCAGTCATCAGTTCGACTTGATCTATCCCTTGATGAACGAGGAGGTCAAGACCGTCAATTCCCAGGCCACCAAAATCCCTCCATTTCGCCAACATTTGGGTGGGCCAGGGGTTGTACAGGGCTTCAAAGTAAACACCCTGCACGAGAGCAGGTAATTTCTCTGCATAACTATCCGCGACGCCAGAAGGAGTCGCATTGATAAGAAGGTCAATTTCCGAAAGGTCTGCGCCCCAATTCGCGAAATCCAAATCTGCGAATTTGACACTCTTTCGCATCGTACCCTCACGTTCTGGAGAACGGTGGATGACAGTTATCTGACGATCTGGCGCATCACACGATGCCGCAGCTGCACGAGCAGTTGCTCCGGACCCGAGAATGACCACCTTCTTGAACTCAGTCACACCATGTGCGAGGAGCGACTGAGAGAATCCACTCACGTCCGTCGTGAGCGCTCTCCACCCTTTGATCGAGCGAACCAGAGTGTTCGCCGAATTGATTTGCAGGGCAAGTTCATCAACTTCGTCTGCAATCTTCAGCGCCCTCTCTTTTAGCGGCATCGTGAGAGAGAGCCCAGTCCATGACTCGTCTAATCCAGAAATAAATTCTCCAAGATGATCTGCGGTGACTTCGATAGCCTGATACTGCCCGAAGACGCCTAACTCCTCATAGGCGGTACGGTGCAAGACCGGAGAAAGAGAATGAGATATGGGAGAACCTAGTACGGCTCCGCGAATCATGATTTCTTCCCAAAGGCGCCGGTCGCTAGGTTCCTTTCGTACTCTCTCTTCCATGTCAGAAACTGAGAACTTAAATCAGTGAATCTTGTATCCCCGGGCTTGACTGTAATGAAATAGATCCAATTGCCGGCAGCGGGATGCAGGGCCGCATCCATCGCGGCACGACCGGGGTTGTTAATCGGCCCTGGAG
>JANMBV010000014.1:0-34205 GCA_031360585.1 Actinomycetes bacterium | reverse complement strand
ATTCGACTGGGATTGGCTCCCGCCTCCAAGACTCCGACAATGATGCCTTCCCATGTTGTCGAACCGGCGGCGTCGCCCGTGGCGTGGACCAGCGGCAAAGAGGCGATGCCTGCAAACGTGAACTGGGGCGGTACGCAAATTCCGTTCACCGAATTCCTGTCCAAGACTTCTACAAACGCATTTCTCGTGGTGCGCGATGGTGTCATCACATACGAGTGGTACAACAAATCTACAAACGCTCATTCCAAACTACCGTCCTACTCAATGGCCAAAACTCTGACCTCGATCATGATCGGTCAACTCATCGCGGGCGGGAAGATCAAAGAGTCGGACACATTCGTTAAGTATTTCCCTCAATATAGAACGGGCGGGACTTTTGACAATGTCACGATCCAATCACTTCTTGATATGCAAGCTGGCGTCGGTGTCACCGATAACTACCCGACTGGACCTTCGGGTTGGGGTGTAGCGATTGCCCAAATGTATGCGACCACCGATCTCAATTTCTTCATGGAACACAATCGAAAGATGAGTTGGGCTCCAGATACCAAATCTGACTACCGCAGCGTGGATACACAGATGCTCGGTTTCATCATCAAGAAAGTAACTGGCATGCGAGTCGCTGATTATTTCAGTCAGCACGTTTGGCAACCCATCGGTGCGCAAGAGAGCGCTTTCTGGAACGTCGATCATGTAGGCGGATTGGAGAAGACGTTTTGCTGTTTCAATGCAACTGCCCGTGACTGGGCTCGAGTAGGACAACTCATTCTTGATAACGGGGCGAGTAAGGTGGGAAGCGCCAACTTAATCAACGCTGCATGGATGACTCGCTTAGAGCAACCGGCAACGACCTTGGATCACGGTTGGGGCTATGGCGCACAGATGTGGCACCCCTTTGGCGACAAGATGATGCTGTTGGGACTACACGGCCAATTCATTTATATTGACCCAGATACGCACGCAACGATCGTAAAACTCAGTGACGAGCCAACAGATAGCGGCAACCATGAAGTTCTGACGGCAAACGTCCTTCGAGATATAGCCGCAACAAAACCTTAAAGAAGTACTAGATCATCTCGATGGATGAGTTCGCGTTCATACTCTGGGCCAAGAGCCTGCGCCAATTCTTTGGTCGATCTTCCAAGCATTTGGGGAATTTCGGCAGAATCAAAAGCCACCAATCCGCGTGCAATAACTAAGCCTTGTTGTGATGCGATCTCAACGGCGTCTCCCGCGCTAAATTCGCCTTCAACGGCTGTTACTCCAGCGGGTAAAAGTGAGACACCGCGTTCTTTAAGAGCCTTAACCGCGCCGTCATCGACTACTAGCCGCCCATGTGGCGTTGATGCGTGAGCAAGCCAGAGAAGTCGTGAATTAGTTTTGGAAGGTTGGGCATGGAAGTAGGTTCCGAAATCTTCCCCACGAAGTGCAGTGCCCGCATTTTCTAGGGAGGTGAGCAACATCGGGATTCCGGCACTTGTCGAAATGCGCGCCGCTTCCACTTTGGTGAGCATTCCTCCACTGCCGACGCCGGAGGAGCCGGCACCACCCAGAGTTGATTCATCAACGGAGGATACAGATTGCACTTCGCTAATTCGTTTGGCTCCTGCTTGAGAAGGAAGTGCGTCGTAGAGAGCATCGATATCTGAAATCAAGATCAGCAGATCAGCACTTATGAGAAGGGCAACCAGCGCGGCAAGACGATCATTGTCGCCAAAGCGAATTTCTTGCGTACCGACAGTGTCATTCTCGTTGATGACGGGAACTACTCCGAGGGCAAGCAAGCGATAAAGCGCGCGCTGGGCATTCTTGTAATGCGTTCTATGAATGACATCTTGTGTTGTAAGCAGGACTTGCGACGCAAGTACATGATGGCGGGCGAAGCTCTCGGTATATCGATGAATAAGCAGACCTTGTCCGACAGAGGCGGCGGCTTGCTGTGTGGCCAGGTCCCGAGGGCGAGCTTTCAAACCAAGAGGTCCGATTCCCGCTGCGATTGCGCCTGAGGAAACAACTGCGACTTCGGAGCCTCTGCCTCGCGCAGCAGTGACAATGTCGACGAGGCGATCAACGGCTGCGGGATCGAGTTCCGAACCCGCTTTTCCAGTAAGGGAAGAGGATCCGATCTTGATGACGATTCTCTTGGCTGAAGAAATCTGCGAGCGACTCATTGAGAATCCTCGGAATACACCGCGTCTTCTGCCACATCCTCTGCATCCATCTTGAGTTCCTCAACCAATGCAGGAGTACGTGGATCGATAACCGTGAATTCCCATTGGCGGGCGAGTTCTTCCGTGGTGAGCTGATCGCGAGCCTTCTCAGGACCGCGCCAGATGGAATCAAAGCGCACGTCTTCTCCGCGTGCGCCAAGAAGTTCGGCGCCGGATTCAATTGTTGGTTCCCAGTCGAAGATCACCGCGTCATCACCGACTCCGACTCGAACTTCATTTCCGGCAATCGCGCCTTGCTTGAAAAGTTCTTTCTCAACGCCCAATTGCGCCATGCGATCGGCCAAGTAGCCGATTGCTTCGGCGTTCTTGAAGTTTGTCTGTCGAACCCAGCGCATGATCTTTGGCCCTGCAATATTGAAAGAGCCGTCCTTGTTGGGGGTGACGGTGAATCCAGAATCATCCACGGCAACTGGGCGAAGCACTATGCGGGTGCGTTCTTCAACTGCCATGGCCGCACGCGATTTTTGGATGATGCGAGCCATCGCATACGTAAGATCGGGAAGACCTGCACGCGACGCGGCCGAGACCGGATAAACCTCAAAACCGCGGTCGCGCAAGGTTTGAGCAACCATATCAGCCATCGCTGCGCCGTCGGGTAAATCGATTTTGTTCAAAGCGATGATTCGTGGGCGGTCTTCTAGCCCGCCGTATTGCGCAAGTTCGTCTTCAATAATTTCAAGATCTGCAAGTGGGTTGCGATTCGTCTCCAAGGTGCCACAGTCAAGAACATGCACAAGGGCAACGCAGCGCTCGACGTGGCGAAGAAACTCAAGGCCCAGGCCCTTGCCTTGGCTAGCTCCGGGAATTAACCCTGGAACATCGGCCACCGTAAAGCGCGTCTCCCCTGCTTGGACGACGCCAAGGTTTGGGATCAACGTCGTGAATGGATAGTCAGCGATCTTCGGGCGCGCGGCCGAGATCGCCGCAATAAGAGAGGACTTTCCGGCACTTGGATATCCGACAAGAGCGATATCGGCAACGCTTTTTAGTTCGAGGATAAGCGTGCGCTCTTCACCTGGCTCGCCCAAAAGGGCAAAACCGGGGGCTCGCCGCTTGGATGATGCCAGGGCGAGGTTTCCCAGCCCACCATGACCACCTTGGGCTGCGATGAAAACGGTGCCATTGCCGACAAGGTCTGCGATCTGATTTCCATCTTTGTCGAAGACCACGGTGCCGTTGGGAACTTTAAGCACGAGATCCTCACCGGAGGGTCCGTCTTTGCGGTCGCCGTATCCGGCTCGACCCGAGGTCGCCTTGCGGTGTGGTGAATGGTGGTAATCCAGAAGAGTCGTGACGTTGGGATCGACGACTAACGTAATGTCCCCGCCGCGTCCGCCGTTGCCGCCATCTGGTCCGCCGAGTGGCTTGAACTTCTCGCGGTGAACGGAGACGCATCCGTCGCCACCTTTTCCTGCCATGGCGTAGAGGGTCACACGATCAACGAATGTTGTCATTGCCGCCCCTCCCTCAAAATACCAAATTTACTGACTATAAAAATAAAAGAGCGGGTCCGCATGCACGGCCCGCTCATTTATGAGAACCGAGATCTAGCCGACGGGGACCACATTTACAACGCGACGTCCGCGAGCGCGGCCGAATTCGACTGCGCCGGCAGCCATTGCGAAGAGAGTGTCATCCTTACCACGTCCTACGTTTGCTCCTGGGTGGAAGTGGGTGCCACGTTGACGAACGAGGATCTCGCCGTTCTTGACTACCTGTCCGCCGAAGCGCTTAACACCGAGGTACTGCGCATTTGAATCGCGACCGTTTCGTGTCGAAGAGACACCTTTTTTACTTGCCATCTCTCAACTCCTTAGTTCATGCCATTGATGGCGGTGATAAGAACGCGGGTGTTCTTAGAACGATGACCTTGACGACGACGATAGCCAGTCTTGTTCTTGTAACGAAGGATATGGATCTTCTCGCCCTTGGTCTCATCAATAATCTCGGCGGTTACTTTCACGCCTGAGAGGACCTTGGCATCGTGAGTGACGGTTGCGCCGTCAACGAGGAGGATGGCTGGAAAAGTTACGGTTGAACCGGCTTCAGCGTCGATACGATCGACGGTGACGGTGTCTCCGACGGCGACCTTCTCTTGGCGGCCACCCGCCTTCACAATTGCGTACACGTAACAACTCCAGTTCTTTAACAAAGCTCATGGATATGACCACTTAGCAAGGCCCTAGGGTACGGAAGTTAGACCCTCCGGGTCAAACTGAGCCCCATTTCTGGCCCTTTTTTAGGCTCCGGGTGTGATCACTCCAGTGCTGGCCACCCGTCGGTGACGACGCCCCCTGGCCGGTTCGGGGGTCACAAGATGGGGCAGCTCAAACAAGGCCACTTCGGCCGGTGTGTAATCCTCGCCCGTATCTGCCGCACCAGTCTCGATCTCATGTTCAATGGCATCGATGATCTCCGTGGGAACCTGATCGGCGCCAACGGCTTCTTCATCCAGATCGTGCTCTATGGCCTCTTGTGGTTTCATGATTTCATCAAATGGCATCGAAGGCTTTGGCTTGACCGGGTCGGTATGAATGTGAATTCCTCGGCCGCCGCAACTCTCACACGTTGTGGAGAAGGCTTCAATGAGGCCTTGTCCGACACGCTTGCGCGTCATCTGGACAAGTCCGAGTGATGTCACTTCAGCGACCTGGTGCTTGGTGCGATCACGACCGAGACATTCCACAAGACGGCGGAGAACTTGCTCTCGATTGGATTCAAGAATCATGTCGATGAAGTCGATGACGATAATTCCGCCAAGGTCGCGCAAGCGAAGTTGACGGGCAATTTCTTCGGCGGCTTCAAGGTTGTTCTTGGTGACGGTCTCTTCGAGGTTTCCACCCTTGCCGATGAACTTGCCGGTGTTAACGTCGATGACGATCATTGCTTCAGTGCGATCGATTACAAGGGATCCACCAGATGGCAGATATACCTTGCGATCAAATGCCTTTGACAGTTGTTCATCTACGCGATAGTTCGTGAAGAGATCTCCTGGACCAGTGAACTTCTCAATCTTGGATGTGAGTTCTGGAGCAATGAAACTCAAATAATTGTGGATCTCTTCCCATGCATCATTTCCTTGAATTGTGAGCTTGCGGAAATCCTCATTGAAAATATCGCGGATCACGCGGACAGCAAGATCTGGCTCTGAATAGAGCAGTGCTGGGGCGTGGAAATTCGAGTTTTCAGATTTCGCAACGATGTCTTCCCATTGCGCTTTTAATCGGGCGACATCTGCTTCGATCTCAGCATCGCTTGCGCCTTCTGCGGCGGTACGAACAATGACGCCTGCTTCATCTGGTACGAGTGCCTTAAGAATTGTCTTCAAACGCGCGCGCTCAGGTTCTGGAAGTCGACGACTGATTCCGCTCATTCCGCCGCCAGGAACATAAACCAAGTAGCGCCCTGGCAATGAAATCTGACTTGTAAGGCGAGCGCCCTTCTGGCCGATTGGATCCTTCGTAACTTGTACAAGGACGGGCTGACCAGTCTTCAGAACCATTTCGATTTTGCGCGGCTGCGAATCAGAAATGCCAGCGGCATCCCAATTTACTTCGGCTGCATACAAAACTGCGTTTCGACCCTTACCAATATCGACAAATGCCGCTTCCATGCTTGGAAGCACATTTTGAACGCGTCCAAGGTAGACGTTGCCTACATATGAAATGTTGCTATGACGGTTGACGTAGTGCTCGACCATAACTTTGTCTTCGATCACGCAAATCTGTGTGCGGTCTCCAATTTGGCGGACCACCATTTCGCGATCGACATTCTCGCGGCGGGCAAGGAATTCACCTTCGGTAATGATGGTCCCGCGCTTGCGGTACTGCTCGCGATACTCAGAACGCGGTTCCCGTGTCCGTCGGGCGGGCCTCCGTGCATCTCCACGGGCGGGACGTTCGCGAACTTCCCTAGGTTCTCGGGGTTCTCTGGCCTCGCGTACTTTCACAACGGTAACAACACCATCTTCTTCAACGCTCTCACTTGGAACTACTCCCTCGGCGCTGGAGCGACGCCGACGGCGACGATGGGTTGCGGCCTTGGAGACCTCATCTCCATCTTGTTCGCCTGCTATCTCAACACGCTCTCCCTCTTGTTCAGTCGGGCGACGACGGCCACGGCCTCCACGCCTGCGGCGCCTACCTCGACTATCGGTATCTCCGGCTTCGACAACCGGCTCAACAACAATTTCGTGGGGAACTTTCTTCCGCGAAGCGCTCTTTTTAACAGTAGTAACAGGCTCGACTTCGACGGCTACAGTCTTCGCGACACGCGGGGCTCGAGCTGGCTTTACGTCTGTAGCCGCGGCAGCCTGAAAGATCGGCACCGGGATTGCCGACGCGCTCTTCTTGGAAGGGCTCTTTTTTGGGGAGACTGCTTCGGGGGAACTCTCAGCAACTTTCTTAGCCGCACGCTTACGCGGCGTCTTTGGCTCAATAGCCATATCTAGTACCAAATCCTCTATGCGTTCAAAAAACGCGCTCTGGCTCGTATTAACGAGCAAATCTTTGTTGAGTTCGCACTTGCTATGCCTCTGGGGCATTAACCGCGATGGAATCGCGAGCCGCGCTGAACTTCGGTCTAAGTATGGCAGACCAATGCCTCATTACCCAATATCCGGCCGATTTGGAGGGGATGCGCCCCCTTTTTTAGCCTCTCTGGCGGGCATGGATGCTCTGAAGAAGTCCGATCACCTGGTCCTAGAGATTTGACGCCTGGTACTTGGCCTTGGCTAACCATTGTGGATTGATCTCCACGCCCCAGCCCGGTTCCGATGGAATGGTGACGCAACCATCCACAACGCGGAACGGATCCCCGAGAAACAATTCGTTTTGCCATGGGTAGTAGTCGAGGCCTTCAATGGAGAGTTCGAGATATTTGCCGGCATTTGGAATTGCACCTAGCAGATGCATCGTACACATTGTGACAAGAGACAAATTCGCGCTATGTGGTGTACATGGAATGCCCGCTGCCACAGACATCTGCACTACTTCAAGAGTGCGACCAATACCGCCCATGTACATCACATCAGGTTGCACTATGTCAACAGCTCGCATAGCAATCATGCGTTGCCATGTTGCTAGATCCCAATCTTGTTCACCGCCAGCAATATCAATCGAAAGCGCATCGGTGACTTGCTTTGTCTCTTCTAGCTTCCAGTACGGACACGGTTCTTCGAAGTGGTCGATGCCTTCTGCTTCAAGGAGTACACCAACTTCGATGGCGCGAGCGGGCGAGAATCCGCTATTCCCATCTACCAACTTGGAAATTCCATCTCCGAGCGCTTGGCTCACAGTTGGCACCACTTCTTCGGTGCGCCCTGGCCACTCATCTCTGTCTCGCCCGCACTCCGCCCCCACTCGCCACTTGAACGCGTCGAATCCGAATGTATCCCGGAGCTCAACGAACCGTTTTGCTTCATCTTTCGGAGTGATATCTCGCTTCATAGAAGATGCGTAGGCACGCAATTTCTTTGGAGTCCCTCCGAGCAGGGCAACAACGGGTTTTTCTTCTACGCGGCCGCGTAGATCCCACAATGCGGTATCTAAGCCTGCAATGGCACGGCATCGATAACTGCCAGGGAATTTATGTTCGCGTTCCTCTATTCTTGCAACAAGTCCACCGATATCGCCTGCATCCTCACCGAGCGCCCAAGGCACAAT
This sequence comes from Actinomycetes bacterium, assembly GCA_031360585.1. GTDB lineage: Bacteria > Actinomycetota > Actinomycetes > Nanopelagicales > Nanopelagicaceae > QYPT01. Next base: position 26,311 of record JANMBV010000014.1, on the reverse strand, counting down.
CTGCCTATGCAGGATTTGTGCTGTGATGTCAGCGTTATATGTTGAAGTTTGACCCCAACCAACTTCTCCGCGCGAATTTGTGACTTTTACGAAACACACGAATTCATCTGTAAAGGTTTCTATTGACTTGATTTTACCAAGCGTCATTTAGCATCCTTTACAAACACTGGCATGGGTTTGAAGTCAACATCGACAGTTGCACCAGCGCCGAGAGACCGAGCATCTGAACTCGGTACCTGGGCCGTGATTCTCGTACCGTCGGCCAAATTGATGGTAAGGCGACAGGCGGCACCTAGAAAACTAGCGGCAAATACTTTTGCAGTTCCACGATCATTTGCTCTTACATTCAAGGACTCTGGCCTTATAAGCGCGATACCGGTACCAGATTTTACAGATCCCGATAGGACCGGAACGCGTGCACCAAGAATTTCAATTGAACCAGCGTTCACGGTTCCTCGAATTGGATTCGTCAATCCCACAAACTCAGCGACAAAAGCCGACGATGGACGTTCATAAAGTTCTATCGGTGCAGCAATCTGCTCTAATACCCCATTGCGCATTACACCAACACGATCAGCAATACCGAGAGCTTCCTCTTGATCATGCGTGACGAAAAGTGTTGTCGTTCCGAGTTCAAGCTGAATGCGCCGAATTTCATCTCGCAATTGGGTACGCACTTTGGCATCCAATGCCGATAGTGGCTCGTCCAACAAAAGTACCTTTGGTGAGATTGCAAGAGCTCTTGCAAGAGCAACACGTTGTTGTTGACCACCGGATAATTGATGCGGGAAATGATTGGCGTGCGACCCAAGACCGACCAAATCTAAGAGTTCCCCACCTCGCGCGCGACGGACCACTGGTGGCGTTTTGTGGGCTTTCAACGTCAGTCCGTACTCAACATTCTCTCGCGCCGTTAGGTGAGGAAAAAGACTGTAAGCCTGAAAGACCATGCCCATGTTGCGGTGATTCGCTCGCAAGAAAGTAACGTCCTTGCTATCAACAAAAATCTGCCCTCGATCAAGCACCTGCAGACCTGCCAGAGCACGAAGAGCGGTGGTCTTACCGCACCCAGAAGGGCCTAACAATGCAACGAGTTCGCCTTTGGCAATTTCCATCGTCAACCCGGCCAAGGCATGGACTGATCCGAACGACTTGGCCAGATCAATGAGCTGAACCGCGGCAGATGAGGAACTCAGACTTTTTGTGGTCACGGTTTGATCCTTTCGATCATTACTCATCAGTATCCAGAACTTCGATAGCACGACTTGTCGTCGTTGGAATAATGACAAGAAGAAGAAATACGAATATTAGAGAAGCGAGCGATACCGCTACCGCAATAGATGCATCACTTTGTCCTAGGAGAACGATCTGCACTTGCATTGTCTTGTAATTCAGGAGTGACGAAATCGTGTATTCACCCAGTACCAGTGCAATCGAGATGACCGCACCAGACATAACACCTGCACGAATTGTTGGTACGACGACTCCAAAGAGCATTCGAAATGTGGATGCGCCCAATGTTCTGGAGGCTTCCGCGAGAGTATGAACATCGACCGCATTTAAAGCCGCTGAGAGCGATCGATACGTATACGGCAAAACCAACATTGCATACACAGCTGAAAGAGTTAAGGGTGACTCAGTGATATGAATGCTGATCCACCTGTAAACATCAGCCACTCCAACCACCAGAACAATGCCAGGGATAGCAAGCGGGAGGAGGCAGACCAATTCGAGTATGCGACGCAATTTGGGGAGCTTTAGATGAACCCAAACAACAGTTGGCACAACAAGAAATAGGACGAGTCCAACAACGATGATTGCCAACTCCAAAGAAGTCACAATGGCAGAAATTAGATCAGGTTGATGAATAATTGCCTTCCAAGCGTACAGACCGCGCATATGGCGACCGACTTTTGTAGAGAAATCGAGCATGGCGATGAGCGGTAAAAGTAGATAAAACGAAACTACCGTCAAGACTGTTCTGCGCCAGAGAGTCACAATTGATGAACGATCCCTAATTTTCATCGCTCCCACTTGCTGACTCGACGTCGCAATAACGAATACAGAGTCATCACAATCACAACGACAATGATCATGGCTAGGGAGAGCACCTTGGCCAGCGCTGGATTCACAGCCCCTGTCTCACTTGAGAGTGCCGAGCTAATCTCAAGGGGAGTAATAATTGAACCCTGACTAATCAACGACGCCGCTGTGGCATAGGCAGAGAAGGAATTTGCAAAAAGCAGCAAAGCGGCGCCAAGAAATGAGGGTGTCAGCACAGGGATGCCAACGCGGCGCCAATATTCCAAAGTATTGCCTCCAAGACTGCTGGATGCCTCTCGCCATTCCGGCCTCAAACTATCGATAGTTGGTAGGAATACGAGAAACATCAAAGGGATTTGAAAAAAGGAATAAACCACGCAGAGGCCAACAATTCCATAAAGCCAATCTGGTCGTGCAAGAAAGGAGTGTGGAAAACTCTTGGCAAAGAGCGTGGTCATAAGGCCGTTGAACCCAAAGGTTGCAAGAAACGCAAAGGTGAGCATAACTCCGCCAAATTGCGCCAAAACACCCGATGCCGAAAGGCAAACCCGCCGCATAAACCCGTCGCGCTTCCCTGTCGCAATTGCCCAAGCGAAAAGTGCGCCCACAACCGCACCGATGATTGCTGTAACGGCTGAAACCTGGAGCGTGTGTTCGAATGCGATGATGTGGGCCGGATCGGCGAGTGCAGATTTGATAATCGACCAAGTGAATGCACCTTCGGAGTTTTTGAATGCCCCGACTACGACGCTATACGTGGGCCATAGCAAAAAGAGAAGAACCAGCATTGAAAATGGGAGAACGCCAAAATATGCCGTCTTCCCGCGCAAGTGCCGTGAACCGGCTCCGCGAAGTGCGGAGCCGGTTCCCGATTCTGGAACCTCTTGAGTCACTAAAGGGCTCGTGATTCTTTAGCGCGTGCCGACGGCAGCAGCCCAATTAGCCTTTAGATAATCGTTAGCTGCCTTAGTCTGCTCAACAGATGCGATCTGTGGAGTTCCCTTAACAACTGGGAGCGCCGCAAATAAAGCCTTGTTGATAGTCCCGGCCTTTGCCATAGCATCAGCGAGAACTGGACGTGCTCCACCCTTTAGAAACGCATTCTGGCCCACGGGCGAGAACATATTCTCCATCCAGAGACGTGCACATGCTGGATGGGGAGCGTTGATATTTACCGCTTGGTTATAGAAAGCGCCAACGACGGCTCCGGATGGAATAAATATCTTCCAGGTAATGCCCTTTGTGACAAGCTTCGCAGCTTGTGCGCTCTGCAGATAATCCCAGTCAAATACCACGGGAGTCTGTCCTGACGCGATTGTCGCAGGCGTTGGATCAACATTGATGAAGTTGCCTACATCTTTGAGTTTCTTGAACCACTCGACACCTTTCGAGATATCTCCAAGTGATCCACCGTTGACGATTGAAGCCATGATGACTCCATTCATACCAGCTTGTGCCGTGGTTGGGTCGCCGTTGAGGGCGACCTTGCCGGCAAACGCTGGCTTGAGGAGGTCATCAAGGGAAGTAACTGTTCCAAGTGATGCGTCATAGCCGATTGACATGTAGCCGCCGTAATCCTTGGTGAGGAATCCATGTGGCTCTTTGAGCGCTGCCGGAATACTCTTCCATGCTGCAACTTTATACGCGGCAAACATGTTGAGATTTGCGTAAGCAACAGCCTGACCGATGTCAAATACATCCGGTGCGCGCTTTGTTCCACGAAGTTGGTTTGCAGCATTGATTTCATCTTGACTTGACCCATTGGGGTTAGCTTCATCGATCTTTACCTTGTACTTAGTTTTGAAGCCCGTGATGATCTCTCCATAGTTAGCCCAATCGTGTGGATCGGCAATGATGTTGAGTTGGCCTTCCTTCTTGCATGCAGCTTCCAAGCCCTTTAATCCGCCCATATCCTTGGCTGACGTGGCTGAAGCCGCGTTCTTCACTGCTGCGTTTGCCACGCTTGCAGTAAACGCCGGAACGACAATCGCGACCGCAAGGGAAAGCGATGCTACTGACGTAGTGAGTTTATTGAACTTCACTTGTTGCCTCCTTTAGTAGATTTGTATTCTGTATTTCTTTCCTTGCTAGACCATCGCAAAATTTGCGTTAGCCCCCTTTATCGCTTCTTGACGCATCCGAACCGTTTGTTTCCAGCCAGTTCGAAATCTTTTTCATCTCTAGTCAAAGACCAGCACGCTCCGTGCACCCTTCCCCGCTCGTAATTGATCAAAGGCGTCATTTAACTCGCTCAGCGACACCCGCCTAGAAATGAGTTCATCTAGGAATAGTTCACCCGACAAATAACTTTCAACCAATAAATTGACATCACGCTGAAGATTCGCCGAGCCGAAGTAACAACCCTTAATCGATTGCTCATTAACAAACGGCCCGGCATCTAGCGTCAACTTCGCACCGTTGTTGAGGAGTCCTACCAGTGTGAGACTTCCTCCAACGTCCACCGTCAGCCATGCCTGCGCGATTGTCTCTTCCCTACCTAGAGCTTCGAATGCGTAATCCACGCCCCCTGTGAGTTCCCTGATCGCAATTACTGGATCAACATTCTTAGCATTGATGAGATCTGTGGCTCCAACCTTCTTAGCCAGTTCAAGTTTCTCGTCACTAACATCAACAGCGATAATTCGCTTTGCACCGGCAATACGAGCACCCTGAAGAATATTTAGGCCAACACCACCGCAACCAAAGACAACGACGCGAGATCCCCTTTGCACCTTTGCCGTATTTATCGCTGCCCCGTAACCCGTGATCACTGCACAGCTCACCAATGCCGCTCGATCAAGTGGCATCTCCTTCGGAATTACCACAGCGCCAGATTCGGGTACCACTGCGTATTCAGCAAATGATGCAACGGTCAAGAAGTGGTTTAGGTGTTCTCCGTTCCGAGTTAGTCGACTAGTTCCATCAAGTAATCCGCCGACACTCATTGCATCTCCTGCAGTGGAGCAATAATTCGGACGACCGTTCTGGCAGTAATGGCACATTCCGCAACTTGGAACGATCGAAAGAATTACATGATCCCCGGGCCTAATTCGTGTTACGCCCACTCCAACTTCAACAACTACTCCTGATGCCTCGTGACCGATCACTGCAGGAAATGGAACCAACTTACGCTTACCATCAATGGCATTCAGGTCGCTCGCACACAAGCCACTTGCTGCGATTTTTACTAAAACTTCACCAGCTTTAGGCTCAGCTAAATCCACTTCACAGATTTCAAATTTGGAACCAACACTCTCAAGAACTGCCGCCTTCATCTTCACGAAGTAAATCCCCTTCCAGGGTGGGTATAAGGATGGCTTCCAAATTTTGCTTAGCGTAACCACTGCCGCCTGCATGCAACAGGTATTTTGCTTTTTTTCTTTTCGGTCTATGCTCACTTTGGGGACTCATAGAGTTAAATACGTTAAAAGAAAAATGGGTGGTTCGTATGGCGCAACGCGTACAAGCAGTTGAGCGGGCTCTTTATTTGCTTGAAGCTCTTGTAGCAAGTCATAACCCTCCGACGATTCCTGAATTAGCCAAAGCTGCCGGTGTCAATCGCTCTACTACTTGGCGACTCATGAACACATTGGTCCACTTCGAGCTTGCTGAAAGAATCGACGACTCGGGACATTACAAGATTGGATCTGGGGCAATTCGTTTAGCCGCTGCAGCCGATGGCACCTCTATGGTCCGACGTGCTAGGCCAGTTTTAGAATCAGTCGCTGCAAAAACTGACGGCAGTGCATTTCTTGAAGTTGCAACTCGTGGGCAATTAGTTGTTGTTGACTACTGCCGAAGCAATAGTCCAATCCAAGTGGACTTAACGGGTTTAGACGTTCCTTTGCATTGTGGCTCAGTTGGAAAACTCTATTTGGCATCACTCCCAGACGATGAGTTGGAAGCATTTCTTGGTCGCGACCTTGACGCACTTACACCCTTCACCTTGACTGATCCCAGGATACTCCGTGAAGGGATTTATGAGGCACGCAAGAATGGATTTGCCTACAACTACAAAGAACATCGCGAAGAATGGTGCGGAATCTCAGCATCAATTCTCGATCGAGCTGGTAGAACGCTTGCCTACCTGAATGTGACTCTTCCAACTTTCAATACTACCGAAGCCGAACTGCGAGACTTGACTCCGATCATGAGTGAGGCGGCTAGGCAAATTGAAGAACTCTTCATCAATTTGCCTGAGTAATTTTCCTCTTACGGCATCCGCTCATAGGCCGACAAAGTTAAGAAATCAAGATAGTCGTCAGATACAGCTATATCAATAAAAGTTTCACGTGCTTTATCAAATCGCGACCAATCGCCACCCAATTTCGCGATCTCTTCGTCTGCAAAATCGTTGACTAACTGTGCCGTGAGTAGAACACCGTTCTCAAGCACAATTCCATTGTGCAGCCATTGCCAGATTTGCGATCGTGCAATTTCTGCCGTAGCCGCGTCTTCCATTAAATTGAAAATTGCTACCGCCCCAGTGCCATTTAGCCAGGATGCCAGATACTGGATGGCAACACTGATGTTGTTTCGAACCCCCGCTTCAGTGACCGATCCAGGAGTCGCCGAAATATTGAGAAGTTGCTCGGCAGTTACTGATACCACATCCAGTGCTTTGTCGATCTGATTCGGATTTTGCCCCAGAACTTTAGTAAATTGCTCACGGCAAGTTTCGACCATCCCCGGATGGGCAACCCATGATCCGTCAAATCCATCATTTGCCTCACGGGTCTTGTCAGCGACAACCTTGGCGAACGCAACTTCATTGACTGCGGGATCTGAACTCGGAATAAAGGCGGCCATGCCCCCAATCGCATGGGCGCCGCGCTTATGACAGGTGTGTACCAGAAGCTCGGTGTAAGCGCGCATAAATGGAACCGTCATGGTGACCGAGTTTCTGTCGGGCAAAACATAACCCTCTCCGCGTGTCCGGTAATTCTTAATGACGCTAAACATGTAGTCCCAACGACCTGCATTGAGTCCCGCTGAATGCTCGCGTATTTCAAAGAGGAACTCCTCCATTTCGAACGCCGCTGGGAAGGTTTCAATGAGAATTGTTGCCCGAATGGTTCCACGTGGAATATTAAGGAAATCTTGTGCGAGATTGAATGCCTCATTCCATAGCCGCACCTCTAAATGCGACTCTAGTTTTGGAAGGTAGAAAAAGGGTCCTTGCCCCCGTTCGATTTGAAGTTGTGCCGACGTCGACATGTAAAGTGCGAAATCTACAAAAGCGCCAGCAACGACCTGACCATCAATGAGAACATGCTTCTCTGGTAGGTGTAATCCACGAGGCCGCACAACAATCGTTGCCAGTTCATCGTCGGGTCGGAGTTGATACCTCTTGCCCCCTTCATTGACAAAATCGATCTTTCGAGTGATCGCATCAAGAAGATTTATCTGCCCGTTTATTACATTTTCCCAAAGCGGTGTAATAGCATCTTCCTGGTCAGCGAGCCAGACTTTGGCACCAGAATTGAGGGCATTTATCGTCATTTTGCGGTCGGTTGGGCCTGTGATTTCAACTCTACGATCTACTAGAGCAGGTGCAGGCTTAGCGATTTTCCATGATGCGTCCTCACGAACCGTTGCCGTCTCTGGTAGAAATTCAAGATTGGCTCCGGCGGCGATATCGGCCATTCTTTTAGAGCGCTTCTCGAGCAGATCAATGCGCCGTGCGTCGAGATTGCGATGAAGCAGCGCAATCAATTCAAGAGAGCGTGAAGTCAATATCTCATCTTCGCGATCTACCCTTGCCCCAGAAATTGTTACGCCGGTTGGAAATGTGTCTAATGCCATCTTGATATTCCTCCTCAGTCAATTAACTTAGATCGACCCACGTTGTCTTTAGTCCGCTATATGCATCGAGCGCATGTAGGGATTTATCGCGCCCGGCACCTGAACCTTTAAACCCACCAAATGGTGTGATGACATCAAGTGCGTCGAATGTGTTAATCCACACAGTTCCAGCACGCAATTGACGCGCGATTCGATGTGCCCGCCCAACATTATTTGTCCAGACTGCGGCAGCCAATCCATATTCTGTCCCGTTTGCCAACTCAATTGCTTCGGATTCATCTTTTGCTTCGATGGCGACTAAAACTGGACCAAAGATCTCTTCTTGAGACAAACGCGAATGATGTTTAGCGCCGTCAATTAGAGTTGGCATAATCGTCAAATCATCACCACGAGTCTGCTGACCGCCAAAAATGAAGTGCTCCCCATCTTGTCCGACAAGTTCAAGATAGGAATTTACGCGTTCACGTTGAACTTTAGAGACAAGCGGTCCCATCTGGGTCTTTGGATCTAGTGGATCCCCAACATGGAAGTCATCGACAAATTTAGTAATCTTCTCAAAAAGTTCGGTTTTAATCCCTTTTTGAACAATGACTCGAGAGCCGGCATTACAAGTCTGACCTGAGTTGTAATAGATACCCCATGCAATTGCTGACGCTGCGGCATCAAGATCCACGCAATCATCTAGTACTACGTGGGCGCTCTTGCCGCCCAATTCGAGCGCGACCTGCTTAAGATTGGATTCGGCTGCGTATTGCATCATCTTGCGACCAGTGGGCGCGCTCCCGGTGAAGGCCAATTTTGCAACTCCATTATGTCGGCCCAGAGCCTGACCAGCTTCTGGCCCAAGCCCAGTAACAACGTTAAATACACCATCAGGGAGTCCTGCCTCAATTCCTAGACGCGCCATTAACAACGTTGTTAAAGATGATTGTTCTGCCGGTTTCACAATAATACTGTTCCCCATGGCCAGGGCTGGACCCAACTTCCAGGAAGTAATAATCATCGGGTAGTTCCAGGGAACGACAGCGCCAACTACCCCGAGTGGCTCGCGAGTGATCATTGCAATTGCATTTCGTGGTGTTGGAGCAATTTCATCATAGGTCTTGTCAATGGTTTCGGCATACCATTGAATTGCTCGTGCTGCGCTTTGGGTATCTACCGATAGCGAATCACTTATTGGCTTACCGACTTCAAGTGTCTCGAGTAGGGCCAATTCTTCAGAATTCTCTCGTATCAACTCTGCCCATTTAAGCATTACTACCTTCTTGTCGCGAGGATTCATCTCGCGCCATACGCCGGATTCGAAGGCTTTTGTAGCGGATTCAACTGCCCGGTCTACATCCTCGAAATCTCCTGCGGAAACACTTGCGATAACATGCTGCCCGCGTGGTGAAATGCTTTCAAAGGTTTTCCCTGAAGCTGCATCAACGTACTTGCCGTCAATGAATAATTGCGAGGCCGGCTTAAGTGCAATCGCGCGCTTTTCCCAAGTTGCTAAATCAACCATTGAAAACCTTTCAGCCATTTATGGAAGTGAGTATCGAGTGAAGGCTAAAGGAAAAACCGGTTCTTCGCACATCCTTACATGCTTCCCCACCGTCAGAAGTATGAACAATCACGCGAATTGGTAAGTTCATTTGCATTCAGTTCATCTGGCGCAACAAGAAGGTAATAATTTTCTTTTTACGCTTGTCAAACATCTTTTGAATCTCTTACAAGAGCAAACTCTCCGCTCCATCAGATCGCTGGGCGCTCAGCCTCTCTGGCGGGCATGGACGTTCTGAAGAAGTCCGATCCCGATCAGGTTGGCGAACATGCTCGATCCCCCGTAGGAAACAAATGGAAGGGGAACACCAAGGAGAGGCATAACGCCCATAGTCATCCCGATGTTCTCAAAAGCCTGTAGTGCAAACCACGCGACCACCCCAATACAGACCAACCTTCCAAATAAGTCTTGCGATCTTCGGGCGATCCTGATTCCCCTCAGGAAAATAATTAGGAACAGAATCAAGATGGTCGAACTTCCCAAAAAGCCGAGTTCTTCCCCCGACACGGTAAAGATGAAGTCGGTCTGCTGTTCAGGTACAAAGCGTCCATTTGTTTGCGGACCCTTGAATAATCCCTTGCCAGTCAAGCCACCCGAGCCGATAGTGATACGCGACTGCCGCAACTGATAACCGCTGAGTTGCGGATCGGCAGAGGGATTCACGAAAGACTGTAATCTCTTGAGTTGATAATCTTTTACAACTCCCATTTTTACCGCAGTGAACCCGCCAAGCACCGCAACGATGAGAAGGCCGACCACCCATCGCGATGGCGCACCCGACACGGCAATGATCATCACCACCGAAGCGCCGATGATCATAACCGTGCCCATATCTGGTTCAAGCAAAATGAGAACAATCGGAATCGCTGAAATAACCAGAGCGAGCATTACGTCGCGATGAGTCGGTTCAGCACTGTCGTGCATTCGCTCAGAGAGCAGAAGCGACATTCCTACAATGATCGAAATCTTGGCTAGCTCTACGGGCTGCAACTGAAACCCTCCAGGTAAGGAAATCCACGCCTGGTGGCCGTTGACCGATTTCCCAATTCCAGGAACAAGCACAGCAATCAGCCCCAGGACTCCGGCCGCCCAGATGACAGGCGTATAGGCGCGCAACAGCCGATAGTCAATGATGGTGGTTCCGAGCGCTAGTGCTAATCCGATCAGGATATTGATGACGTGGCGCTTCAGGTAGTACTGCGGGTCAAGCCCTGCCGCGGCGTACCAAAATCGGGTTGCCGAATACACTAAGAGTGTTCCCATAACAAGCAGCCCGACCACGGCCGCGCTAAGAACCGGATCGAATCCTCTCAGCAGTGAACCTCGCTTTCTACGGTTCTTGATCAAATACGGTGCGCTCATGGGGTCGTTGTCACCTTCATAGTTGGAGAAATTCTGGGCAATGCGGTGGGGGGACCCGACGGAAAGAGAGCTTTGCCTGGAACCACTTTAGTTCCGACTACGCCAAAGAGTGTTTCGTAGATATGGCGGACCCCAACGGCGCTGATATCAGATCCAAATCCACCTTGGCTCACCATCATGACAACTGCGTATCGAGGTTTATCACTAGGGCCGAATGAGGCAAACCACGAAGTGTTGCCCTTCTTGGTTCCATTTGGGTTAAGACCGAATACTTCAGCAGTTCCCGTCTTGCCACTCACTGGCACTGGAAAACCATTAAATGTGAAAGCAGCGGTACCGCTAATAACCACTTGACGGAGGGCGCCTTGTATGAATGTCAACGTAGATTTTTTCGCGGGCAGCTTGCCAAGAACCTTTGGTGCAAACCTAGCAAGAACCTTTCCATCCGTTGTCTCAATTGCCTCCCCCACCGTGGGCTGCCAAATCCTTCCACCGTTGGCCACTGCTGAATACATCTGCGCCAGTTTGAGAGGCGTGACGACACTGTCACCTTGTCCGATAGAGAAGTTCACGGCGTCACCTCCGCGGATCTTGTCCCCGTCTACACAGTTCTCTTTTGCCAGTGCAACAAGGAATGCTGTCTGCTGACTCCTTGGTGCGCGCGTTGTGTAGTCACAGTAATAATTCTTATTCTGTTTGTACCACGCCAGGCGCCACTGTCGATCGGCTAGACGACCGCTTGATTCGGCTGGAAGATCAATCCCTGTCTTCTTGCCCATCTGAAAACCACGCGCCGCAGAGAAGAAATAGTCATGGGCATTCTTCTTGGGTGAGAGCCCACCATCTTTGAGCCATTCATCAAATGCAATGCGATACCAGATGGTGTCACATGAAATAGCGATGGCATCGCGCATCGTAATCGTTCCTTGGGCCCTGCTTTCAAAGTTGTGAAAGAGGGTGGTACCCACTTGAACACTTGCCGGACAACTGTACGTAGCATTTAAGTTGTATCCCGCATTTGCCGCCGCGACAAGGGAGACCGCCTTGAAAGTGGATGCAGGTGCGTAAAGCCCCTGCAATGCACGATCTAGTGCAGGAACGCCGTTGGCCGCACTGAATAGATCTTTGGCCTGCTTCACCGTTAAACCCTTTTCCCAAATGTTGGGGTCATAGGTTGGGTACGAAGCCAGCGCCAGAACTCGCCCTGTCTTCACATCCAGAACTACTGCAGCACCGCCGTCGGCGACATTGCCCGCCTTTTGAGCTCGAGCGACTGCGTCGGCCAAGGCGCTTTCCGCTGAAGCTTGGAGCTTGGCGTTCAAACTTGTCACGAGATGATTACCGGGAATCGGCTTTATATTCTGTGACTGTCTCGTTACGGCCTCTCGTCTATCAACGATAACGGTGCGAATTCCCGGCTTTCCTCGTAAATACTGATCATATTGATACTCAAGGCCAGCCTTTCCGATTGATTCGCTCCGGTAATAGTGGGTGCCATTAGTTGACGTCATATCTGCTTCGGTCAGAGGGCCGACATATCCGAGAAGGTGTGCGGCATTCACGCCATCGATACCTGGGTAACTTCGCACGGCAACGGGCATCGAATCGATTCCAGGATACATATCGGCTCTCTCGACAATTTGGAGGGCTTTTGAGGGATCAGCGTCTTTAGTGATCGGAATCGGCTGATAGCGAGTACCGGTCCAACAGCCGGCTTGCACCGTCTTTGGCAACTCACCGCATAATCGTGTTTGGCGGTAAACATCTGCGTACTTCAAACCGAGAAGTTTCGCCGTTTTTTTGAGGATTGCGACACCTTTATCACTCTGCTTATCCAACACACTTCGATCGGCTGTCACTGCCAAACCCACGCGGTTGAGTGCAAGGGGAACACCTGATGAATCAACAATGAGACCACGTGTTGCAGGAGTGACGATGTCGCGACTTTGAATACTCAACGCCGCATCCCGGTACTTCGGCCCTGCACCGATCTGCAAATAGAAAAGTCGCCCGAGCAGGGCGAGCATGAGAGAGATGATCAGTGTCTGGGTGACGATCAAGCTAAGACGAGAGCGCTCGTTCATTGGAATTCTCGAGTTTCAAATATTGCGCGGTGGAGCCGTGATGCGATCGGCAGGACAAATGGTGCGATTGCCAAACTCCAAAGTCCATTGCCGATCACTGTCCTTGCAAGCTGCGAGACCCTGCCGACATCGATGCCAAGGAGGGCATTCAGGAGTATGTAGGTAACGATCGCTACAACAACTGCAGCCGCGACAAAGACCACCAGGCTCAACGGATCACTTCGCAGACTGTCATCTCCATATCGGAGGAAGGCAATTCCAAATCCGATAGCTGCAAGAATCAGAGCCCACTGCCCTACTGGGCCGTTGGAGGAAGGCGCGAAATCCGTGAACAGTCCTGCGAAGAAACCCACGATCGCACCAATCTCTGGGGTACTGAGAGCGGCCCAACAGAGGGTGAAAATCAAAAATACTGAGAAACCGCCAAATGGCAGATGCACTTGATCAATAATCATCAGTTGCACCAAGTAGACGATTGCGAAGATCGCTGTGGAATAGAAGCCACGTCGGGTGTACATCTCGAACTACTTCTTGGCTGTGGGTGTAGTAGATGGAATTGGCGTCGGGGTCGGTGTCACATAGATAGTTACCGTTGGTACTGGCGTCGGAATTGGCTTAGCTGGCACCAAAGCGTCACGCGGATCGGTGATCGGCGGACTGACCACTACTGCCACGATCCCTAATGAGTGAAGGTGAGTAAAGAATTGGACTTCTGCGAGTTGCGATACGGAACCGGCCGAATTTGGAACCGAGGTGACGGTTCCGACAGGAACCCCAGGAACAAAGGGTTTTCCGCCTTCACTTCCGCGAGATAGGAGAACATCGCCGACCTTCACGGTGGTCTGGCTGTCGAGCAACTGCAAAATCGCTCTGTCAGTTCCCTGGCCGCTCAGTATGCCAATTTCCTGACTTCCCGCAATCCGCACGCCCACTCGGAACGATGGATCAGATTCCAGCATGACCAGTGCCGTTGATGCATAAACTTCTTTCACGACGCCGACAAGTCCGTCTCCGCAGAGAACAGTCATGTCGCGGGTTAGGTGCGCATTCGCGCCAACGTCGATCGTGATCGATTGGCTAAACGAGGCGCTGGTTCCCTGAGAAATAACCTTTGCACTAACGATCTTGTACCCGCCAGTTCCTGAGAGATTGAGGACGGATTTCAATTGCTTAATCTGGGTCTCGATGTTCTTTCGATCAATGAGCGTGCTTCGAAGTTGTGAGTTCTGCGCTTCAAGGCTCTTCAGTTCGGAGCGAGTCCGGCCCAGGTGGGCGATGTCCGAGAAGAAACTTCCGACCGGACTAAAAGCAGTACTTGCTGCGCGCTGAAAAGGCCCCAACATACTCTGAGTGCCATGGCGAAGGCCCGTGATCAATGAGACGCCTCGAAGATCCAAGGTGATCAGAAAAAGGGATGTGACGATCAACGTCACAAGCAACAAGCGACTGCGATTGTCCCCGCCGTATCGCATCTAGGGCGTACCTATCGACGAGGTTCGGAGATCAAGACTTTCTCTAAAGCCTCAAATTCTTCGATACATTTTCCAGTACCCTCAACAACAGCATCGAGGGGACGATCTGCAATATGAATTGGCATACCGGTCTCGCGACGAAGACGCTCATCGAGTCCGCGCAAAAGTGCGCCGCCGCCCGTGAGAACAATGCCACGATCCATAAGGTCACTCGCCAGCTCCGGCGGAGTCTTATCCAGCGTGCTCTTCACAGCGTTGACGATCGCGTTTACTGGTTCCTCAATTGCCTTGCGGATTTCGGCGGCGGTAACAACAATCGTCTTTGGAAGACCAGTGGCAAGATCGCGTCCGCGAATTTCTGCGTCAGGCTCGCCTTGGATTGGATAGGCAGAGCCAATTGCCATCTTGATTTCTTCAGCGGTGCGTTCTCCGAGTAGAAGGGAAAATTCGCGCTTTACCCAGTTAATAATGGCCTGATCGAGCTCGTCTCCGCCAACGCGAATTGACAGTGCCGTAACGATTCCACCGAGGGAGATAACCGCGACTTCAGTTGTTCCACCACCGATATCGACCACCATGTTGCCGGTTGGCTCGTGGATCGGAAGACCAGCACCGATCGCTGCGGCCATCGGTTCTTCTATGATGTAAACCTTGCGAGCACCTGCTGCGTATCCGGCATCTTTCACAGCGCGCTGTTCAACCCCAGTGATTCCGGATGGAACACAGACGACAATGCGCGGTTTGGCAAGATAACGACGACGGTGCACCTTCTGAATGAAGTAGCGCAACATACGCTCTGTCGTATCGAAGTCGGCGATGACACCGTCCTTGAGCGGGCGGATGGCGACTATGTTGCCGGGGGTACGACCGATCATCTTCTTGGCTTCATGACCAACCGCCAGAATTGCACCTGTGTCTTGATTGACCGCTACAACACTTGGCTCATTGAGAACAATGCCACGCCCGCGTACGTAAACGAGGGTATTTGCAGTACCCAGGTCAATGGCCATGTCGCGGCCAATGAATGACATTCTGTTGCTCATGTATTCCTCTCAATTGAAAATCCTTTGAAGAAAATCTCTATCTCGCCGTTGGCCGACTCGAGAGAGTCAGAACCGTGCACGATGTTTTGAACGACGTTTGTACCTTGATCCCGAGCTAGGTCGCCTCGAATTGTTCCGGGCGCAGCCACGGTAGGATCTGTCGCACCAGCGAGGGAGCGAAATCCTTCGATCACGCGAGTGCCTTCGGCGATGAGGGCAACAATCGGTCCAGATAACATGAACTCGACAAGCGGTTCGTAAAACGACTTGCCCGCGTGTTCAGCGTAATGCTGTTCAAGGATCGACCGGTCAGCTTGGAGCATTTTCAATGCGATGACCGAATATCCTTTCGTCTCAATACGAGAGATAACCTCACCGATTAGCCCGCGCTTAACGCCATCTGGCTTAATCAAAACCAAAGTTCTCTCTGTGATCACCCCCAGAGTGTAATCGGTCTATCGACCCGTGGTCTCGCCCGCCTTCAGGAGGGCCGTGCGGGCAGCCTCGCCCTTTCGCCCCACGACGATGGCGGCAACCCAGAGCCCCAGAAAGACCGATCCCAAGAAAAATAGAGGGGTGACGACGAATCCATATCCGATCATCGCAATCTGAAGGACCGAGCCGAGAATCCAACCAGCGCTCCTCCGTAACATCGCCACTGCAACCACCAGAAGCGCCGCGATTGCCCCACCCCACACGAGAATTGATGCACTGTGATCTTTTGACGCGAGCAAAACTGCAAAGCCCATGACCATGATTTCCATGGTAAGAACCGCCGATGCTAAGACTTTCATCTGCGCTTCATCTCAATCACTTGAGAGTCGTTTGAGAATTGCCCGTGATTGCCCGACTGTGACAACCGAACCAGTAATGACAACGCCAATCGAACTCTTGGCGAGAGATCCTCGAGTATCTGCAATCGCGCCCCTGATTGCTTCTTCAAGATTCTCAACAACCCTCACCCGGCCAGACCCGAAGATGCGGGTCGCAATTCGTGCTATATCCTCCGCAGGCATCGCACGTGAGGAATCGCTCGCGGTCACAATGAGCGAATTGAAAACAGGTTCCAAAGCTTTTAATATCCCCTCAACGTCCTTATCTGCAAAGGCTGCAAATACGCCAATGATTTCGTCAAATGTAAATTCGGATTCCAGTGTTTCTGCCAGAGCCTTTGCACCGTGTGGATTGTGTGCTGCATCAAGAATGACGGTTGGATCATGAAAAACAGTTTCGCAACGACCCGGTGAAGTCACCGCGGCAAAGCCTGCCTGAACTGACTCAGGATCGAGCTCCTGTCCGCCAAAGAATGCCTCCACTGCAACCAGGGCTGTTGCCGCATTGGCCCCTTGATGTTTTCCGTGAAGGGGAAGGAAGATATCCTCGTAACGGCCAGCAATTCCCTTGATCGTAATGAGTTGGCCGCCAACTGCAACGCTTCGTCTCTCCAGTGAATACTCAATTCCTTCGCGCGCAACTTCTGCACCAACTTCTGCGACTCGGCGCATCAGTTCGACAGCCGCTTCGGGTTCCTGGCCCGCAAGGACTACTGAAGAACCCTCTTTGATGATTCCACCCTTGGTCTTGGCAATCTCTGTCAGCGTATTTCCAAGATATGCGGTGTGATCAAAACCGATCGGAGTAATCACAGATACTGCTGCTTCAACTACATTGGTGGCATCCCATTCACCACCCATGCCCACTTCGATAATTCCGATATCAACTGGCCACTCGGAAAAAGCCACAAAGGCCAGGGCCGTCATCGCTTCGAAAAACGAAATGGGATTTTCGAACTTCTGATCCATCAAATCCAGATATGGGGCCACGTCGTTGTAAGCAAATATGAAGAATTTAGGGTCGATTGGTTCGCCGTTGATGGCGATGCGCTCGAGGAGACTCTCCAAATGTGGGCTTGTGAAGCGCCCTGTCCGAAGGCCCGTCGCATTCATCAGCGAATCGATCATCCTCGCTGTCGTCGTCTTCCCATTGGTACCTGCCACGTGAATGGTCGGGTATGCCAACTGAGGCGAGCCCAACATATCGACTAGGGCAGATATTCGTTCCAGAGAGGGTGCAATACGAGTTTCGGGCCAGCGCGCCTCTAGTGCGACTTCAATTGCGTGGAGGCGGGCTTGATCCTCGGAAGTGGTCATGCCGGCGGCATTTGGGCTAGTTGAACCGTGATCCGCTCGATTTCAGAATCCGTCTTAGAAAGACGTTCCTTGATCTCGGCTACAACGCTATCTGGCGCCTTTGCCATGAAGCCTTCGTTTGAAAGTTTGACGATCGCCGTCTCACGATCTTTCTTTGCCAGAACCAGATCCTTGGTCAACCTTGATCGCTCTGCGACAATATCAATGCTCTGTCTCAGATCTAATTCAATTTTGAACTTGCCGATTTCCAGTGTCTTGCTCGGCGTGAAGACACCCTCTTCGGGGTGATCGATACGGAGCACAAAACGTATAGCGCTTTCGTAGCGTGCGAACTCCTTGGGTGCGTGGAATTGGCCAGGAATTCTCTTGCTCGGCTTGATATCCTGATCGTTTCTGAACCGGCGAACTTCAGTGATCATCTCTTGCACCTGAAGGATAAGTTTTTCACCGTCGGTGTCGTTGTGTGAAGGATTTGGCACTGGCCACCGCGCGATGACAAGTGACTCACCACCCGTTAACGTCGTCCAGAGTTCCTCGGTGATGAAGGGCATTATCGGATGCATCAATCGCAATAATTGATCAAGCACGTGGCCGAGGACTCGCTTCGAATCATGCGCGGTGCCGGTGGCGAAGGCTTCTTTAGATAACTCCAGATACCAATCACAGAGATCGTCCCATGCGAAGTGATAGATGAGTTCGCATGCGCGTGCGAACTCGTATGACTCAAGTAGGGAATCTACTTCGCCTATGGTCGAATTCAAGCGACTCAAAATCCAACGATCGATCGCGTTCAGAGATTCAAACTCGGGTAGATCTCCTGAGACTGTTGCCCCGTTCATCATTGCAAAGCGCGTCGCATTCCAAAGTTTGGTTCCGAAATTTCGAGACCCTGCGATCCATTCCTCTGCAAGAGCTTGATCTGCCCCTGGATTAGCCCCGCGTGCTAACGTAAAACGAATCGCGTCAGCGCCATATAGATCCATGAATACTAGAGGATCAATGCTGTTGCCACGACTTTTGCTCATTTTCTTACCGAATTTGTCGCGTACGAGTCCATGCAAAGAAATTACATGGAACGGAGGAATGCCGTCCATGGCAAAAAGTCCGAACATCATCATGCGGGCAACCCAGAAGAACAAGATGTCGTAGCCAGTTGCCAAGACGCTAGTTGGGTAGAACTTCTTCAAATCTTCAGTCTCTTCGGGCCAACCCAAAGTGGAGAACGGCCACAACGCCGAGGAGAACCACGTATCCAGTACATCTGGATCTTGAACATAGCCCTCAGGCGCATCCTCATCCGGTCCCGTAACAACAACTTCTCCAGTGGGTCCGTACCACACAGGAATCCTGTGCCCCCACCAGAGTTGCCTGGAGATGCACCAGTCGTGCATGTTGTCGACCCATTCAAAATATCGAGGTTCAAGCGAGGCGGGTTCTATCTTGACCTTGCCCTCACGGACGGCATCGCCTGCGGCCTTCGCAAGTGGGGCAACTTTCACAAACCATTGCTTGGACAGGAGCGGTTCAACAGTTGTATCGCATCGTTGACAATGGCCAACCGCGTGCAAGTAGGGACGCCTCTCGACAACTATCCGCCCCTGCGCGCGCAGTACATCAACCACCGCCTTTCGTGCTTCGAAGCGATCCAGTCCGTCGAATTGCGTTCCGGTTCCGGTGACAAAAGCTTCAGCATTGAGCACGACAATGCTTGCCAGAGAATGCCGCTGGCCGATTTCAAAATCGTTGGGATCATGGGCTGGGGTTACTTTTACAGCGCCAGTGCCGAACTCTGGATCGACGTGTTCGTCGGCAATGATGGGAATCAAGCGGTCTACAAGTGGAAGCATGATCAACTTTCCGATGAGGTGCGCGTATCGCGCATCATCGGGGTGTACCGCGACCGCGGTATCACCGAGCATCGTCTCTGCACGTGAAGTTGCGACAACGATGGAATCTTCGCCTTCGCCGTAGCGGATGGAGATCAATTCGCCTTCATCATCGCTATGGTCGACTTCAATATCGGATATCGCTGTCATGCATCGTGGGCACCAGTTGATAATACGTTCTGCGCGATAAATTAGGCCTTCATCATAGAGTCGCTTAAATATGGTGAGAACGGCTCGCGAGAGGCCCTCGTCCATCGTGAATCGCTCGCGCGTCCAGTCAACGCTGTCGCCAAAGCGTCGCATCTGACCCAGAATCGCACCGCCGGATTTGCTTTTCCACTCCCAGACTTTTTTTACGAACTCTTCACGACCCAAATCGTGACGCGACAAGCCTTGGGCTGCTAATTGTTTTTCGACAACGTTCTGCGTCGCGATTCCCGCGTGATCCATTCCCGGCAGCCAGAGCGCGGCGAAGCCCTTCATGCGCTTCATGCGGATGAGGATGTCTTGCAATGTGTGATCCAGCGCGTGACCGATATGCAGGCTTCCGGTTACGTTCGGAGGAGGAATCACAATCGTGAAAGGTGGCTTGTCTGACTTAGCATCAGGGGTGAAGTACCCAGCGGCAACCCACTTTTCATATAGTGGGGCTTCGACCTCGCCTGGAGAGAAACTCGAAGGCAGTTCGCGTTGACTCATGGAGGAGAGTCTAGATTATGCGCTCTTCTCCTCCGGACTCTTTTGTCCGCGGACGATCCTCTTTGGGATATCGCCAGTTCGGGAAACAAATGTCGGGGCTGACCCATCGGCGATGCATTCCTTGGTGACGATCACCTTGGCTACGTCGGTTCGGCTCGGAACGTCGTACATCACCGAAAGTAGTACGGATTCCATGATTGCTCGGAGTCCACGCGCGCCAGTGCCCCTATGAAGGGCAAGCTCGGCGATGGCATCAAGGGATTCTGTGGTGAATTCGAGTTCCACGTCATCTAAATCGAACAGGCGGACATATTGCTTAACGAGGGCGTTCTTTGGCTCAGTAAGAATCTGCATAAGGGCAGTCCTGTCGAGTTTCTCGACGCTGGTCACGATGGGAAGACGGCCGATAAATTCAGGGATCATTCCGAATTTCAAAAGGTCCTCGGGCATGGCATCTGCAAAGACATCCTGCTTATCGCGATCTGCCTCAGTTTGCAGAACTGCGTTGAAGCCAACGCCGGCAGAGCCCTTACGGCCTTCGATGATCTTCTCAAGGCCTGCGAACGCACCGCCGACAATGAAGAGGACATTGGTTGTGTCGATTTGAATGAATTCTTGATGTGGATGCTTGCGACCGCCCTGAGGTGGTACTGAGGCAACAGTGCCTTCCAGAATCTTCAGAAGCGCCTGTTGTACGCCTTCTCCCGAGACATCGCGAGTGATCGATGGGTTCTCCGATTTGCGGGCGACCTTGTCGATTTCATCTATGTAGATGATTCCAGTCTCGGCTTTCTTCACATCATAATCTGCGGCTTGAATAAGTTTGAGCAGAATATTCTCAACATCCTCGCCAACATATCCGGCTTCGGTGAGGGCCGTTGCATCAGCGATCGCAAATGGAACGTTGAGCATCCGCGCCAAGGTCTGCGCCAACAAGGTCTTGCCACATCCAGTCGGACCCAAAAGCAAGATGTTGCTCTTGGACAATTCAACTGAATCCTCACGCTTTGTATCCCCGCTTTGAACGCGCTTGTAATGGTTGTACACGGCGACCGAGAGCGACTTCTTTGCGCGCTCTTGCCCAATTACATATTGATCGAGAAACTCATAGATCTCTGCTGGTTTTGGCAGCTCTTGTAATCCAAGTGAGTTTGCCTCGGTTAGTTCTTCGACGATGATCTCATTGCAAAGGTCGATACATTCATCGCAGATGTAAACGCCAGGTCCTGCGATAAGTTTCTTCACTTGCTTCTGCGTCTTACCGCAGAAAGAACACTTAAGCAGATCGCTGGTCTCGCCAATGCGCGTCATGACTCTCCTCTTATCACCCTAGTTTGGGCACCCTAATGCGGGGTGGCATGAGCCAAGGGTAGGTTCATTGAAGCGCCACTGGCGTGGTTATTTGCCTCATGACTGTTCGCCCTGAGAAGAATTCTGCGAACGAGTCGGCGTTCGCAGATCTTTAACGCCCGGAACGAGAAGAACGAGAGCACAGACGACAAGATGGAAGACCACCGAGCCGATGAGGAATTGGCGCTCACCAATGGCCTTTGTGATCGGACCAACCAGCGCCATGCCCAAAGGCATCAGGCCAACCGAGCCCATATAGTCCACGCTGAAGACGCGCCCCTGTAGTTCCTGAGGGATCTCTCTCTGAATTGCCGATGCCCAGTATGCCTCCCACGGTCCAATCGATATTCCTGCGATGAGGTAACCGATGATGATCACCCACTTTGATGCCGGAAATGCAAGGACCAACGGCGCCACGGCGAAGAAGCCCCAAATAATCACGGCAACCAGACCCGGGTGCTTCGCACGCACTCTCATTGCAACGAGAGCCGAGATGGAACCTCCAATGCTAAACATTGCAGCAGCGGTCGCAAAAACCGTGTTGGTATGAAATTCGCGTCGAGTGATTACAGGAAGAAGAACGTTCTCGCTCGCGAGAACAACCATTAATTGCATAGTCGACATCGCTATCAAGGCTGCAACCCACGGGGTGTGCCAGACGGTCTTCAAACCTTCGTGCAAATCTGTAACGAAAGACGGTCGCAAATCAATGACCTCGCGCGGTTTTTCGGAGATGCCCATAAGCAAGAAAGTTCCAGCAATGAAGAAGGCAGCTGTGACCGCGAAAGTCATTCGCCCGCCGATAACCGCAACTGAAAATCCGCCTACACCAGGACCAACCACTTGGGCGATACGAACCCCAATACTGCGCAGCACGTTTCCTGCCGGTAGTTTCTCCGGCGGCAAGACGCTTGGCAGAATGGCACCAGATGCGGGAAAGCCAAATGCCTCTCCTGCGCCCATTGCAAAGACTAGAACCGCCAATCCCCACGCAGGAACCGACGGGGTTGCTACAAAAATTAAACCGATCATCAATATGGCGCGATAAATATCGGCCCCGATCATGACCATCTTTCGCGGGAGGCGATCAGCCCAAACTCCACCGACAGGTGCAAGTAACACCGAGGACAATACGCGTGATGCAAGAATGAGCCCCAGCGTCGTTGTTGTTCCTCCGGCATCAAGAACCGTTACCGCGAGCGCGATCGGAAATGCAGAGGCACCAACCGTGACGAGCAGATTTGAAATCCAAAGATTTCGGTAATCCTTGTAAGCAAATAGGCTGCCAGGCGCAAGTAATGCCATAAACGCCTACTCCTGACGATACTAAGTGGAAGCCCTTAGTGTGTCGGTTTGGCCTTACGGCTGGCAAGTACCTGATCGATCAAACCATAGTCAACTGCTTCGGTTGCAGTGAGAATTTTGTCCCGCTCAATATCTTGAGCGATCTGTTCTGGTGACCGAGTGGAGTGACGAACAATCAATTCTTCGAGAAGTGTGCGCATTCGTGCAATCTCTCGCGCTTGAATTTCAATATCTGAGGCCTGTCCTCCCCCTTCGCTAGAAGGTTGATGAATCAGAATTCGAGAATGCTCAAGTGCAAAGCGCTTACCTTTTGCGCCCCCCGCAAGGAGGACAGCAGCCGCCGATGCTGCCTGACCTAGACAGATGGTTATAACATCTGGGCGCACAAATTGCATGGTGTCATAGATGGCGGTGAGCGCCGTGAAAGAACCTCCAGGTGAATTGATGTAGAGCTTGATTTCTCGATCAGGATCCATCGACTCAAGAGTCAACAACTGAGCCATGACATCGTTTGCCACGGTGTCATCGATTGCCTGACCCAGGAAAATAATGCGCTCTTCGAAAAGCTTGGTGTAAGGATCTAAGCGTTTGTACCCGTAACTAGTGCGTTCCTCAATCGTTGGCAGGACATAGCGGCTGGTGATCTCATTCACGCGATCGAATTCCATTTTCATGCGGTGCCTCCACGACCTGAAACCTGAACTGCTGACCGTACGACATGATCTACGAAGCCGTATTCCTTGGCCTCATCAGCGGTGAACCAACGATCGCGATCTGAATCTGTCGTAATTGTCTCGAGAGACTGGCCGGTATGAAAAGCAATGAGCTCGGCCATCTTCTTCTTCGTGAAGCCAATCTGCTCCGCCTGAATCTTGATGTCTGTTGCTGTTCCGCCGATACCGCTCGATGGCTGGTGCATCATGATGCGAGCATGTGGTGTTGCATAACGCTTTCCAGCCGCCCCTGCACAGAGTAGGAACTGACCCATCGATGCGGCAAGACCCATGCCCACCGTTGCAACGTCATTGCTTACAAATTGCATGGTGTCATAAATGGCCATACCCGCAGTTACTGAACCCCCGGGGGAATTAATGTAGAGATAAATATCCTTTTCGGGATCCTCTGCCGCCAGAAGAAGGATCTGCGCACAGATTGCATTGGCCATCGAATCTTCGACAACTGAGCCGAGGAAGATGATGCGCTCTTTCAGCAACCGGTTGTAAACCTGATCATCGAGTCCACCTGAGCCAGATTGCGGTGCGCGAAAAATGATCTCGGCCGCTGGCAGGTGAGTGCTTATTAAATCCACGAAACATCCTCCTCAATAAAACTTCCTGTCTTGACCCTAACAACCTACAAGGCTAAATACTTCCCGTTAGAGCCTTGTGAGCGTAAATGTTCGCTTATAGCGGAGAGTTACTCCTCACTGGCGGTGGGTTGTGGCCGAAGCGCTTCCAAATCGATGGCATTTCCCGAAGCATCCTTGACAGTGACTCGACTTAGGACGCTAGCGAGCGCCTTCGCGCGACCGACCTCGGCAACGAGCTGGCTGATTTGGCCGGCCTTAGAAAGTTCCTGTGCGAATTGCTCAGGTGCCATTCCGTAACGTGAAGAAGTGCGCACCAGGTACTCGGTCAATTCAATTTCTGTTACTTCAACTGATTCGGCCTTGACGACGGCATCTAGCAAAAAGTCTGATTTGAGAGAAGAGCGAACCTGCTCCTCTACTTCAGCGCGATGAATGGCGTCTTCCATGCGACTTTCACCCTGCAGGTGATCCTCTACCTCAGCGGTGATGAATTCTTCAGGAACCGGGATCTCAATGTCGGCAAGGAGTTTCTCCACCAGTCGATCGCGTGCCTGCGCTCCTTGTTCCAACTTCTTGACTCGACCCAGGCGTTCACGGAAATCTGCACGGAGTTCGTCCAAGGTATCGAATTCACTTGCTAGGGCTGCAAAGGCATCATCAAGCGCTGGAAGTTCGCGCTCTTTGACGGCCTGCACGGTGACTTCAACATCACCCTTCTGGCCCTCTTCCATTCCAACCAGTTGGGTCTCGAAAGCCTTCACGTCGCCAGCCTTCAAGCCAATGAGGGCATCATCTAGACCGTCGATCATGCGGTTTGTTCCAACCTCGTACGACATCCCAGAGGCCCTGCCGCCTTCAACATCTTCGCCGTTGATGCGTGCAACCATATCGATCGTGACAAAGTCACCAGTGGCCACAGCGCGCTCAACCGTGTTAAGGGTGCCAAATCGGACTCTTAATGCCTCTACTTGCTCGTCAATATCGGCCTCACCCACATCAGAGTCATCGACATTGATTGTGATGGTGGAGAAATCTGGAAGCAAAACTTCAGGACGCACGTTCACTTCGACAGTGAAAGACAATTTCTCTTTATCGACGAATTCCTTGATGTCTACAACTGGTCGGCCAAGGACGAGAACATCATGTTCGCGAGCGGCTTGGGAGTAGAAGTCAGGCAGAGCCAGGTTGATTGCCTCATCCAGGACAGTGCCACGGCCCACGCGTTGATCGATCATCGCTGGTGGAACCTTGCCTTTGCGAAAGCCGGGCACGTTTATCTGCGATGCGATCTTCTTGTATGCCTCACTGAGGTGTCCTGACATTTCGTCAAAAGCCACGTCAACCGTGAGCCTTACACGGGTTGGAGATAGTGTCTCGACCGTGCTTTTCACGTGGAACTCCTTGCTATGGAAGATGAATGTAAGGACGTGATAACTGGTCGGGGCGAGAGGATTCGAACCTCCGGTCTCCTGCTCCCAAAGCAGGCGCGCTAGCCACTACGCTACGCCCCGCGACGCAATTGCAGAGTCTAGAGGAGAAATTACCTTCCCTTTACCGTTACCGATATCGTTAGCCCTTGTTGCGGGGCCTTGAGGCTCCAAAGACACCTTTGCGGGTGTAGCTCAATGGTAGAGCCCCAGCCTTCCAAGCTGGCCATGCCGGTTCGATCCCGGTCACCCGCTCCATAATCTCAGAGCGTAAAGTCCTTATTTCACGCGAGAATTACAGTTTCGAACTAACGATTTGACTATCACCGATTACCACCAATATACATCGTTATGCGCTACGCTATTGCACGCAGGTTGCACGACAGAGCACCTCTAAGGGGTCGCAGATGGCACAAAAAGTACGCACGCGCCGATCATTCGGGGCAGTGAGAAAACTCCCCTCAGGACGCTTCCAAGCCTCCTATTCAATAGATGGGGTGCGATACAACGCGCCAGATACTTACAAAACTAAAACCGACGCGAACTTGTACCTCAACACAATAGATGCCGATATCACCCGTCAATCATGGCGAGCGCCCGTGAAATCTGAATTATCACTTGCCGCTTACGCTCCTCGATGGCTCAAGAATCGGGATGACATCAAAGAGACGACGCGAGACCTCTACGAGAGTCAACTACGCCTTCACATTCTTCCGGCACTCGGGCAATACCGACTTCCGGCGATCACTCCCGCGCTTGTCGCGCATTGGAATGAAGAGATGAAATCCAAGGGCCCAACTGTGACGGCACAAAGTTATCGACTTCTGAGG
>JANMBV010000135.1:0-1769 GCA_031360585.1 Actinomycetes bacterium | reverse complement strand
CCCTTTGCCAGTGATAAGCCGCTGTTCAGTATTGATGCCAGCAATATGGGAAAATATAAAGCGCATCTCACGCCGGGCCAAATGGCGCTCATGAAAAAATATCCAGATTGGAAAATGCAAGTCTATCCAAGCCGGCGCAGTGCAGCATTTCCTAAAGGCCATTACGACGAGACCCTGGCGAATGCCACCAAAGCAAAGCTCGCCCCAGGCGGTAATGGGGTCACCGGGTCCAAAGGCGGTATCCCGTTCCCTATCCCGCAAAACGGCTTGGAAGTCATCTGGAATCACCTCCTGCGCTACCGCGGTGATACTTATGCCATGAATTGGAACCAAGCCGCCGTCACGCGCGATGGCGCCTATACGTTAGTACGTTTTGAATTTGAATATGACTTTCACTACGGCAATCTTTCCAAGCCGGAAAAAGCGCGCGACGATAATAAAATCTTAAACTTCTTGCAGTCCGTTACGGCTCCCGCGCGTTTGGCCGGTCAAATTTTGCTGGTGCACGACCCCGTCGATCAAGTCAAAGAGCCGCGCCAAGCTTGGGCCTACAATCCCGGTCAACGCCGCGTGCGTTTGGCGCCGAATGTCGCCTACGACAATCCCGGCACTGCGGCCGATGGCTTACGCACCAACGACGACTTTTTTATGTTCAACGGCGCAACCGATCGCTACAACTGTAAGCTGACTGGCAAACAAGAAATTTACATTCCTTACAATGCGTATAAGCTCATTGGCAATAATCTAAAATACAGCGACGTGCTGCGCCCCGGTCACTTAAATCCGGAATTACCGCGTTATGAATTACACCGGGTTTGGGTGGTGGATGCCACGCTGAAGGAAGGCGCTAGCCACATCTACAAACGCCGCACCTTCTACATCGACGAGGACTCGTGGATGATCGTAGTGGCGGATAAATACGATGCACGTGACGAGTTATGGCGCGTCTCCGAAGCCCATAGCATCAATCTGTATAACCTGCCGATGACCTACCCCATGTTAGAAGTGCATCATGACCTGCAATCCGGACGTTATCTCGCCATGGGTCTACGCAATGAAGAACCGAAAATTTACGAACCGTTAAAACGTAGCGAAGCCGATTTTACCCCCGCCGGCTTGCGCGGATTAGGTACGCGCTAAACCCGTATGGTTGCCCACCGCACACCTAAATATATTGGCCTTCCTAGCCGACCAATATTGGTATGAATCGCGGCATTGGCATTGGTTTTTCGCTACTGGTCCTGGTAGCTGCAATCTATGCTTTTGCGCCGCGCATTCCTGCTCCTCTCTCCAGTCACGGCATTGCGGTTGATTCGCTCCTACTCTTGGACGCCACTCAAGCCGGTGATCGTTTTATTACCGTCGGTGAACGCGGGTACATTTTGTTTTCTGACAATGCGGGCAACACTTGGCAGCAAGCGCAGAGCTCGACGCAGGCAACACTCACATCGGTGTATTTTCACGATGCGCATTTAGGCTGGGCCGTCGGGCACGATAGCGTCATCCTTAAAACCACCAATGGCGGCAAAGCTTGGCGCCAAGTTTATAGTGCGCCTGAACAAAAAAAACCTTTGCTGAAAGTTTGGTTTAGCGACGCGCGCAATGGCTACGCGATTGGCGCCTATGGCTTATTCCTACGCACCCAGGATGGGGGCACCGCTTGGCAAGCCCACAAAATTATGGATGCCGACTTGCATCTCAACGCCTTGACCGCCTTAGCTGATGGCCAACTCATTATTGCCGGCGAAGCCGGTTTATTGCTGCGCTCC
>JANMBV010000118.1:0-45546 GCA_031360585.1 Actinomycetes bacterium | reverse complement strand
CCGCTTGCGATCTCACGGGAACCAAGAAGGAACTTCATGGTCTCACCAGAAATCTCGACGGTGATTACCATTCCGGCTCCGACCGATCCGGTTTCACCGGCAGGTGGTGCTCCGATGTGGGAGTGCTCGAGCATGTGCTTGAGTTGGCGGATACGCGCCTCCATCTTGCCCTGCTCCTCGCGCGCAGCGTGGTAGCCGCCGTTCTCTTTCAAGTCGCCCTCTGAGCGGGCAACCTCAATTTTCTTGATGATCTCAACGCGCCCAGTGGTCTCGAGGAATTCGAGTTCTGCGCGTAGGCGGTCGGCAGCCTCTTGGGTCAACCAGGTCTGAGTGCTCATAAGTGCCACAGGTTACTGTGAACTGGGCCTACAACGCGAAATAGCGCCGTTTACAGCTGCAGAGCGTGTAGGAATAAGCGTGGTTTTCTCCACGTGGGCTGACCCTGCGGGCGATAAGTCGTCAATCTGGCCGACCACGTTCTTCGCGAAATCATGGGCTACCAGCGTGCAAATGATCGCGGAATTCGGATCCCGACGATCGATGGAGTAGCGGATGCTGACAACTCGATCCGATGGGACAGAAAACGAGATCAGTGTCGCAGTGATTGCCGGGCGCGAATGATGCAGCCCGGCCCATATCAACCACCCACCGCCAACGATCAGCAGGACTGCAGCCAGCCCCTTCCAACGCATGGGCCGTTGGCCATAGCGGTCGGAGAGGTCGAGTTCGGACATGGGATGATTGTTTCAGAGAATTGGAGCACATATGTCGCAGAACGCTGAAATGAGCACCTCGGGTTCCCTCACGGTGGGGGCTCTGATAATCGCGGTTGTGTTCTTGCTCCGCAGTTTCTACAAGCGCTACACCCGCATGAAGAAGCGCGAGGACGATGAATCGCAGTAATCTGCAGCGAGTCCTCTCAATTCTTGGAGTTCTTCTTATTGCATCGAGTTTTATTGGTCTTGGAATTTGGCAGTTGAACCGAGCTCGCGAAAGTCGGATACCCCTCGTGGTTGATAGCGCTCTTGTATCTCTTTTATCGATCACAGAACCTCGAATAGCCCTGCCCTCCAATGCAGCCTTGCGGCACGTGGAATTTCGCGGAACCTATCTCGCAGATTTTCAAGCCCCATTTCAAGTAGATGGCGCAGGCCATTCAAATACCTGGGAAGTCGGTCTGCTTGCAACTGATTCAGAAGGTGCGATTTTGGTTGTCCGAGGTCTCTGGTCGCAGAGAAACCTCAACCCAATTACCTCGAACAACATTGTTGAGGTCACCGGAAAACTTATGCCACACCAGAATGATGACGTCACGCAATCGTCCAAGACTGTACTTTCTCGGCTCGATAGCGCCCTCGTCGTCTCTCAAACACCGCGCAATCTTTATGACGGTTATGTCATTGCTGACAGCGAATCCGCGAATGGCGAGAAGGTAATTCGCCAAAGGATTGCCCCCCCAACTCCGCGATCGGCGATACCCGGTTTTTACTGGCAGCACCTCTCATATGTCGTGATCTGGTGGTTTATGGCCGGGGTCGTGCTTTATCTTCCCTTCTACCAACGTAGAGTTGCCCCCAACGAGATCTAGGAACCTAAGGAGAATATATGGCTCGCACTAGCGATGGCACCGTTCAGCGATACCGAGTAATGGCGATCATTTCCGGTGTTATGTCTTTGCTTCTCTGGTTTGTCTATGTGCCCATAAAGGCTTTTAGCCACGACCCCAATCTTCATAGCAAGTTGGTCTGGATACCCATTGCACACGGTTACTTGTATCCGATCTATGTTCTTACTGCTATTCAACTTTCGATTAAGGCGAAGTGGGCGCTTCCAAAGATGCTTGGATTTATCCTGGCTGGAACTTTGCCCGTGGCCTCACTTGTTGCCGAACGTCGAGTGGGAAAAATGTTTCTGCCGAAGAAGATAAGAGATTTTGAGTAAATGAAACGTCGCAGACATGCCTTGCGACAGGCGATTAAAGCAGTGATTTATCCGCTCTATGAACGACGCCTAGTCCGTGCCCTCGACTTCACCCAGACTCCGCACCACGTTGGCGTCATTCTCGATGGCAACCGCAGGTGGGCAAAGGAGAACCCAGACGAGCAAGGTCGTACGACCGCAGCGCATGGCCATCGCGCCGGTGCTCAAAAGATTATTGAATTTCTTGGTTGGTGCGAAGAAGCGCAGGTTCGCATCGTCACGATCTGGCTTCTCTCCACGGAGAATTTCAAAAGGTCGGAAGGGGAACTTGCAGCACTTCTGACCATCATCGGCGAAACCGTCGACAGTCTCAAAGCAACGGCGCGCTGGAATATCAATCCGGTCGGATCTCTTGAACTTCTCCCAGAATGGCTGCAGAGCAAATTGAGCGAATCACGATCTTCCAATCCCGATGCCATTGAAGTCAATGTCGCCATTAGCTATGGCGGTCGGCGCGAAATCGTTGATGCGGTCAAGGGCTATCTTGAGGATGCGGCCGATCAGGGGTTCACAACCAAGGAATCTGCTGAGAAATTGAGCGCGAATGCCATTTCGAATTTCCTCTATACGGCAGGTCAGCCAGATCCAGAATTGCTGATCCGCACATCGGGGGAGCAAAGGCTCGGCGGATTTCTTCTCTGGCAGAGCGCTCAGTCTGAGTTCTATTTCTGTGAAGCGTACTGGCCAGATTTTCGACGCGTAGATTTCTTACGCGCGCTGCGTTCCTATTCTCTGCGCCATCGCCGCTTCGGCGCCTGAACCTTCAACGAAATAAATAGGCGAACGAGTCAATAAGTCCGACATGTACCATTTTGCTATGTCCCAATCCCTAGTTCCCTATGTGGCGGTCATTTTTACATCAACTCGTGCCCTTGAACACGACGAGGAATATTCCCGATGGGCGGTGAGGATGAATGAATTGGTTGAGACACAACCCGGGTTTATGTCCATGGTGAGCGCAAGAGATCCAGAAACCAGATTTGGGATCACGATTTCTTACTTTAAGGACGAAGAATCGGTTAAGAGATGGAAAGCGGTTGGTGAGCATCAGCAGGCGCAAAAACTTGGTCAGCAGAAGTTTTATTCAGAATACTCGGTGAAAGTGGCTACCGTTTATCGAGAATACGATGTGAAGATTTCAGGCTGATTCCATAACTAGGGCGAACCATGCTCTTCCGGTAGCGAATTGCCCCCGTCAACAACTATCAATTGCCCAGTTACGTAAGAGGCGCCAGGTGAGCAGAGCCAGGTGATCGCGCTGGCCACTTCATCGGGAGTGCCCGACCTTCCCATCGGTGTGGCAGCTCCGTGCTTAATTTCAAATTTGGTTTGGGAGTCTGTGCCGATCCACCCAGGAGCAACTGCATTGACGGTGATGTTGTTCTTGGCCTCATCCAACGCCAGCGCTCGGACCAAGCCCATCAGGGCGGCCTTGGCCGATGCGTAGGCAACATTATTGTGAATGGCCGAGATCGTTCCAGTTGTGCTTGAGACCATGACTATTCGTCCATGTGGTTGCTGTCGAAGAAATGGAAGGGCGGCTTGGGTAAGAAGGAAGGCTGAGTCCAAGTTCCGGGCAAAGGATTTTCTCCACTGGTCAAGGGATGTCTCATCAATGGAATTGAATTCTTCATTGCCATCATCGACCACACTTGTCATGCCTGCGTTGTTCACAACACCGTCAAGCCCGCCGAGTTTCTCAATTGCAAAGGTGACCAACTCGTGTACTTGACTTTGGTCTGTCAGATCAGCGCTGCCACTGAAGGCATTGATTTCGTCGGCGCGATCATGAACTCGTGTTGAAAGCGACGTCAGAAACACTGAGGCACCGAGTTGTTGCAACGCTCGCCCGGCGGCAAATCCGATTCCTTGGGAAGAGCCCGCACCCGTCACCAAGAAGCGTTTTCCTGTGAGATCGAACATGGATGAAACTCTACATCCCTCGCACGCGCACTACTCCAACCAAGACGAGGTAGATTGGCCACATGAGGAAGTCGCGAGTTTCAATGGTTTTGGCTGCTTCGACATCTGTGTTCGTATTGGTCCTCAGCGGTTGCAGCTCATCACCAACTCCAACTCCAACACCAACTTCCTCGGCCACACCCACAAGTGTTTCTCCTACACCAACTGTGACACCGACTGTCATTACAAGGGCGTATGCCCAATATTGGGTTGGAGACACGGCAAGGGGATTGCGCCTTTACCGAGAGTTTGTACGTCTTGAAGTGACGCCAGACCCCATCACTACTGCGCTGAAAGCACTTATCGCTGGAACTCCGAAAGATACCGACTACGTGACGTTGTGGCCGAAGGAAACGAAGATCAACAGTGTTGTCGTTGTCGCGAACAGAGCAACCATTGATCTGACTTTGGGCAAAATGAATGTCGGGTCGGAAGCGGAATCATTTGCAATCGCTCAGTTGGTATGGACTGCGACAGCCGCCAATACAAAGGTCAAGCACATTCAATTGACCGTTGACGGCAAGATTGTCGAATCGATTGCCGGGCACGTGGATGCGACAAACCCGTTTACCAGAGGCCTTACTTACGAAGTGTTGGCGCCTGTGTGGATTACCTCCCCAGAAGAAGGAGCGCGGGTAAACGCACTCGGGTTCAAGTTGAGCGGAATGGCAGCCACCTTCGAAGCCAATGTAGCCTGGAAAGTTTTCCAAAACGGAAAGTTGGTGCAGCAAGGTTCCACGACCGCGGCCGAGGCTGCTCCTGCGTGGAAACCTTGGAGCGTGGCAATAAAGGGTCTGACACCGGGCAAGTACATGTTTATCGCCATGGAGTACTCACCAAAGGATGGTTCCCTAGTCGCTCAGGACACGAAGAACGCCTCTTTGATTTGATTGTGCTGGTTGCTTCCTATACGTTCACATTATGCGGAGATCATATGGAATAGTCCTGTTGGTGTTCCTCTTTCTCTTTGAAGGAACGCCTTCCTTTGGCGTAAGTGCTCGACTGCCAAGCACTTACGCAAGTTGGATCGACACCGTCAATTATTATCGCCAGGCGTCTGGGCTAAACCCGATTGTCGAAGACAAGCAACTATCAGCCGATGTTCAGAGGCATCTCACCTATCTGACGATGAGTGACCCGAAATATTTCACTGGGAAATACGTCAACCGCCATCTTGAAAATCCTGCAAGTCCTTACCATTCGGTTATTGCGGCAAACAACGGCCAGGAATTATCAAGTACCTTGACCGATGCCCAATCGCAGTCGGTGGATCTCTGGATGGCATCTCCGCTTCATGCCATGGGGTTAATGCGCCAAAGATTGGTGAAGGCCGGATGGGCCTTGGCTTACAACTCACAGTCGGGCTTTTATGATTCGGGTGCAGACCTCATAGAGGGGCCAAAGCCAGCAAAGGCCAAGATCATCACTTATCCCGGCAACGGCTCGTATTCGCGCATGGATACTTTCCGAGGAGAGAGTCCTGACTCGCGCGAGTCCTGTGGAGCAAAGGGGAGCACATTCACGGGAATGCCAATATGGGTCTCACTCCCCTTGTCTCCTCCAAAGAAGATGAGCGCCCAAGTCATCACGCCCGCTGGAAAAAAACTTCTCTCACCCACGCAACTTTGCATAGTCAATGAGTTCAACATGAAGACTACGGACCCCGTTTACGGGAGCACTGGCAAGGCCATCATTCGGGCCAATCACATGGTTCTCATCATCCCGAAGATGCCTCTAACACCAGGACTCCATAAGGTTTCACTCTCATTGAGTGGACGGCCGAAAATTGCGTGGTCATTTACTGAGATCGCCCCGCCCGCTGGCATTGCGATAACGGCAACGAATGATCCGACGTCGATTGGCTGGGCGCTCGCGCCTTCTGCAGTTGCCAATCCCACCGTTGGCTATGATGTTCTCGTCGCTGACTCCACTTTCAAAGGGGTCAAGACGTTTAGCACCACAACCAACTCCTTTTCGACGACAGGTTTGAGCGCTGGCAAATATTGGATCTGCGTAAGGACCGTCGGGATGTATCGAAGTGGTGATTGTCCGAGTTACACCATGTATATGGCGGGCGTGACTCCTAAGTAGCACGACCTAGGAAACTCGGATCTCGACTCGTCGATTCAACGCTCTTCCCTTGGCGGTGTTGTTATTTCCGACAGCCATCGCACTTGGCGCAGTTGCCACCAGTGAAGTCAGCAAGCCCAAAGAAATAGCAAGTGCGAGGAATGGACCAAGTCAGAACCAGTCGGAGAAGCATGACCCTTTGCGGACGAATTAGGAACAAATTTTCTTAATGCCACCCCCCGAGAATCGCTCCCATGAGAACGAGATTGAGAATGTCATTGGATACTTCGATCGCCCAGACTTTGAATCCTTGGCCTCCAAAGAGGCAATGGCCCAACGCTGAGGCCGCCGCGATGCCCATTCCGGCGAACCAGACCCACCAGCGCCCCCTTGCCCGTATTGAGATTGCTCATGGAGCTAAGGATCAGAGCCAGTGAAATTGCTTGCACGAATTGGGCAACGAAGGTGGAGCCGAAGACGACGCTCATATTCGTGTTCCCGCCGGGATTGTGATCCTCAGGCTTGCCCATCGCTCTCCACCAGAGCGGATAGAAAGTCTTGGGGCCAAACCAGATGGCGCCGCTGGCGATTCCTACTAGACCGCTCACGAGAACAGCAATGCAGTGAATATTCGAAAATGACATTAATTTGCCCTCAACTCTCGCTAAAGAAGTTTAAGTCTGTCGGCAGGATTTTGGGAGGCCAACAGGTAAAATCTGAGGGTCGTTGAGCGTGTCGCTGACATCGGATGCTTTGAAAGTTCTACCGTTTTCTAGTCTGATCCCTACGAGCACAATTACACAGAATGCGAGAGCTGGATTGACTTCTCCTGCAGGTAAAAAGACATTCGTTCTCGATACCAGCGTTTTGCTGGCGGATCCCGGCGCGCTCACACGCTTTGCAGAGCACGAAGTCATCATTCCGATTGTTGTCATAGGTGAACTCGAGACTAAACGCGACCATCCAGAACTGGGCTTCTTTGCGCGAGCAGCCCTTCGTGCCCTCGATGATCTTCGAATCACCCACGGTCGTCTCGACCAACCACTACGGATCACTCCCGAAGGCGGCACGCTCTCGGTCGAACTCAACCACTCGGATCTTTCCTCGCTACCTCAAGGTTTCTTGCGAGATGGGAGCAACGATTCTCGGATCCTGGCGATCGCTCGAAACCTGATGGCCGATGGTCGCGACGTCGTACTTGTGAGTAAGGACTTGCCTCTACGGGTAAAAGCCTCCTCGGTTGGAGTCGAGGCCCAGGAGTACCTGGCCGAACTAGCATCCTCCAGCGGCTGGTCTGGAATGGTCGAACTCGATGTCGGCGCCACACTCATCGATGAACTCTATTCATCCGATCGAGCCGAACACGAAGTTGCATCAACTCTTCCGTGTCACACCGGCATCGTCCTTCATTCTGAAAAGGGAAGCGCCCTTGCCCGAGTCACCGCCGACAAGCAACTTCAGTTGGTGCGAGGGGATAGGAGCGCCTTCGGTCTGCACGGACGAAGCGCCGAACAACGCATCGCACTCGATCTTCTACTGGATCCAGAGATCGGAATCGTCTCTATGGGAGGTCGCGCCGGAACTGGCAAGAGCGCGTTGGCACTATGTGCAGGACTCGAGGCAGTAATGGAGCGACGCCAACATAAGAAGGTCGTGGTCTTTCGTCCCCTCTATCCAGTGGGCGGACAGGAGCTCGGTTTTCTTCCAGGAAGTGAAGGCGAGAAGATGTCGCCGTGGGCGCAGGCAGTCTTCGACACCCTTGGCGCGCTCGTGAGCCAGCCAGTCATCGACGAAATTCTCGATCGCGGCCTCATAGAAGTCCTGCCCCTGACGCATATCCGTGGTCGCTCCCTCCATGACTCCTATGTGATCGTGGACGAGGCGCAATCCCTCGAACGAGGCGTCCTTCTGACCGTGCTTTCACGTATCGGCCAAGGCTCCAGGGTCATCCTCACCCACGATGTTGCCCAGAGAGACAACCTTCGAGTCGGCCGCCATGACGGAGTCGCCGCGGTCATCGAAACTTTGAAAGGCCATCCACTTTTTGCCCATGTCACTTTGACTCGAAGCGAGCGCTCGCCGATCGCGGCCTTGGTCACCGAACTTCTTGAGGGCCCGTTCCCGACCTAGGATCTGAGAAAGTCCACCTGAAGTAGGTCACACTCACATTTCGGACATACCGGGCTTTCCCCTGTGCCACCTGCCCTTTTAGTTCTCCACAACGGATGATATTTCTAGGAGTTTTTGGCGTGAGCGTGGATGGATTTGCGGATATGCGCCCGCCTTGCCAATCTTTATGCATCCCCCCCTCCCCTTCAAGCCCTCCTGGGCTCCTATCGGGTTGGGCCTAACAGCGATAGATGCACTGAAAGGAGAAGGGTGTTGAGTTTGTCGAGTTCCATCGATCAAGGGTTCACCTCCGCCTCCACGCGTCTTCGAAGTCTTATCAATAAGTCTTTGGCTGCCTGGGCCAGCGTCGTGGTCCTTCTTATTCTGGCCACGGTCCAACCTAGTGCCTATGGCTTTGAGTTTCCGATGACTTCCCACATTTCCATCCCAGACGAGATCAACTTGTCGGTAGCCCCGACCCCAGCGCCCACGATGGCCTCGGTGGCCCTGTACAGCCAGATGCAGACGACGGCCCTTGTCTCATCAAATGAATTGGCGATGGTTGCACTTCAAAGTCAGCAGATTGAAATGGCACGCACCATCACTGGTGCGCAGAAAGTTGCGCGCCTGATTATGATGACGAACTACAAATGGGGCGCAAGCCAATTCGGATGCCTGAAAACTCTCTGGTCACATGAGAGTCATTGGAATTACAAAGCACATAACTACTCATCAGGTGCACACGGAATTGCGCAAGCATTACCCGCAGATAAGATGAGCATCATTGCCGCAGATTGGCTCACGAACCCAGTGACGCAGATTCGATGGGGACTTCGTTACATCGATCTTCGTTACTCGACTCCATGCAAAGCGTTGAGTAATTTCAATTGGCGAGGCTCGTACTAATCTGGGCGTTTGCCAATTGTCAACGGTTTTGAAGTCTCTGCGTAGAAATCATTTCCCTTGTCGTCTATGACGATAAACGCTGGGAAATCAACAACATCTATCTTCCAGACTGCCTCCATGCCCAATGCAGCAAAATCGAGAACCTCAACTTTCTTGATGCAATCTAGGGCCAAGCGAGCAGCGGGTCCTCCGATGGAGCCGAGGTAGAAGCCACCATGCAACTTGCATGCATCGGTGACAGCTTTGGAGCGATTGCCCTTTGCCAACATGACCAAGGATCCTCCCTGTG
The DNA here is from genome assembly GCA_031360585.1 of Actinomycetes bacterium. GTDB lineage: Bacteria > Actinomycetota > Actinomycetes > Nanopelagicales > Nanopelagicaceae > QYPT01. The sequence continues at coordinate 36,230 of JANMBV010000118.1, read as the reverse complement.
ATTGGAAGAAATCGACGTAGGAATCCATGCGACCCGCCGTAGTTGGTCCGAATGAACCTGATGCGTAACCTTCTGGAGTCTTGGCAGGACCTGCGTAATACACGGGATAGTCGCGCAAATAACTAGGCATTGGTTTGCCCGCATCCATGTCGGCCTTGATCTTTGCATGGGCAAGGTCGCGTGCCACAACTAATGTTCCCGACAACGAAACTCGCGTTTTAAACGGATACTTACTAAGTTCCTTTCGAATGTTATCCATGCCTTGGTTGAGATCGATTTTCACTACATCTTCATCGCCCTCAATGAGACGTGCCAATGCCGGATCTGGCAGGAAGTGCGCTGGCTCTCGCTCGAGTTCTTCTAAAAAGATGCCTTCGGCATTGATTTTGGCTCTGGCCTGGCGGTCAGCCGAGCATGAGACTGCGATCGCGATGGGCAGTGAGGCGCCGTGGCGAGGAAGGCGAATGACTCGAACGTCGTGGCAGAAATACTTACCGCCGAATTGCGCGCCGATTCCTAATGTGCGGGTAAGTTTTAGAACTTCTTCCTCCATCGCAAGATCGCGGAATCCATGGCCGGTTTCGGCGTCTCCTGTGGTCGGCATTGCGTCGAGGTAGTGAGTGCTAGCCAGTTTGGACGTCTTCATTGTGTATTCTGCACTGGTTCCGCCGATGATGATGGCAAGGTGATAGGGCGGGCATGCCGATGTGCCGAGAGAACGCAACTTCTCATCTAGCCATTGCATGAAACTTGCGGGATTGAGAATTGCCTTTGTCTCCTGGTAAAGGAAGGACTTGTTTGCACTGCCACCGCCCTTTGCAATGAAGAGGAATGAATATTCGTCTGGGTGGTCTGAGTCGGCATAGATCTCAACCTGGGCAGGCAAGTTACTGTCGGTGTTCTTCTCCTCCCACATATTTATGGGCGCCATCTGCGAATAGCGCAGATTCAAGCGGGTATATGCGTCGTAAATGCCCTGTGAAATCGAGGACTCATCTTTGCCTTCTGTCAGGACGTGCTGGCCCTTCTTGGCCATGACGAGTGCAGTGCCGGTGTCTTGGCACATGGGCAGAACGCCGCCCGCGGAAATGTTCGCGTTCTTGAGCAGATCCAAAGCGACGAATCGATCGTTGGGTGAACTCTCGGGATCATCCAAGATGTTGGCTAGCTGCTGCAAGTGTGCGGTACGCAAGTAATGCGAGATGTCATGAAAGGCGGTCTCGCTCAATCTCGTGATTGCCTCAGGGGATACTTGCAAAAACTTCTTATCGCCGTGCTGAACTACTGTGACGCCTTCGTTTCCGAGGGATCGGTATTTCGTGGTGTCCTGGCCAAGGGGCAGCAGGTCGGAATAGTTAAAAGTCGGGCTCATGTTGTCGGCCTGATCGAATCGAGTTTTGCACGTGCACCATCTAGCCACTCTTGGCAGATTCCGGCTAGTTCCTCTCCGCGCTCCCAGAGTTGGAGGGATTGTTCAAGTGTGGCGCTGCCTGCTTCAAGACTATTGACTACCTGCATTAATTCATCTCGGGCTGCTTCGTAGGAGAGTTTTTCAGATTTCTTCTCAGGTGACATGGGCGTAAATCTACTCTCAACTCCTCTCTACAACTGCCCCAATTTCTCCAAGGGCAAGTCGGATTCGAAGTCGTTCTCCTTGGCTAAGAACCTTCGGATCTCGAGCGATACTGCCATCGCCACGTTGAACTACGGAGTAGCCACGGTCCAATGTTGACTGGGGTGATAAAGATCGCACTCTGGCGTAGATGTGCAGCAGCTCTTCGCGCGCTAAATCGAGGGCATGGGAGGTACTCCGATGTGATCTCTCCCGCAATCCGACGATGATTTCCTGACGAGAAGTGATCAAAACCCTCGGATCCTTCAGAACCGGTCGCTCGCGCATTGCAGTAAGTCTGGACGTCTCAAGATCTAAGAAATTCATGAGCCATCGATTTGCTCGGTCGCGGAGTTGGTTGATCATTGCCAACTCCTCCTCAATATCCGGAACTACTTTCTTCGCTGCATCGGTTGGCGTAGATGCGCGGACGTCTGCCACCAGATCCAGCAGAGGCGCATCTTGCTCGTGGCCAATGGCACTGACGATCGGGGTTTCACATGATGCGGCTAGGCGGACCAACCCTTCATCTGAGAAGGCAAGAAGATCTTCGAAAGATCCACCGCCTCGGGTGATGATGATGACGTCGACTTCAGCGTTGGCTTCCAACTCGCGAAGGGCAGCTGATACTTCGATTACCGCAGCGGCGCCCTGCACTGCGACCTCGCGAATTTCAAATTGGACCGCTGGCCAGCGACGTCGTGCATTTTCCACGACATCCTTTTCGGCTGCGCTGTTGCGACCGCAGATCAACCCGACTCTTCGTGGCAGAAGCGGCAACGGTTTCTTGCGATCAAGGGCGAACAATCCTTCAGAGGCAAGAAGTTGTTTGAGATGCTCGAGACGAGCAAGCAATTCGCCAATTCCTACTTGTCGAATTTCCTTTGCAGAAAGTGAGATCGTTCCGTTCTTTGTATAGAAAGAGACCTTGGCAAGGATCACAACCCGTGCGTTCTGCGGCAATGGGGAGACTGGCGCAAGCACAGTGCGGTGACACATTACCGAAAGGCTCATATCCACGCTGGTATCTCGCAACCGCATGAAGGCCATACCTGTGCGCTCGTTGATCTCTGAGATTTCACCTTCGATCCAGATTGGACCTAAGCGATCAATGTAATCCTTAAGGTTTTCAGAGATGACTCGGACCGGCGCTGGTGATTCCGCTGAAGTTTCGAGCACCTATGGATCCTAATAGACTCTGGACCATGTCCAAGAAGGTCTTACTTGCTGCACCGCGTGGATATTGCGCGGGCGTGGATCGGGCGGTAGTCACGGTCGAGAAGGCGCTAGATCTCTATGGGGCACCTGTGTATGTCCGAAAGCAGATTGTCCATAACAAGCATGTCGTCTCGACATTGGAAGCCCGCGGAGCCATCTTCGTCGATGAAACGGACGAGGTTCCAGAGGGTGCATACGTAGTCTTTTCGGCCCACGGTGTATCCCCCCAAGTTCACGAGGATGCAGCGAAGAGGAACCTAAGGACGATAGATGCCACATGCCCCTTGGTAACGAAGGTGCATTATGAGGCCAAGCGTTTTGCTTCCGAAGATATTGAGATTTTGTTAATTGGCCATGAGGGTCATGAAGAAGTTGAAGGCACCGCCGGGGAAGCAGTGGGCAAGGTTCAACTCGTGGATGGTCTCGAACATATCCAGGACATCAAGGTCAAAGACGAGAAGAAAGTGGCCTGGCTTTCACAGACCACGTTGAGCGTTGATGAAACTTTGGCCACTGTTGCCGCCTTGCGCGAGAGATTCCCGGACATCATTGACCCACCGAGTGATGACATTTGTTACGCCACTCAAAACCGTCAAGTTGCCATCAAGCAGATCGCGCCCCTTGCCGACTTGGTTCTTGTCGTCGGTTCGACGAATTCGTCCAACTCTGTCCGCCTTGTCGAAGTTGCCAAAGAGTATGGAACACCTGCTGCCTACCTCATTGATTTTGCAGCCGAGGTAAAGGAGGAATGGCTAGAGGGAGTTGAGACCGTTGGCGTCACTAGCGGTGCTTCGGTGCCAGAAATATTAGTCAAGGATCTCCTTGATTGGCTGGCCAAGCGCGGTTACGAAGATGTCGAGACCGTCAATGCAATAGAGGAATCACTTCTTTTCGCTCTGCCACCTGAACTTCGCAAAGACTTAAAAGCTGCCGGGCAAGACGCAATAACGCACAAGAAGTGAGTTGTTCAGGCCCCTACGAAGGCAGAACGTCAATTGCTAATTGAAGGCCCACCTTATGAAAGCCAAGTCTTTGACTAAGTCGCTCGGAACTGGAATTTCCAAGTCGGCACCGCCATTGGGGGATCAATCTAAGGCTTAGGGCATTTTGAGCGGCTGCATGTGCCGCCGATGACGCTAAGCCCTGACTTCGATATTCAGGTTTGGCCAAAACGCCTAATTGAGCAATCTTGCTGTTCCAAATTTCATAACTGGCTACGGCGCCGGGTTCGCCCGCCAACGACTCCGCAATAAAAATGGCCGGCATTGTTGCAACACCACTTTCTTCCTGCTCTTCTTCTGTGCACGCCGAAAGGATCGACTCAACCTCCGGAATATTTCCCTCGCGCGTAATGCCAAAATGCGTGGATTTTTTCAGCGTTCCTAAATCGGCATAAGCGATTGACGCAATCCCAATCGGATTTACTTTGTAGGCGCTCAGACTCTTTAGAAGTAGTGGCATATCAAAAAAATCATCGGGCGAAAGCGGAGATAATAGATGTAGCAATGCTGGCTGGCAGATGGCAACTATCGAATCAAAGAATTTCAACGCCGTGATGCCGTATGAACTTTCTCGAGGAATCAACGTTAAGCTGGTCTTTTCTAAACTGCTCAGATCGACCTCGAGTCTGTCCGCCCAGCCTGCCCTTATTTGTTGCAAGGAGACGTCGAGAAGTGCAGGTGGAATGTCGGTCATCTATAAAATTACTCCCCGTTGGGAACGTGCGGGTGCGGACCGGCACCGATGTTTCCGTACCGGTGGTTGGTTATCGAGACACTCTGTTCCAGCAACCATCGCGGCATTTCAACATCTCCACGTTGGGCGATGGGCCTTTTGTCGACGGAGATTCCCTTGGCCAGGAATTCAAGAATGGGCGGAGTTCCCATTGCCAACCATCGGACTTTGTCTCGGAGCGCGATCCGGTTTACGAGCTGGGCCTCTGATTCAATGATGGCGCTGGGGCAGCTAGGGATTGACTCGCCGGCGCTAAATTCAATCTTGCTCTTCGTCTCCTCGGCAACCCAGGAGATGTAGTTGATTAAGATCGGATCCTCGGATCCATCAATGCGCACAACGATGCCGTGGCGAGATGGAACGTAGCGCTGGTAGTTCCGCTCCACATTGAGGCCTACAGCGTCAAAGGCCTCGTTGCCGATGCGCGCCCACCAGTTCGCTGAACTCTGTATGCCTTCATCAATTGATTGAAGTGGCTCCCACTCGCGAAGGTTGTTCACGTAGTTTGCCCCGCCGGCTTTGGAAGTCGGACCGACACTGCTTCGCTTCCATCCGCCGAATGGCTGTCGATTCACTACCGCCCCTGTCGTTCCACGGTTGACATAGAGATTGCCCGCTTCCACGTGGGCGATCCATTGTTCGCACTCTTTCTCATCGAGTGAATGCACTCCTGCGGTCAACCCGAAATCAACTGCATTCTGCCAGGCGATCGCAGCCTCAAAAGTAGGGGCGACCATGACACCAAGAACCGGGCCAAACCACTCGTTTCGATGGCTCCATGATCCTGGTGCGACACCTAATTTCACGCCCGGCGACCAGAGATACCCGGTCTCATCCAATTGCTTTGGTTGGACAAGCCAACTCTCCCCGACATCGAGAGTGGTGAGCGCGCGAAGCAGTGAACCTGTTGGAGGGTGAATCACTGGTCCAACCGTTGTTGAGTAATTTCTTCCTTCACCGACGCTGAGGCTTTCAACTGCATCCTTGAGTTGGTCCAAGAAAGAGGGATTCCTATAGATGTTCTCCTCGACTATCGCCAAACTCGCGGCGCTGCATTTCTGGCCAGCATGGCCGAAGGAGGACTGCACGAGATCTTTCACCGCGCTATCAATATCAGCTGCGGCCGAGATGAGAATGGCATTTTTTCCGCTGGTCTCTGCCATGAGGCGGATCTCAGGCTTATGCGAGGTGAACATGGATGCCGTGTCGAATGACCCCGTAAGGATGACGCCGTCTATTCCAGGATGCGTCACAAGGTGGAGACCATCGCCGTCGTCTCGCGTGGGAACAAACTGCAACAAGTGCTGGGGCACTCCCGCATCCCAGAGTTGGCGCACAATCTGCCATGCAGTGGCCACGGTCTCGGGGGCAGGCTTGAGGACGACGGCATTTCCTGCAGCAAGGGCGGCGCAAACCCCTCCCATCGGTATCGCGTATGGGAAATTCCACGGCGGTACGACGAGGACGACACCAAGTGGTTTTGAGCCATTGCACTTTTCGTAAGAGCTCAACGCGTAGAAACGCGCGAAGTCGATTCCCTCGCTTACCTCGGGATCTGCCTCGGCCACGGTCTTTCCCGCGTCGCGTGACATGATGGCGATCGTTTCTGCGCGCTCGCTTTCCATGAGTGTCGCAGCCGCTCCAAGAATTTTTCCGCGTCCTATTGGACCGAGCGCTTCCCATTCATCCACGTGAGCCCGGGCGGTGGAGACGGCCAAGTCAATGTCTTCCCTGCTGGCAATGGAGTAAGTGTACCAAGGCGCACCGTTCTGGCTGGGATCTGTGCCGATTTCGATCTCGGTGCGAGTGAGCAACTCCCCCATGATCTGCAACGGAATGCGCAAATCATTGCCTTCGTAATGACGGGCGAAAGCAGATTCGAGTTGTGCGCGGAAGACGGGGTTGGTTGTGTCTGCGTCGCTCTGGTTTTCAAACTTGCCGTCATCGAATGCGTTCTGCGCTTCATGGCGCTTGGGAGAGTGGCGCCGCGATTCGGTGGAGATCGTGTGGCGTTCGACAACGGAGATGAGGAATCGTCCCTGCTGCTCTTTGAACTTGTCGTTATCCAGGGCCATGTCGAAGGAAGCCCTCAGGTAATTCTCCTCCGATGTGTTCTCATCGAGTCGTCGAACAAGGTATGCGACGGCGGCTGGGAAATCCTCATGCCGTGTGACCGGCGTGTACAGCAGTACGCGACCAGTCTGCCCGGCTACGGCAAGGGCTTCTGCATTTGCCATCCCTTCCAACATCTCGATGTCGATCTGATTCTCTACGGAGCGACTCTTGGCAACTTCAATGGCCCACGCCAGGTGAAACAAGTTGTGGCTGGCTATGCCGATTCGCACTGCATTGGCATGGGCTGGGTTCAGGGCCACGTCGATGAGTCGGGCATAACTGGCATCAACATCAGACTTGCTCTGGTAGGGCGCAGGGATCCAGCCGTGGAGCTCAGCTTCGGCCTTCTCCATCGCGAGATTTGCCCCTTTTACCAAGCGAATCTTGATGGTTCCGCCAGAGCGCGCGTGGCGTGCCACGGCCCACGAGACAAGGTCAGCAAACTCGCCGTGGGATTCCGGAAGGTAGGCCTGAAGCACTATTCCAGCATTCATTGCTTCAAACTCGGGTTCGTCTAAAAGTTTCTTGAATACCGCCACGGTGATCTCAAGATCGCGGAACTCCTCCATGTCCAGGTTGATGAAGGTTCCGGTCTTGAGTGATTGTCGATAGAGCAGACGGAGTTGATTTGCGACGCGATCAATGGAACCTAGATAATCGATAGTTATTAATTGGCTTGCAATGGAGGAGATCTTCACCGAGGCGTAATTAACCCCGGGGCGTTGAATCATCTCAATGACTGAGTTCAGCCTCTGCGCAGCTTCTCCTTCACCAAGGACTGCCTCACCAAGAACGTTTATATTAAGTTTTACTTCCTCCCCAGTGCGACGAGAGATGTGTTTTGCAAGCGGATTCTTTTCAGCGGGAAGGATGATTCCATTGGCAGCCATCCGGACTCTTTGATGGACAACTTTCATCACAAGGGACGGGAAAACATAGGAGAGTGCACTTGCCGCTTTAATTCCCACAAAATCAAATACTCCGAGTCCTTGGACGCGCGCGGTCTTTGCCGTCCTTCGCAGAGTCTTGGCGGCGTTGCGCATTGAACTCATTCGCATGACTTCATCGGTCAGCGACATAGTGAGCGCGACGGCGGAGGGGTCCTTTAGGAGTCGTGCGAATCTTTTTCTATTTGCCTCATCATGACGCGATCTCGTTCTGTCAGATTGTGTCAGGAGAGTCGAAACCAATGCGATGGTCTCATCTGTAAGTCGGTCAATGTCCTCATTGGTTGGAAGCGGAGTTGAGTGCACTTTCGTCCTTTCCTTCAGAGCATTGCAAACTAGAGGGCAACAGTCAGCGTAGTCATGATCGCGATTGTTATTGGCAGTGACGCCATGAGCCCATGGAGCATGGCCACGGTCGAGTGGGGGCCGTGTCGTCGTTGACTGAAGGCGCCAAGGACAGAAATGATGACTGGGTAGGTAGATAACGCTCCGGCTACGCGAGGACCGAGGATTGAGGCAGTGCCCGTCAGTGTGACTATAAGAACAACGGTTACCAGCAGTCTTGCTGGAAGTTCCCACCGAGGAATCTCGGAAGTGCGTGGCCCGATTACATAGGCTGGCCAGAATTTCGTAGTGAGCAACCAAGCGGCGATGAGCAGAGGAAGCAAGACGTATAGCGATATTTCAAAACTTGTCAGCAGGGCACCGGTTGCCAGGCAGGCGATTGTTCCTGTTGCCAGGGCGCGCCCCCACGACATTTTCATTGCGGAGACGGCATAGACCCACGTGAAGACGATGAGAGCGACCTGTCCGACTAGAACCCCATGGGCGGCTCGCGCCGCAAAGGGCGCGCCTTCTTGAATATAGATGATGAAAATGAACGGACCGGTTGTGAGAGGCAGGCCAATGAGACGACCACCGATGCCATCCCCCCAACGGCGTTGGATGTAACTGACAAGTCCCACGAGAATCGGTGCTAGAAAAAGTTTTAAGAGAAAAAGCGAACTCACTCTATGGCGCCGTAATTAATTTTCTCGAGGTTGTTATCTCGTCGATGAAATCATGATCGATTTCGACGCCCATTCCGGGTCCGGTAGGAACTCGCATTTGGCCATTCTCCATAACAAAAGGCACAGTGATGTCTCGATGGTAGTAGCGAGATGACGCACTTGTGTCGCCTGGCAGAGTGAAACCGGCAAGGGATGCGAGCGCGATGTTTGTAGCCCGCCCAATCCCTGTTTCGAGCATTCCACCGCACCAGACGGGAATGTCATTTTGAACGCAGAGGTCGTGGATTTTGACTGACTCCAGATACCCACCGACGCGGCCAGGTTTTATGTTGATAATCGTCGTTGCCTTCAGTGCCAATGCATCGCGCGCTGATTCGAGGGAGGTGATTGATTCATCCAGACAGATAGGCGTTTCGATGACCTTGGCCAACATAGCGTGACCTAACACGTCGTGTTCATCAAGGGGTTGCTCAATGAGGAGGAGGTTGAAGGGATCAAGTTTTTTCAAGTGCTCGGAGTCATCGCGCGAATATGCCTGATTTGCATCGACCTGCAAAGGGATGTCAGGGAAGAGCTCGCGTATCACTCGGACTGGTTTGATGTCCCAGCCCGGCTCGATTTTCAGCTTGATTCGACGGTACCCCTCGTCAACGTATTGAGAGACTTCCTGAGCCAGTGCATCAATGGAAGTGGTGATTCCCACCGAGACCCCGCAGTCAATCATCTCTTTAGTCGAACCTAGGTATGAGGCAAATGAGATGCCTTCAAGTTTCAACGCAGCATCTAGGACCGCGGTCTCGATGCAGGCCTTGGACATCTGATGGCCCAGGAACGGTTTGAGAAGTCCCGCCACTTCTTCCGCGTGGATGTCCCCGGCTGCAAAAATCTTGGGCAGAAGGAATCGTTCGATTACATCTTGGCATGCGAATGTGTACTCAGGGGAGTAGAGCGGCTCCGACATTGCCACGCACTCTGCCCAACCTTCGGAAGCCTCGTCGGTTCTAATCTTCATCAGCAGGAGCTCGCGCCCGTACTGTGTACCAAAGGAGGTGCGAAAGGGTCTCACTAGAGGCAAGTTGATAATGCGGAGTTCTACATCCTTGATTCGCATCTACATCGCCTCTTTGCTCACCACGTATGCGCTGTCCTTTGTCAGACCTGCGATATGCCACCCTGACTTCAACCGCGGTTCCAATTCGGCGCGCAGAGCCAGTCGCCACTCCATCGCAGAATTGTTATCTGCCGACCTGATTTCGATGATGTCCCTTGGCAGATAAATGGTGACTTTTTCACTGCTTGTGCTGAGTTCATGCCTGACGGGTTCTTCAAAGACATTGGCAAGGGCGACAGGTATTGAATCACTGGGAATTTCCAGGTTGAGATTGCGTGCGGCCTCGTCGACCCGGTCGGAGAGGAGTGACCATTTCGCAATGACCCGATCGGTGGGGTCTCCGGAGTTGAGTGCGTCAGGCAGATCGCCATAGAAGTCGGAGAAATAGTCGAAGACCTGTACGCCAAGTTTTACTAGGTTCAATCGTGCATTGCGTCTGACCAGAGGATCAAAAGTCCATGTGATTGTTTCGTAGCCGTTGTCGAGTGCCCAGGCTCTCTGGTGCCACTTCAGGGCGCTGCCGATATTTCGGTTTCGATACTTCTCTTTGACAGCCGCCATATGCGAATGCAGGTGGAGTTGCTTCCTTGAATCGATCCCTGGGAATGCGAAGGCGGCTGCGACCACTTCACCGTGAACAAAAACTCCGCTGACATAAGTTCCGTTGTGCACCATTGCTTGAAGAAGGTTGGAGGTGATCTGGGTGCCTTCATTAGTTGGCCAGACCTCATCAAAGATTTGCCGTGCATAATTCTGTTCATTGACCGTGGTCAGAATGCGAATTTCTACTTGAGCATCATCGCTTCTACGCTTTGAATCCTTCTGCGCTTGAGTTACCGACTCTGCGCTTATTGAGTTGGGGGTGATCATGGAGCCAGCGTAGAACAGACCAAGACAATCTGTCCTAGTTCCTTTAGGCTAATTAGTATGAAGGCAATCCAAGTAAATCGTTTTGGCGGCCCCGAAGTCATGGAATACGTGGACGTCGCAGATCCGAGCCCAAAACCAAACGAAGAGCTCATTGTCGTTACCTCAATTGGCATCAACTACGCCGACACCCACCAGATTGAGAACGGCTACCTTTCCCCCCAGACTCTTCCTCTGACGCCAGGTTTGGAAGTTGTAGGGCATACGAATTCAGGGAGACGGGTTCTGGCTGCCGTCGAGCATGGCGGCTATGCGCAAAAGGCGCTCGCAAACAAGGCGCTCGTGATCGACATCCCCGATGGAATTACCGATGCACAAGCTTTATGCATGTTGGTGCAGGGTTCTACAGCCTGGCACATTTTAAAAACCGTCGGACACCTGAGCCCTGATGAAACCGTTGTCATCCATGCCGCAGCCGGCGGAGTGGGAACCATGGCGATTCAACTCGCCAAGTTATGGGGAGCACGCGTAATCGCGGTTGCATCGTCAACCAATAAGCAAGAGCTCGCGAAGTCTCTGGGCGCCGACGTCACCATGGATGCAAACGTAGATGACCTGGCAGCGGCGATGCTCGCAGCCAATAACGGAAAACGGATTGACTTAGTTTTAGAGATGGTCGGCGGAAAGACCTTTGATGACAGCCTGGCAGTGCTTGCTCCCTTTGGACGAGTGATCACATATGGAAATGCGTCACGAACCGCGCCCACAGCAGTCCACCCAGGTTCACTCGTCACCGGCACAAAGACCATTACTGGGTTCTGGTTGGCCAACTGCTTTGGGCACAAGGAGCTTCTCCAAGACGTAATATCCGAGCTCTTTACTCTAGTTCTGGCAGGAAAGATCACACCCGTCATAGGAGCGACTTACCCGCTCTCCCAAGCGGTGCTGGCTCACCAAGACATGCTGGCGAGGAAGACTTTCGGCAAGGTCACCCTTGATCCATCAAAATAGCGGCTGGGAAAGCGATGATTTTTCGAATACAGGCGTGAACCTGTACGCTTCACAAGCATTGTGCGCCCCCCTAGCTCAGTTGGTAGAGCGTTTCCATGGTAAGGAAAAGGTCAACGGTTCGATTCCGTTGGGGGGCTCGGCGGGGTAGCTCAGCTTGGTAGAGCAAGCGGCTCATAATCGCTTGGTCGCCGGTTCAAATCCGGCCTCCGCTACAAGAAAGTAGTCGCAAGCACCCCTAGGGTGTTTGCGACTCTTGCCTCGAGATAAAACGTATGTGTCAAGTATTGAAATGTAGAACTCTGAGTGTTACGTTCCGACGAATCGGTGTGACCACGATCACTCGCAGAGTGGTGTGCTCTCCCAAGATGGGGGAAATGTGAGCTATTCAAAGATTCCAGGTGCTGATTCGGGTGGTCCTCGCCGCTTCAATTATCAGCCTGTCAACTGGCTTCTACTTGTTCCACTTGTTGGAACTCTCGTTCCTGCTTTCTACAACTTCACGTCGCCATCTCTCGGCGGCATACCGTTTTTCTACTGGTACCAACTTGCATGGATCCCGATCAGCGTGGTCTGTACGTGGATCGTCTTTCGTACCACGAGGGGTGAACGCTGATGTCGGTTTCCTTCAATGCAACAGAGTTCACGATCGTCGTCGTCATATTCTTAGTAGTTGCGGCGATGGGTTTTTTCGCCTCTCGATGGCGACGCGGAGAAACACTCTCCAACCTGAATGAATGGGGACTTGGTGGTCGCAAGTTTGGCGGTTGGGTCACATGGTTTCTGCTCGGCGGCGATCTGTACACCGCCTACACCTTCGTCGCGATCCCCGCACTGATCTTTGGGGCCGGCGCGATCGGGTTTTTCGCGGTTCCATACACGATCGTGGTCTACCCCATGGTTTTTCTAGTCGCGGCCCGGCTCTGGTCGGTTGCTCACCGACAGGGCTACGTCACCGCTGCGGACTTCGTCCGCGGTCGTCACGGTTCCAAGCTCCTTGGCGTTTTTGTGGCGATTACGGGCATCGTCGCCACGATGCCTTATATCGCATTGCAACTTGTCGGAATCAAGGCGGTTATTGAGGCCATGGGTATTGGAGGGGAGTGGCCACTTCTTATTGCTTTTATTGTACTGGCGGCCTTCACATATTCTTCTGGATTACGAGCTCCTGCTCTGATTGCCTTTGTGAAAGACACCTTGATCTTCATTGTTGTCTTTGTTGCCGTGATTTATGTTCCATATAAATTGGGAGGATACGGACATGTTTTCACGGCAGCGAATGACCACTTCGTTGCGTTGAAAAAGGGTGGAATTACATTAGCAAATGCCCAGTACCTGGGGTATTCAACCCTTGCCGCTGGTTCAGCGCTTGCATTATTTCTATACCCGCACTCCATGACTGGGGTGCTGGCGGCCAAGAGCCGTGTCACAGTGAAGAGAACTATGGCCTTCTTGCCAGCCTATAGCCTCATGCTCGGTGGCCTGGCTCTCTTGGGTTACATGGCGATCGCTGCCAAGGTTCACCCCATAACAGTCAATGGCAAGCCCGATGCGAACACGATCGTTCCAGTGCTCTTCCACTCGATGTTTCCGAGTTGGTTTGCTGGAATCGCCTACTCCGCCATCGTTATCGGCGCCCTCGTACCCGCCGCAATCATGTCGATCGCGGCAGCCAACACCTTTACCCGCGATATCTATAAACCATACTTACGTCCCAACGCCTCGGCGCATGAAGAGGCTCGGGTGGGCAAACTCGTCTCGCTCCTTGTCAAAGCGGGCGCGCTTGCAGCAGTACTCTTCCTCAAAGTGCAGTATGCCCTGGACTTCCAGTTGATCGGCGGCGTCATTATCATCCAGATCCTGCCGGCGGTCGTCTTCGGCCTTTATACCAGATGGTTCCACCGCTGGGCACTGCTTGCCGGTTTGATTATCGGAATGTCAGCCTCACTCTGGATGCTCTGGTTGATTCCCAAGCCAGCTCTGCCGATGAGCCACTTTGGCGGTTCGCTTTTCGCGTTGAGCCACTTTGGTTTAAAGACAAACCTCACCATATGGACTGGAATCATTGGTGTGACGATCAATATCGTCCTTGCTCTCATCTTGACCCCGGTGTTCTCTCGGCTGCCGCGTGGCACCGATGAGACCGTCGAAGCGGACTACCACGCCGAATCAGGCGATCCTGGCGTCCATGTACTGCCCATCACAGAGACTGGCGCGGCACCGACCTTGTAGGGAGATGCTCTCCACGGCGGGCGAGTTTTGCAGGATGCTGCACGCCCGCCGCCATCTCAAAGGAGTCTTTAGGCTTGGTTACGCCTGATTACGCTCGGATTTCGCGTCCAGTACCCCTGTCGGCTATTCTGACGCCTCTTATATTTAGTTATATTCAGTTCCAATCGGCGAAGGAGCAAGACCATGGCAAGCAAGAGCGCGGACGTCCGTCCCAAGATCACCATGGCCTGCGTCGATTGCAAAGAGCGCAACTACATCACCAAGAAAAACCGTCGTAACGACCCGGATCGTCTCGAGCTCAAGAAGTTCTGCCCCCGCTGCAAGGCTGCCACCCTTCACCGCGAAACGCGTTAATGCTCAATCCCGATTCCGTCGGGCGCACATTTCCTGGTGCGGAGTCATTTCCTGTTACAGCCTCTGAGATAGCCACCTTCGCTGCCGTTATTGGCGAAGAGGATCTCACCGTCGCACCCCCTACTTTTTCTATTCGAATCTCCCTTGAGCAGTCCCAGAATCTTCTCTCCGATCCAGAGGTTGGTTTGGATTGGTCACGCGTGGTCCATGGCGACCAGAAGTTTGAAATCTATCGCCCGATAGTTGTTGGCGATGTCTTGAAATGCGCATCGACTATCGAGGGTTACAAAATTCTTGCTGGCAATGAAGTTGTGACAGTTCGATCCGATTTTCACTCCGACAAGGAATTGGTTGTTTCCACATGGTCCACTCTGGTGGTGCGTGCATGATCAAAGTTGGAGACGAGATTGCAGAGAGAGTTTTTTGGATAGATCGCGACCTACTTAAAAGATATGCAGATGCCAGTGGGGATCAAAATCCGATCCATCAAGATGAAATCTTCGCGAAATCCGTCGGCTTGCCCGATGTCATCGCACATGGGATGTTGACCATGGCACTTGCTGGAAAGTTTGTCTCTGATTGGGCAGGCGGTTCTGCTGCAATAAAGGAATTCTCAGCGCGATTTGTAAAGCCGGTGATTGTGCCTGCGGGAAAGGAAGTAGATCTCACTCTTTCTGCGACAGTGGTAGAGGTCGATGGCGCCAACGTTCGTCTCAATATCAATGCCACATCAAATGGGCTCAAGGTCTTAGCAATGACAAGGGCACTGGTCACGAAGTCATGACCGCACCAGATGCAATCTGGAAACTAGGGCAGGAACGTCAAGCAGCAAGGGCGGGAAAGGATTTTGCGCTCGCAGATCAACTGCGCGATGAGATTGCGGGCGCCGGCTGGGACGTAATTGATATTGCAGGCGCCTTCGAATTGCACAAGCGAACGCGTCACATCTTGGTTGAAACCGTTCGCTTGATGAAGCCGGTCCTCGACGAGTGCGAGATCGCTGTAGCGATGATTGTTTCTGGCTTTCAAGATGACGCGCGAGAGACCGTTAAATCTATCCGCACTTTCGGCGATGCCCCGATTGTAATTCTCTGCCTTGAAGAAGTCGGGCCACTTGAGGAGATCGTTGATGAAAAGACAGTCGTAGTAAAGGTTGTTGAAGATTGCGGGTGGGGTCGGGCCGCAAATGCCCTTTTGCAAAATGTTAATTCCGAGTATCTCGTGCTCATGGATCCGTCAACGCGTTTTACGGGTGATGCAATCTCCCCAGTTCTCACTGAGTTGAAGGAGCGCACTTTTGCCGCTGTTGGTTGGCGCGGTGGCCTCATCAATCTTGAAGATGATTGGCGAAGCGTCGACGATAAGGGCATAGGAGAAGTTGATGTGCTTTTTAGTTACTTCCTTGCCCTTGATCGGCAGGCAGCCCTTGAAGTCGGTGGATTCAACTCGCGGGCCAGCTACTACCGAAACGCCGATATCGAGTTCTCGCTCAACCTCCGGCATGCAAGCGGTCATCTATTACAGATGGACTTGCCGCTCACGCAAGATCGCCACCACGGTTATCACGATGTTGAGGCAACCTTTCGTGAAGTGCAGTCCAAGAAGAACTACGACCGCATCCTTGAGCGCTTCCGCGGCAAGAATGCAATCCTGAGCCCGCGTCGCTAATCTTTCATCCATGAGCCAGCTGTCGGACTACACAAGTTTCCGCGTCGGGGGACCCGCTCAAGAAATCGTCAACGCCCGCAATGAATCTGAAATCATCGCCGCAGTTCGTGCGGCAGACGAGACCGGCAAGCCGGTCCTGATTTTGGGCAGCGGCACCAATGTCCTTGTGAGCGATGAAGGTTTCAAAGGCGTAGTCATTCACGTAGCTAGTTCGCAAGTCGAGGCCGAGGTGGATGCGTGCAGTGGTGCAACGCTGACTATCGGAGCGGGAGAAGTATGGGACACATTTGTTGCGACGGCGATCGCTCGTGGATTCGCCGGCCTTGAAACTTTGAGCGGAATTCCGGGCACGGTTGGCGCTGCCCCAATTCAGAACATCGGCGCTTATGGCCATGAAGTATCTGAGTTCATCACACGAGTGCGCACCTATGACCGCAAAGAGAAAATGGTAAGGACCTTTACCAACTCCGAATGTAATTTCACATATCGCAATTCGCGGTTCAAGGCAGAACGAGATCGTTACGTGATACTCGATGTCGGATTTCAATTGCGCGTTGGAGAAATGACGGCGCCGATCCGCTATTCGGAGTTGGCAAACGCGTTGAGCGTCGAAGTAGGCGGGAAGGCGCCGGTTGTTGCTACGCGCGAGGCGACGCTGAAATTGCGAGAGAGCAAGGGAATGTTGCTAGATCCGAAAGACCACGATTCTTGGTCGGCTGGGTCGTTCTTTACCAACCCCATTGTCAGTGCAGAGATTGCAGAGATTCTGCCTATAGATGCCCCCCGTTGGGTGCAACCAGACGGTCGCATAAAAACATCCGCCGCATGGTTGATGGAGCATGCAGGAGTTCATAAGGGGGATGCACATTTGGGTGCACGCATTTCCAGCAAGCACGTTCTGGCGTTGACCAATTCCGGCAATGCAACCGCGGCAGATATTGCTGCCCTCGCCAAAGAGGCGCAGGAAAAGGTCCAGAAAGTATTCGGGATATTCCTTGAACCGGAAGTAAATCTCGTAGGAGTTACTCTAAATTAAACCGCTTCTGTAATCAGTTTCTTGATGCGGCCAATTCCTTCGACAATGTCGTCATCGCTGAGAGCGTAGGAGAAGCGCAAATAGCCAGAAGGACCAAAGGCTTCACCGGGCACTGCTGCAACTTCAACTTCTTCCAGAATCAAGGTCGCCAATTCGGCAGATGTATGAGGAGTTTTTCCGCGGATGGTTTTCCCCAAGACGCCTTTTACGGACGGATAGACGTAGAAGGCGCCTTGGGGCATTGGGCAAACAAATCCAGGGATTTCGTTGAGCAAGCCGACGATGAGCTTGCGTCGGCGGTTGAAGGCCTCACCCATCTTGTGAACCGCCGATAGATCACCGGTGAGCGCGGCAATTGCTGCGCGTTGTGAGACGTTAGAGACGTTGCTCGATAAATGTGATTGGAGGTTTGTGGCGGCCTTGATGACGTCCTTAGGACCGATCATCCAACCCACGCGCCATCCTGTCATTGCATAAGTTTTTGCAACGCCGTTGAGAATGATTGTGTGGTCAGCAATTTCGGGAAGGAGAACAGGAATGCTGGGTGCAGTAGCCCCGTCGTAGAGCAAGTGCTCATAGATCTCATCCGAGATGATCCAGATTTCGTTCTTGAGTGCCCACTCTGCAATCGCCTTGACTTGCGCTGGCGAATAGACAGAACCCGTTGGGTTACTTGGGGAGCAGAAGAGGAGGACTTTGGTCTTCGGGGTCCGTGCCGCCTCGAGTTGTTCGACGGTTACCAAATAGTTTTGATCTTCGCTCGCGAAAACTTCAACAGGAATTCCCCCTGCTAACTTCACGCACTCTGGATATGTTGTCCAGTACGGGGTCGGCAACAAAACTTCATCGCCGTGATCCACGATGGTGGCGAATGCTTGGTAGACCGCTTGCTTGCCGCCATTTGTTACGAGAACTTGGTCTGCGGTGACGACATAGTTGGAATCGCGCTTGGTCTTGGCCACAATCGCAGCTCGCATCTCGGGCAAACCTGATGTCGGCGTGTATCGATGGTTGGCTGGCACGCTTGCTGAGGCGATTGCCGCAGCCACGATGTAGTCAGGGGTGGGAAAATCGGGTTCACCGGCCCCAAATCCGATAACCGGTCGACCAGCAGCCTTCAGCGCCTTGGCTTTTGCATCTACAGCCAAAGTGGCGGATTCGGCAATTGCTGCGATTCGAGAGGAAATACGCGGGGCGCTCATGGGGCAAGTCTGCCGTACGGAGCAGGGTTATTGCCCCCCCTTTATTAAGGCCGCCATGCCTGAGTTAGACCCCGACCTCTCCCACGCTCTACACTCTGACCCCTGACGATTATGGTCTTTTGCCATGCCGTCTGAAGGGCAGTAGCTCAACTGGCCAGAGTTCCGGTCTCCAAAACCGGCGGTTGGGGGTTCAAGTCCCTCCTGCCCTGCCACGCTTGAAATAGCTCCAACGAGATCGACCCAACGAAAGGAAAGGCCCACGATGACTGATGTGGTCGCGCCACGCGAAGAGAACAAACTTGGTCTCATCGCGCGCATTGGTCTTTTTTACCGTCAGGTAGTTTCAGAACTTCGCAAAGTCGTTTGGCCGACTCGTAAGCAGTTGACCACCTACACCGCAGTGGTTCTGGTCTTCGTGTCCTTCATCATTGCCGTTGTTTCGCTTCTCGATCTGGTTTTGACCAAGATCGTCTTCTTGGTATTTGGATAAGGAAGCAATATGTCTGAAGAAAAGAACGACGCCTTCGAGGCTGCCCTTGCGGCGGGAACTGTTGAACCAGTTGCTGTCGAAGAGACCCCTGCTGAAGATGTCCCAACCCCTGATTTAGAGAACAGCGCCGATCTTGAAGTAGATCAAGGTTCTGATCTTGAAGATGAGGAGAACGATCCCAATGCCGAGTTCCGGCGTGTCCTACGCACAGCGGCTGGCGACTGGTTCGTCGTTCACTCATACGCAGGATATGAGAAGAAGGTAAGGGGAAACCTGCAAAACCGAATTCAGTCCCTGAACATGGAAGATTACATCTTCCAGATCGAAGTTCCTGAAGAAGAAGTTACTGAGATCAAGAACGGCCAGCGCAAGCAGGTCAAGCGCAATATCTACCCAGGTTATGTCCTTGTCCGCATGGAACTCACCGACGAATCGTGGTCGGCAGTTCGCAACACCCCAGGTGTAACAGGCTTCGTTGGCAACGCACACCACCCAAGTCCGCTGACTTTCGAGGAAGTAGAGAAGATTCTTGCCCCTCGCCCTGTAAAGAAGTCCGATAAGCCAGAAATCCGCGTCGTTGATTTCCAAGTTGGAGAATCGGTCACGGTCATGGATGGTCCGTTCGCCACTCTGCCAGCCTCCATCAGCGAGATCATGCCTGAGCAAGCAAAGCTCAAGGTTCTTGTTTCGATTTTCGGCCGCGAGACCCCAGTGGAACTCTCATTCCACCAAGTACAAAAGATTTAATTCCCGAAACTAGATAGAGAAAAAGAGAGAAACAACTATGGCCCCGAAGAAGAAGATCACAGCAATGATCAAGTTGCAGATCCAAGCTGGCGCTGCAACCCCTGCGCCTCCAGTTGGTCCTGCTCTAGGTCAGCACGGCGTGAACATCATGGAGTTCGTCAAGCAGTACAACGCTGCTACCGAATCACAAAAGGGACAGATCATCCCTGTTGAGATCTCCGTTTATGAAGATCGCACATTCACTTTCGTCACAAAGACCCCACCGGCTTCGCGCTTGATCTTGAAGGCAGCCGGAGTGGATAAGGGATCTGCCGTTCCTCACAAGACCAAGGTCGCATCAATCACCAAGGCCCAGGTTCAAGAGATCGCAAAGACCAAGATGGAAGACCTCAATGCCAATGACATTGATGCCGCCAGTTTGATCATCGCAGGCACCGCACGCTCAATGGGTATCACGGTCACCGACTAATACATTTCCTCATTCCAAGTCGGAATGAGGATGTGGGAGAACCACGCTGGTTCGTATCACCACAGCCGAATGAGAACGCATTTGAGGTGCGTTCTTGAAAGAGGAGCGAAATGAAGCGCAGTAAGAAATACACCGCAGCAGCGGAAAAAGTTATAAAGGATCACCTATACACACCTCTTGAGGCCGTGACACTCGCTCGCGAAACCTCAACCACGAAATACGATGCAACCGTTGAAGTTGCCCTATTGCTCGGTGTCGATCCTAAGAAAGCCGATCAAGCAATCCGAAGCACTGTTAACTTGCCACACGGAACAGGTAAGACTGTTCGCGTTCTCGTGTTCGCAGGTGGAGCTCGTGCCGACGAAGCACGCGCCGCCGGTGCCGACATTGTTGGTTCGGACGAATTGATCGAAGAGGTTGCAAAGGGTCGTCTTGATTACGACGCCGTTGTTGCCACACCAGATTTGATGGGCAAGGTCGGTCGTCTTGGAAAAGTTCTTGGGCCTCGTGGACTTATGCCAAACCCAAAGACCGGAACCGTTACAACCGATGTTGCAAAGGCAGTGACCGATATCAAAGGTGGAAAAATCGAGTTCCGCGTTGATAAGAACTCAAACCTTCATTTCATCATCGGCAAGACTTCTTTCACGGTGCAACAGTTGGCCGAGAATTACGCGGCCGCCCTCGATGAAGTAAACCGCGCGAAGCCATCGGCATCGAAGGGCCGCTACATCCGCAAGGCAATCATCTCAACCACGATGGGACCTGGCATTGCAGTTGATCCAAACATCACACGCGAGGTTAACGCAGGCGAGTAAGTGCTAACACCGCTTTGAAAGATTCCCCCGAAAGGGGGAATCTTTTTGCCGATGTTGGTATCTAGGCAAGATTCTGAACAGCCGAATTTCCCATTTCAGCGAGAACCTCTTCTGGCGTGATGTTGCCGGTGATGCGCACGCGCAACCGTCCGGGCTCGTCGAAGAGTTCAACCCCAGCAACACGAGCAACGAAATTATCTTCGCAACCGCATTCTCCTACGTTGCAAGAAGCAACGAAAGCTTCCAATGCGTCGAACGGTGTGCCCACAGGTAGTAATAAGTCAACTCCTCCCTCGATAGAAATGGCGCGTGGCTCAGTGATGGTCTCGGTCATGTTGCTATGCCTCTTCCCGTAGATTGATTTGATTCGTTGATGTGCTCTTCAATGGATTTCACTAATTTCCGTGGCAGGCTCCCTTTTTCGAATGCGAATCACCTCTATGGCGCACGGTGTATATATGCCATCCACCGGGACGAAGTACCCGAAGTACCTCCTCTCGCAACGAAGTGATTTCTGTGGTCGTTTGGGTCATGTTGAACAACATGTGACCGTATGCGGCGTCTACAGAATCATCGGGCAAGAGTGTCCCGGCCCGACTGACTTGCATCGTTTCCAAACATTGCCCTATGTGCTTGGAAAGTAATCTGCCGATGTTGGCGTTGAACATCCAGGAGATCATGGTCAACTCGTGTCATGGGACCAGGGTGGGTTCGCGCACTGTCGCCAGACGTAGTGCTTCTAGCGCGGTGCGAAGTCCTTCATTGGCCAGACAGTAATAGACAAAACCGCCACGTCGTTCCGCGATGACGATACCTCGATCTCGAAGAATCCGTAGATGGTGCGAGACGGAGGGTTGTCGCAGCCCTGTCGCCTCGGTAATCGACGTTACAGATATGCAGACAGATTCCAAGGCGGTTAGAATCCGCAATCGAGTGGGATTTCCAAGTGTCTGCAGAAGTTCGGCCAACCCCTGAGATTCACTCACGGATATTGGCTCCCGGGCGCGCACGCTTTCAATAAAGGACGTTTTCACCCTGGCAACCCTTTCTCATTCATATCGAGATATCTAGATACATCGATATTATATGTGGAAGTACTGCCTGTCAAAGGAGATTCCCTGGCCAGAATGGGCAGCCAATTTCGCTGGGTTGTTCAATTTGCCTTGGCTGTCGATCTTCCAGTATTCTCGGTTTCACTGGAATAAGGAGTGGCTATGAGTAAACGCGAGGCGAAGACGGCTCTATACGAGCAGTTCGCCCGGATGGGTAAGGGCTTCTCCAGCCCCAAGCGCCTGGAGTTGCTGGATCTCCTAGCCCAGGGGGAGCGCTCCGTTGATTCATTGGCAACCGAGGCAGGTCTTGGCTTTTCTACCGCGTCCATGCACTTACAGGCCCTGAAGGATTCTGGCCTTGTTGCCACACGCCGCCAAGGCACCACTATTCGCTACCGACTCAATGGCGATGAAGTTCGAGAACTTTTCGCGATGCTTCGCAATGTCGCGACGGCCCAGATCGCTGATGCCGAACGCGCGGCAACGAAATACCTTGGCGGTGACCCTCATGATTTTTCAGACGCTGTCGAACGGGGGCAATTGCTTGAGAGCCTGAGCACCGGAGAAGTTGTTGTATTGGATGTCAGGCCAGCCCTTGAATTCGAAGCGGGTCACGTGCCTGGTGCGCGCTCGGTTCCGCTCTCAGAATTAGATGAATTTATTTCTACCCTGGAGAAGGATCTCGACGTCGTCGTCTATTGCCGTGGCGCATATTGCGTGCTCGCCTACGACGCAGTGAAGGCACTCAACAAGAAGGGGTTTAAGGCGCGTAGATTGCAAGAAGGAATGCTGGAATGGCGCCTGGCCGGATTGCCAGTTGAAAAAAATGTTGCATAAAAAATATCTCCGACCAGTAGATTTAAGGAGTTCGAAATGAAGGTGTTGATGGTCATTAACGGATCTGCCTACGGGCTGGATTCCACATATAACGCGATTCGATTGGCGGGATCTCTTGCCAAACGTGAGGACGTGGACGTGACGGTCTTTCTGATGGGCGACGGTGTAACGGCCGCCATGGCCAACCAGAAGACTCCAGATGGTTACTACAAACTAGACCGAATGCTTTCCATCGTGACTCGACAAGGTGGAAAAATTGAATGCTGCGGCACGTGCATGGACGCTCGCGGAATCACCGAAGATATGCTCGTTGAGGGATCAAAGCGTTCAACGATGGAAGCTCTTACCGATGCAACTTTGACCGCTGACAAAGTCCTCGTTTTCTAAGTCCTACCAAATCCAACTAACAAGGAGAGAGATATGAATTACGGAATGAGTAGAACAATCGACCGTCCCTTCGACGAGGTCAATGCCGAAGTACGTGCTGCACTTACGACACAAGGTTTCGGAATTGTGAGCGAGGTCGATATGCAGGCCACCCTTCGCAACAAACTTGGGGTCGAAATCGAGCCACAGCTTATTCTCGGCGCCTGCAACCCCAAGTTCGCATATGGCTCGTTGCTTGCAGAACCATCAATCGGCCTACTGCTTCCGTGCAACGTAGTAGTTCGTGGATCAGATACCGCCACCGTCGTGGAAATGATCAACCCAGCCATGATGGTTGAGATCACCGATAACCCCGAAATGGCTCAGATCGCAAACGAGGTGACTGATCTCTTGGCAGCCGCTTTGGCTAGCCTGAAATAGGACCGGTCTTTGCGCTCATTTTGACGAGGGTAGGCCTCACGGCCTACCCTTACGTTCTCACCAAAGACCGCTGGTGCGGGAACTAAGAGATTAGTGCTCGCTTAAGTGTCAGTAGACATCCCGCGTAGGTTCTCACGTTAAACCCGTGCGCATCTATGCGTATCGGGTTTATTGCATTTTTAGGCCTTTGTTTGAAATTTACGTTACATGAGTGGCGTGATCTGATCTATGACAGAAAGGTGAACCGAATGGCTCGCCCAGATAAAGCAGCAGCAGTTGCAGAACTGACGGAAGATTTCCGCACAGCCACAGCGACTGTCCTCACCGAGTACCGCGGTCTTTCCGTGACCTTGATGAAGAAACTTCGCCGCAACCTCGGTAGCGATACCAAGTACTCCGTAGTAAAGAACACCCTCACAAAGATTGCAGCAAAAGAGGCTGGCTTTGATGTTCCTGCCGAACTTCTGACTGGACCATCTGCGCTTGCATTCATCAAGGGTGACGCAATCGTTGCGGCCAAGAGCCTGCGCGATTTCGCCAAAGAGAATCCTTTCCTTGTTATCAAGGGTGGAATTTACGAAGGCAAGAACGTCACCGCAGCCGAAATTTACAAGCTAGCCGATCTGGAATCACGCGAAGTCCTCTTGGCCAAGCTTGCTGGCGCGATGAAGGCGACAATGGCAAATGCCATCCGCACCATCGATGCGCTTCGCAGTAAGAAGGAAGAAGCAGAAGGCCCAGTCGCTATTGCTGAAGCTCCGATTGCAGAAGTTGTGGCTGAAGCACCAGCTGTTGAAGCAGTTGCTGAAACCCCAGTTGTTACCGAAGAAGTTCAAACCCCAGTAGAAGCAACAGAAGAAGAGAAGGAATAAATCATGGCAAAGCTCAGCACAGAGGACCTATTGGGTCAGTTCAAGGAAATGACATTGGTCGAGCTCTCAGAGTTCGTCAAGTCATTTGAGACAGAATTCGATGTCAAGGCATCAGCACCCGTTGCAGTTGCTGCAGCCGGTGGCGGAGCCGCTGAAGAAACAGCAGCACAGGATGAGTTCACACTCACCTTGGAAAGTGCTGGCGCTCAGAAGATCGCCGTCATCAAGGAAGTACGTGGCATCAATTCAAGCCTTGGCTTGAAAGAGGCCAAGGACATCGTCGATGCTGCTCCAGCAGTATTGATCGAAAAGGGCACCAAGGAAGCAGTAGAGAAGGCAAAGGCAGCCCTAGAGGCAGCCGGAGCAACAGTTTCCGTTAAGTAATTTAGCCGCACCCTACGAACGCCCTCGCCTAACGGCGGGGGCGTTCGGAATTTCACAAGAAAGTGGTCAAACTTTGTATAAACGCCATTGTGAGTAACGCACGAGACCATCGAAGCGTTATACCTGATACATGAAGAAGACTCGCTTTCTCAGGTTCGGTGTAATTACGGTTTTTGGATTATTGCTGGCTTCCTTCCAGGGTCAGAGTTTTGCTTCGAAAATTGTCATACCCCTTTCAACAAAGAATGCTCAACCCGCAATGGCAGGTCGTGATTACACCACCCTGTACACGATGGATTCACCTGGAAATGGAAAATCTGGAGCATCGGTTGGCCCGCTCGCCATTCGCAAGAATGGCAGCGCCGTGATCTCCAACAACCCACCTGGGGTGCACGGAAACTTAATTGAGCAAGGGCAGGTTGGCATCCAAATCGGCACGACGCGCACTTGGTTTCCGATTCAAACTGGATCCAAGCCACGCCAAGTCTTTGAAGCAGTCACGACTGGCAAGTCCGTGTTTTGGGGCGAGACACCGAACACGGATATGGGTTTAGATTGGAGGTTGTTCGCCGTGACCGCGGGTCAACGTGTTCCCAAGTTGATAGCCGATTCGTTTGATTTGTTGAAGACAACCGAAAGTCGTTATCCGCCCGGAATGCAAATGCTTGCCACGGACGGTTCAAATGTCTGGTGGGTAATGGCGTACCCGAATTCGAAGAGCGCAAATGGATGGGGTGCGAAAATTATGGTCCGCGATATTGGCGCACGCAGACCTTTGAAAATAGCCGTTGACGAAGCGATGATGCCCACAGCAATTGCAAGGGGACTTATCTACGCGCGATCGAATGACGTGGACCCGAGTATGAAATCCAGTCGCTACGAGATTCGGTTACTCAAAAATGGCGTCGATACTCTGATCAGTTCAGGTTTGCTCACCAAAGACCAACATATTTCTTCTTTATGCGCATCCGACACCCTTCTGGCTTGGGGAGTCGGTTCGGTGAGTACTGCCAGGCTGAACCCGAATGGTGAGCCTTATGGGCACTTACGCGTGATGACGCTAGCAACGAAGGCTCAGCGGATCATCAGCCTCGACAGTTCCGCTTTGGGATTAAGCCTCGGTTGCGGTACCAACTTTGTCGCTTGGGGAAATGGATCTGGTTCGGGCGATTCTGGGCAATACGTTATGAATGTACCAAGTGGAAAGATTTGGAAATTGGGTTCATTGACGGGCCTCAGCGCAGTACTTGTCGCTGGCAACATTCTGGCTTGGGCATTACCGATTCCTTCAGGAAAGACCGCACCCTGGCGCGTCGTGAAGTGGCACGGACTTTGAGGAAGACCGGTTTTTTGAGATGTGGTGCCGTTGTATCGGCTGTGATTCTGCTTGCAACTTTCCAGGGTCAAAGTTTTGCTTCGAAAATTACTTCGTCCCTGACGACAAAGAATGCGCAACCCGCCGTTGCGGGTCGCGACTACACCAACCTGTACACCGTCGATCCAGGCAGCAGGGCTAATACAACGATTGCGCTGCTTGCGATCGGTGAAGATGGCAGTGGTGTCATTGGCAAATATCCATACATCCCACCCAATCTTTCGCAGGCGCAAGGACAGGTTGGCATTCAAATTGGGACGAAGCGCACCTGGTTTCCCATGCAAAGCGGCGCCAAGCCGCGGGGGGTTTTCGCGGCTGCAGCTGGCGGTAAGGCCGTTGTTTGGGGTGAAACAAAAAGTACGAGCTTCAATTTAGATTGGCGAATGTACGCCATGACACCGGGCCAAAAGGCCGCCAAGCTCTTGGGGGATTCTTTTGATTTAATAAAGACCGATGACATCACCATGCCCCCCGGGGTGAATTGGCTTACTACGGACGGCAAAAGCGCTTGGTGGGAAATGGCCTATCCATCTTCGAAGAGCACTCACGGATGGGGCGCGCGAATCATGGTTCGAGACTTAGCTGCGCGCACACCCCTGAAGATCGCAGCGGACCACGCCATGTTGCCGGCATCAACCGCGCGAGGGCTCTTTTACTTCCGCTCCAAATTCGTCGATCCAAGCATGCCCGCGAATCGTTATGAAATTCGGTTGCTTAAGGCCGGAGTCGACACGCTAATTACGGCGGGTCCGATGACAAAGGATGAACTGACCTTTTCTATGTGTGCGTCCAATACAATTCTCGCTTGGGAGGTCGGCGTGGTAGCCGCCGCGAGACCCAACCCAAAACTTGGGCCAAATGGACACCTACACGTCATGATGCTTCCGTCCAAGGTGCAGCGGATTGTTTCCCTCGATAACTCTGGATTGGGATTAAGTCTCGGCTGCGGTACTGACTTCGTTGCGTGGGCGAGTGGATCTGGAGATGGAGACACCACGCAATACGTAATGAACGTGCCCCGTGCAAAAATTTGGAGTTTGGGCCAGGCGACTTGGGTCGGTTACGTCCACGTCACCGGCAACTTTTTAGCCTGGTTGCTACCGTCTAAAGGGGGGAGCGCGCCTTGGCGGGTTGCTAAGTGGCACGCGGTCTAGTTCTTCATTTCCACACAAATTCACTTGACGCACATATTTATGAGGCGCATAATTAATTGACCTCAATGCCCCCTTAGGTGTGGGGTATGGAGATTCGGTTTACTCAATCGGCGCGCAGGCATCGAATTGGAAGGCAAAGGGCTTTCTTCGTCATTTCGACCAACGACCCAGTAGAACTTTTGTCGGACGGAGTTCGACCAGCTCGCCTTCTCTGGCAGGGCGTTGATGATAGAGGGCTTGAATTAGAAGTGATTGGAGTTAAGACCGCTATTGGCGTTTTGATCATTCATGTGATGCCATTGAATTTCCGACGAGGGAAGGGAAGGCCATGAAAAAGGCCAAGATGAAATACACGATAGGTCGGTACGTAGATCTCGATAAAGAAGTGGTCCTGGACACGAACGGCCGTCGAATTACTGAAGCCAGGGCGCGACAGATTGCCCGTGAGACTCATGAACTTGTGGTGGGACGACCTTCGCTATCGAGCCCGGGGGTTCATTCGCCCGAAATCAAGGCTCGGGTTCCGATGAAGTTGAAGAAGTCTCTTCAACGTGAGGCGAAACGCCGAGGTCAAACATCCTCCGAGTTAGTGCGCCAGGCAATCGAAGAATTCTTACGTACCGCTTAGCGCTTGTTAGCCAAAAGGGCCATAAGAAATCTCGCCTTCATCACGGTTGGTACGAACCTGGTTCCCAAGTATGTGTGCTGACACCGATGGCATTCCACGCATTGATGGTGATTATGAGGCTCAGTAGGGCACCAATTTCATCGGGGGCGAATTCGGTGGCGACTTCGTCAAATTTTTCACTGGGAACATGATCAACAGCAAGAAGCGTTACTGCCTCCGTGAATGCGAGCGCGGCTCTTTCGCGAGAGCTGAAGAAAGATGTGTCTCTCCACGCGCTCAAGGCGTACAGGCGCTGTTCGGTCTCTCCTTTTGCTCTGGCATCTTTGGTGTGCATGTCGATGCAGTAAGCGCAGCCATTTATCTGAGAAGCCCGTAGACGGACTAACTCACGCAAGAGCGAATCGAAATTAACTCGATCGAGCTCCTTGCCGGCGGCGTTTTCCAGATGGGACATGGCTTGGGAAAAAGAGGGAGCGTGGCTATCGAAGTCCAAACGGGGTGTGGAGTGAGGATTACTCGTTTTAGTCATTGTCAGACCCTAATGAGGGGGTGGGACATAGATAAAGGGCATCAGTTCGGGTTTGCCTAAAAGGGGTTTTCCCCGAAAAGTGTTACGAAACATGGCATCTTGCTATGTTTCATTGTATTATCGGGGCATGGTGTCACCGCTAAGTTCATTGGGACGCGGAGTTCTGCGCCCGCGCGATGCCGAGAGTCTCTATGCCCAGCCTCACGTGGAATTCCGTCGATGGGAAAAGGCAGGCGTACTTCTTAAAGTAGCTCACGGCTACTACGCCCATATTCCAGAGGCTTCTCGTGGCGGAAATTGGCGTCCAGAAATCGAGGCACTCGCTCTAGGTATTGGTCAAGCCGATTACCAGAAAAACGAAGTGGCATTAATGCATTTATCCGCTGCAAGAATTCATGGGGCGATTCCTCGAGCTTTAGCCGTTGCGGTTGTGGCAGTTCCGAAAAGGCGTCCTAGTCTGGAAACAACTTGCGGACGAATTATTTTTGTCCAGCGAAGCGTTAGCTTGCTGAAGAAGATTCGTATCGACACTGAACTTGCCATGGGCTGGTGTACCAGCATTGAACAGACGGCGCTTGACCTCGCGGCACGTCCTGATCTTGTGAAGGGATTAACTGCGGTAACACAAGAGGCGGCGCGAACGCTCTTTGATCGTGTAAGCGAGAAGAAATTGCAGGCGGTGATTCGTGAACAGAGGATGGGATCCGCACTAATCCGGCTAAAGGCGTGGGCGATAGATGCTTGAGCTTGGCGAACTCCTTCAGGTTCAAAGTCTTTTCTCATCAAGCGAGCTGCAGGTTCGTCGCGATCATGCGATCAGCCACATTCTTGCTGCGATTCAGGACCTGAAGTCCGAGATGGTTTTCTACGGAGGCACTGCCCTGTCTCGGACTTTTCTTACCGATGGACGACTCTCTGAGGACATTGATCTCTATACGAAAGACCGCAAGAAGTTATGTCAGGAACTTGATGAGATTCCAGAACTCATCGAACAGGAATTTCCCGAGGCGAACTGGCAAAAAATACCGTCTCAGTTGAGAGATGCTGAGAGCACCAATTTAAGTTGTGGTTCCTCTATTCAAGTAAAGGTACAGGTAATTGATTCGCACCAAAGAGGATGGCAAAAGGTCCCAGCTGAATTAACAGAAATCTTTCAGCGGTATTCAGACGCGCCTCGAACAAGGCTGTGTGTTCCTACGTTTGATGGATTTGTCGCGATGAAGGCCTCCGCGTGGTTTGGGCGACACGCGGCCCGAGATCTTTTTGACCTTGAAGCCCTTTCTCGAAAAGGTGATGTGACAGAGCATGCAAGAGAATTGGTTCAAAGTTTGATTGGCTACCGACTGACAGGTGCAATGATGGAAGGAAAGGTAACTGGAAATTGGAAGCAGGAATTGGCCGGCCAAACGAAGTTGACTGTCTCGGAGAAAGAATGTCTCTCACGAGTGTTGGGCTGGTGGGGGATTTCTCAGGGTTAAGACTCAGGAGCACATCGTTGAGAATCCGGTCGCTTTCGGTAGGAGTTTGAAATCCACCTCATGCCCGTGAGAGTCCCGGAACACAGCGGAGGCGCCGACCACTGAGAGAGTGCCCTTGTCGTAGGGGTTGTCCCAACCGATTGGGGGGTTGCCGAATCCGTCTCCCAGAATTCCGCCGACTCGCTCGAAGTACTTCCCGAAGGCCTTGATTTCCCCGATACCGCAGTGGGTGTAGAGATCGAAGGGGATGGTCTTGCCGAAGATGGCCGGAGCGGGGCCCGAGCCGGGATCTTCGACGGAATGTCGGCTAGCCAGGCCGATGACGGGGGTGGCCATGCCAACGATGATCAGTAGGGCCGTCACCGAGCGCCATGTGAACTTGCGAGCTGCCATGTGTCCTCCCCGTGACCTGTGCCACGGATCCTTCCACTTTCCCAGAGAAATCGCTGACATTTGGGTCGGGATTGTGGTAAAAGCCAGGGTTGGACATTCGGAGCCGTGTCCCTATATCCTTGCCGCTCGCACAAATCCTTTTAGGTCAATGCATATAGCGGCTGAGACCTTTGTCCGTGCGTCACCAAACTTGTTCGGAAGGACACCTCTTGGCCGCGTCAAAAAAATCATCTGTTGCTCCACGCCGTATTTCATTTGCGAAGATCCGCGAACCTCTCGAAGTCCCAAACCTCCTAGCACTCCAAATTGAGAGTGTTGACTGGTTGCTGGGCAACGACGTCTGGCGTCAGCGTCTCGCAGTAGCCGAAACCACTCACCGTGGCGAGCTCCCAAATCAATCTGGATTGGAAGAGATCTTCGAGGAGATTTCACCGATCGAGGATTTCCAGGGCTCGATGTCTCTGTCGTTCAGAGACCACCGCTTTGAGCCACCGAAGTATTCAATCGAAGATTGCAAAGAGCGCGATATGACTTATTCGCAGCCGCTCTTCGTAACCGCAGAATTCACCAACAACATCACCGGTGAAATCAAATCGCAGACCGTGTTTATGGGCGATTTCCCCGTGATGACTCAGCGCGGCACATTCATTATCAACGGTACTGAGCGCGTGGTTGTTTCACAGCTCGTCCGTTCACCTGGCGTTTATTTCGAGCGCACGATCGAGAAGACCTCCGATAAAGACGTCTTCACGTCGAAGATCATTCCTGGCCGTGGTGCCTGGCTTGAATTTGAAGTTGATAAGAAGGACTTGGTCGGAGTTCGTATCGACCGCAAGCGAAAGCAATCAGTCACAGTCTTTCTGAAGGCATTGGGATGGACTGAAGAACAGATCCTTACTGAGTTCGGCGAGTACGAATCAATCCGCGCAACTCTTGAAAAAGACAACGTCAAGACACAGGATGAAGCACTGCTAGATATTTACCGCAAGTTGCGTCCTGGCGAGCCTCCAACAAAAGAAGCCGCGCAGAACCTGATCGAGAACCTCTACTTCAACCCGAAGCGTTACGACCTCGCAAAAGTTGGCCGCTTTAAGGTTAATAAGAAGCTCGGTCTTGATCTTGAACTCAAGCAGGGTTTGCTGACAATCCAAGACATTGTCGCAACAATCCGCTACCTCGTAGCACTCCACAAGGGCGAACTCCTTATGGAATACGGCCGCGAAGTTCGTGTTGAGAAGGACGATATCGATCACTTCGGTAACCGTCGCCTCCGCACGGTTGGCGAATTGATTCAGAACCAGGTCCGTACCGGTCTTTCCCGTATGGAGCGCGTTGTTCGCGAGCGCATGACGACTCAAGATGTTGAGGCGATTACTCCTCAGACCTTGATCAACATCCGCCCAGTTGTCGCCTCAATCAAGGAGTTCTTCGGAACCTCCCAGTTGTCGCAGTTCATGGATCAGACCAACCCACTTTCTGGACTTACTCACAAGCGTCGTCTTTCAGCTCTCGGACCTGGTGGTCTCTCACGTGATCGCGCCGGCTTTGAAGTTCGTGACGTTCACCCGTCTCACTACGGTCGCATGTGCCCGATTGAAACTCCTGAAGGTCCAAACATCGGTCTTATCGGCTCTCTTGCAACCTACGGTCGCGTTACCGCCTTCGGTTTCATCGAGACTCCTTACCGCAAGGTAAGCAAGGGCCGCGTTACCGATCAGGTTGATTACCTAACAGCTGATGAGGAGGACGAGCACATCATTGCTCAGGCCAACGCGCCTTTGACTGATAATAATCACTTCTCTGAAGCACGTGTTCTTGTTCGTCGTCGTGGTGGGGAAGTTGAATACATTCCGGCCGATGAAGTTGACTACATGGACGTTTCACCACGTCAGATGGTTTCTGTTGCAACAGCAATGATTCCGTTCTTGGAGCACGACGATGCCAACCGTGCGTTGATGGGTTCCAACATGATGCGTCAGTCAGTTCCTTTGATGCGTGCGGAGGCACCACTTATCGGAACCGGCATGGAATTCCGCGCAGCAGTTGATGCAGGTGACGTTGTCATTGCAACAAAAGCTGGCGTAGTTACCGAAGTTGCTGCAGATGAAGTCACCGTCATGGCCGATGACGGCACCTACCAGAACTACTCACTTTCCAAGTTCCGCCGTTCAAACCAGGGCACTTCGTACAATCAAAAGGTCATTGTTAACCCTGGCCAACGCCTAGAACTCGGCTCAGTAATTGCCGATGGTCCATGTACCGAAAACGGTGAAATGGCCCTCGGCAAGAACTTGCTCGTGGCATTTATGTCATGGGAAGGCCACAACTACGAAGACGCGATCATCTTGTCGCAGCGTTTGGTTCAAGACGATGTCTTGACTTCTATCCACATTGAGGAATACGAAGTTGATGCACGCGACACCAAACTTGGCGCAGAAGAGATCACTCGCGACATCCCTAACGTTTCAGAGGAAGTTCTTGCCGATCTCGATGATCGCGGAATCATTCGCGTTGGTGCCGATGTTGTTCCCGGCGACATTCTGGTTGGAAAGGTAACGCCAAAGGGCGAGACCGAATTAACCCCAGAAGAGCGCCTGCTCCGTGCGATCTTCGGTGAGAAGGCTCGCGAAGTTCGCGACACTTCACTTAAGGTTCCACACGGTGACTCCGGAAAAGTTATTGGGGTCAAGATCTTCGAAAGCGAAGAAGGCTTCGAGCTTCCAGCAGGTGTGAACCAACTTGTTCGCGTTTATGTTGCACAGAAGCGCAAGATCCAAGATGGTGACAAGCTTGCCGGTCGCCACGGAAACAAGGGCGTTATTTCCAAGATTCTTCCTCAGGAAGATATGCCATTCCTTGAAGACGGCACCCCAGTAGATGTCATCCTCAACCCGCTCGGTGTTCCAGGTCGTATGAACGTCGGACAGGTCCTGGAAATGCACCTTGGATGGGTTGCAAAAACAGGATGGGATCTCTCCGGAGTTGATGAGGCTTGGACAAAGCATCTCCGAGATATCGGTGCCGAGAAGGGCACCCCTGGAACCAACATCGCAACGCCGGTATTCGACGGCGCGCGCGAAGATGAGATCTCAGGTTTACTCGGAAGCACCTTGGCCAACCGTGATGGTGTCCAACTTGTTGGCACCAGCGGTAAAGCGCGACTCTTTGATGGTCGAAGTGGCGAGCCTTACCCAACTCCAATTTCTGTTGGATACATGTACATCTTGAAACTTCACCACTTGGTCGATGACAAGATCCACGCGCGTTCAACCGGTCCGTACTCCATGATCACTCAGCAACCATTGGGTGGTAAGGCGCAGTTCGGTGGCCAGAGATTCGGTGAGATGGAAGTGTGGGCGCTTGAGGCTTATGGCGCTGCTTACACACTTCAGGAATTGCTCACCATCAAGTCTGACGACGTGCTTGGTCGAGTCAAGGTCTACGAAGCAATCGTTAAGGGTGAAAACATTCCCGAACCAGGCATCCCTGAGTCATTCAAAGTCCTGATCAAGGAAATGCAGTCACTTTGTTTAAACGTTGAGGTGCTCTCATCTGAGGGTGTTGCAATCGAATTACGCGATACCGATGAAGAGGTATTTCGTGCCGCCGAAGAGCTGGGCATCAACTTGTCACGAGTTGAGCCAAGCAGCGTTGAAGAAGTCTGAGGGGAGAGGGAATAACTATGTTAGATGTTAACTTTTTTGATGAACTTCGAATCGGTCTGGCCTCGGCCAACAACATTCGCGAGTGGTCCTTTGGAGAAGTAAAGAAGCCAGAGACCATCAACTACAGAACCCTCAAGCCTGAAAAAGACGGCCTATTCGATGAGAAGATCTTCGGACCTACTCGCGACTGGGAATGCTACTGCGGTAAGTACAAGCGCGTTCGATTCAAGGGCATCATCTGCGAGCGTTGCGGTGTAGAAGTTACACGCGCCAAGGTTCGCCGTGAGCGCATGGGTCATATCGAACTTGCTGCCCCAGTTACTCACATCTGGTACTTCAAGGGTGTCCCGAGCCGACTTGGTTACCTTTTAGATCTTGCACCAAAGGACCTTGAGAAGGTCATTTACTTCGCTGCCTACATGATCACCGAAGTTGATAAAGAAGCTCGCGAAGAAGATATGCCGCAACTTGAGAAGAAGTTGGCAAACGATATTCGCAAGATCGAGACAAAGCGCGACAACGACCTCGATGCCCGCACAAAGAAGCTAGAGGCAGACCTTTCTGAGCTCGAAGCAGAAGACGCCAAGGCAGATGTGCGCCGCAAGGTACGTGAAAGTGCAGAGCGCGAGCTCAAGCAGGTTCGCGATCGTTCGCAGCGTGACCTCGATCGTCTAGAGCAGGTATGGGCACGTTTCAAGAACCTCAAGGTCCAAGATCTCGAAGGCGATGAGACCCTGTACCGCGAAATGAAGGATCGCTACGGCATGTACTTCAAGGGTGACATGGGAGCCGCTGCCATAAAGCGTCGCCTCGAGACCTTCGACCTCGAAGCCGAATACAAGATCCTCAACGACCTCAGCGAGAATGGCAAGGGCCAGAAGAAGACCCGCGCCATCAAGCGCCTCAAGGTCGTCAACGCATTCTTGACCACGAGCAACCACCCAGCATCCATGGTGCTAGATGTTGTCCCGGTCATTCCGCCAGATCTACGTCCAATGGTTCAACTCGATGGTGGCCGCTTTGCGACTTCGGATCTCAACGATCTGTATCGCCGCGTTATCAACCGAAATAACCGTTTGAAGCGTCTTGCTGATCTTGGCGCCCCAGAGATCATCGTCAACAACGAAAAGCGTATGTTGCAAGAGGCCGTAGATGCTCTCTTCGACAACGGCCGTCGTGGTCGCCCAGTTACCGGTCCTGGTAACCGTGCGCTCAAGTCCTTGTCTGACATGCTCAAGGGCAAGCAAGGTCGTTTCCGTCAGAACTTGCTCGGCAAGCGCGTTGACTACTCTGGCCGTTCGGTCATTGTTGTTGGCCCACAGTTGAAATTGCACCAGTGCGGTCTGCCAAAGCAGATGGCCCTGGAACTCTTCAAGCCCTTCGTAATGAAGCGTCTTGTGGATCTAAATCACGCGCAGAACATTAAGTCTGCGAAGCGTATGGTCGAGCGTGCTCGTCCAGTTGTATGGGATGTTCTGGAAGAAGTTATTGCCGAGCATCCAGTACTCCTAAACCGCGCACCTACCCTGCATCGTCTGGGCATCCAGGCATTCGAACCGCAGCTCGTTGAAGGAAAAGCAATCCAGATTCACCCTCTTGTTTGTACTGCATTTAACGCAGACTTCGACGGTGACCAGATGGCCGTCCACCTTCCACTATCTGCTGAAGCACAGGCCGAAGCTCGCGTCTTGATGTTGTCTTCCAACAACATCTTGTCACCTGCTAACGGACGCCCCATCACGACTCCTACCCAGGACATGGTTCTTGGTCTGTACTACTTGACCAGTGCTCGCGACGGAGAAGTTGGCGAAGGCCGTGCATTTGGTTCAATCGCCGAGGCCATCATGGCTTTTGATCAACGCACCGTTTCGCTGCAAGCAAAAATCAAGATCCGCCTTGATGCGTCCAACGGTCTAAACGGCACCGAATCAATCACGCGCTCAACCACTCTTGGTCGCGCGCTATTCAACGAGGCACTTCCTGCTGAGTATCCCTTCGCAGATTATGATGTCAAGAAGGCTCAACTCGGAAAGATCGTTGAACAACTTGCTGAGTTCTATCCAAAGGTCACCGTTGCTCAGACGCTTGATGCGTTGAAGGAGCTTGGTTTCCATTGGGCATCACGTGCCGGTGCAACTATCGGTATCGAAGATGTTGTGACTCCTGCCGGGAAGGCTGCGATTCTTAAGGAATCTGAGACCAGGGCTGAGAAGGTTGAAATTCAGTACGAGAAGGGTCTGATCACCGATGACGAACGTCGTCAAGAACTGATCGAGATCTGGACCCAAGCCACAAAGGAAGTTGGTGAGGTCATGGAGGAGAACTTCAAGAGCTCACGCAACAACCCAGTGTGGATGATGGTCGATTCTGGTGCTCGTGGAAACATGATGCAGATCCGCCAGATCGCCGGTATGCGTG
>JANMBV010000080.1:0-37787 GCA_031360585.1 Actinomycetes bacterium | reverse complement strand
CCTCGTTGGTGGCGGTTTGCGACGTGGTGCAAGTTGTTACTTGGTTGTGTACTGAAGAACTGGAAGGAGAACCTCATCGACGAAATTCTCAACGAATTTTTTGTTGACGCTTTGATGGGACATGAACATTCGGAAACTGATCACTGCGGGAACGAGTTGCAGGATCATTTCGCGTTTTGCCCCTTTTGAGATCTCGCCTCGAGCAATGGCCCGATCGAAAATTCCCGCATGTGCAGTACTTGCGTAGCCCGCCAAGGATTGTGTTAAAACCTCAGCTAGATCTCCGTCTGTACGGGCCATTGCCATGAGCCCTGCGATCAGCTGACCATCTGGGCTTTTCATTGACTTTACTTTTTCGGAGATCACTTCAATGAGATCTCCTCTTAGTGACCCTGTATCGAAAACAGGCACTTTGCAGAATGCGTAGTGGTGAACTGCATCAGCGATAAGTGCCGCCTTGTTCTTCCACCTGCGGTAGATCGTGGCTTTGCTCACCTGGGCGCGGGCGGCCACCGATTCAATGGTGACTTGCTCGTAACCAACTTCGCGAAGGAGCTCGATCGCAGCTTTCTCGATGGCTACATCTCGGGATTTGTCGCGAGGACGGCCGATGCACTGAGTGATACTCATGGCTGCCTCCCTACCTTTACGAAACGATACCGTACCGTATCGTAAATGGCCGAGGCAAATCAGCCTTCCTGGCGTTTTGAACCCTCTTGACTTTCACTGTGTTTGTACGGACAATGTCCGTAGGTAATGGAGGCTCCCATGACTACATTTGCAACCGAGCGATTTGAAATTCGACTGCCCGAGGAAGCTCTACGCCAAATTCGTGAAGCGGCAGAATTGGAACGCGTCAGTGCAAGCAAGTTTGCCCTAGACGCTGTTTTGCAGCGAGCTCAAGAAGTCATCGACGCACAGCGAACTTGGAGAGTTCCTGTTTCCTTTTTTGAGGAACTTTTGAGTGCCCTGGATGCGCCACCGGTTATTAATGCGGCTTTAGCTAAGGCCAGGGCTGAAGCTGATGCTCTAATCGAACGTCGATAACCTTCGGTGAGTCGCCGAATTGTTCGCGAACAGTTGGCTGGCCATCACGATTTAGCCAAATTCGACTCTGATGAGCCCAAGATTGATTTATGGCTTCGCAATCATGCGTCAACTGCCAGTTCGCGAGGCTACGGTCGCACTTATGTTTGGCATTTTGGTGATGACGTAGTTGTCGCCTTTTATACCCTCACTGCGCACTCTTTGAGTCGAGATGAACTTCCCAAAAAGCTGGCCAAGGGCGAACAAGTCATCATTCCCGCACTTCTGCTGGGAAAATTTGCCTTGGATATTTCGCTACAGGGCCAGGGATTAAGCAGGATTCTTATCGCGGACGCCGTGACTGAAGCAGAGAAGGCCTCCCAGATCGCGGGAGCGAGGTATTTAATTGTCGACGCTTTAACCCCCGAGATGATGGGACTTTACGAGAGGTTTGGCTTCCACCCATCCATTGGATCAGTGGCACACCCAAATCGACTTTTTGCCCGGTTTGCGGACCTCGCAGTCGAATAAGAGATTTGTTTAGCAATACAAGGCCGGGTGATCGTTTACGATTGCCCCATGAGCACAATGAAGCCCCGATCTGGTCTGGTCACCGATGGAATGGAACGCGCTCCAGCACGCGGGATGTTGCGTGCGGTGGGCATGAAAGACGGCGACTGGGTCAAACCGCAGATCGGGATTGTTTCCTCGTGGAACGAGATCACGCCATGCAATCTCTCCCTGGACCGCCTAGCCAAAGCCTCGCGCCAGGGAGTTATCGATGCTGGCGGATTTCCGATGCAGTTCGGGACCATCTCGGTATCAGATGGAATCTCGATGGGCCACGAAGGGATGCATTTTTCGCTCGTATCCCGTGAAGTCATTGCGGACTCTGTTGAAACCGTCATGCAGGCAGAGCGCCTTGATGGAATGGTGACATTCGCAGGCTGCGACAAATCACTGCCTGGGATGATGATGGCGGCAGCGCGCATTGATGTCGCAAGTGTTTTTGTTTATGCCGGAACGACACTGCCGGGGCAAGTGGACGGCAAGGACGTCACAATTATTGATGCGTTCGAAGCAGTGGGTGCATGCGCTCGCGGTCTCATCACTCAAGAGAAGCTTGATGAAATTGAACGAGCAGTCTGCCCGGGTGAAGGTGCCTGTGGCGGGATGTACACAGCCAACACGATGGCAACGGTGGGGGAGGCAATCGGTCTTTCACTTCCAGGCTCTGCCGCGCCGCCAGCGGTTGATCGCCGTCGCGATGCATACTCTGTAAAGGCAGGTGCTGCCGTTGTCGAATTGATCCGCCAAGGAATCACAACCCGCGACATCCTTACCAAGCCAGCATTTGAAAACGCCATCACCGCAGTGATGGCACTGGGTGGTTCGACGAACGCCGTTCTTCACTTGTTGGCGATTGCTCATGAGGCAGATGTGGATTTGAATCTTGAAGATTTCCACCGCATTGGATCCAAGGTTCCGTTGTTAGGTGACCTAAAGCCATTTGGTCGATTTGTCATGAGCGACATGGACAAAGTCGGTGGCGTGCCGGTTGTTCTGAAAGCATTGCTGGATGCTGGTTTATTGCACGGTGACGTCCTCACCGTTACTGGCAAGACTATGGCTGAGAATTTGGCTGATATCGCACCACCAGATCCAGATGGTGCGATCTTGCATGCGATCTCCAAGCCACTCTCCCTGGGTGGAGGTATTACCGTTCTTAAAGGCTCCCTTGCTCCTGAAGGCGCTGTGACTAAGACTGCAGGCGTTAATGTGGATCTCTTTGAAGGTCCGGCGAAAGTTTTCGAACGCGAGCAGCAAGCGATGGACGCCCTAGAAAACGGATCCATTCAAGCCGGCGACGTTGTTGTCATCAGGTATGAAGGTCCAAAGGGCGGGCCAGGAATGCGCGAGATGTTGATGATCACCGGTGCGATCAAGGGAGCAGGTCTTGGCAAATCAGTAATGCTGATTACCGATGGCCGATTCTCGGGTGGAACAACTGGTCTCTGTGTTGGCCACGTGGCACCTGAAGCATCTTTGGGCGGCCCAATCGCGTTCGTGAAAAATGGCGATCGAGTTCGCATCAATACAGTCGATCGAACACTTGATCTTCTGGTCGATGATGGAGAACTGGCAAAAAGACGCGAGAACTTCATGCCGGTCCCACATAAATACACCCGTGGTGTTCTTGCCAAGTATGCAAAGTTGGTTGGATCAGCTAGCAAAGGCGCTGTCTGCGACTAAAATCACTTCTCACATTATGAGATGCCAATCTCAAAAGGTTGACGGTGCCTCACGTGCACGCGAGAATATGCGCGTGAGAACATCAGTAGTGATTGAAAAGCGCGCGATCTAGCACAATCAGATCCCGCGCTACCCTCAGTTATCACTGAGGGTTTTTGCATTTAAAGACGGCAATTTTTCGATGACCAGATAAGGGAAAGGAGTGGAAGATGGGCAAAGAAATGACTGGGGCGTCTAGCCTCGTGAAGTCTTTGGAGGCTGCAGGCGTAGATGTCATGTTTGGAATTCCCGGCGGCGCCATCCTTCCCGCCTATGACCCGATCTTTGACTCCTCGATCCGCCACATCCTCGTCCGCCACGAACAGGGCGCAGGCCATGCCGCCGAAGGATATGCGCAAGCAACAGGACGTGTAGGCGTCTGCATCGTAACTTCCGGACCAGGGGCGACGAACTTGGTAACGCCGTTGGCAAATGCTCAGATGGACTCAGTGCCGATGGTGGCCATCACGGGCCAGGTTCCATCGGCCGCGATTGGAACTGACGCGTTTCAAGAGGCCGATATCCGTGGCATCACGATGCCGATCACAAAACATAGTTACTTGATCACAGATCCGGCCGACATCCCTCGTGCTATTGCAGAGGCTTTCCACATTGCAAGCACCGGCCGGCCCGGTCCAGTTCTTGTCGATATCGCCAAAGACGCATTGCAGAAAATGACGACTTTCAAGTATCCGACCGAGATTCATTTGGCGGGTTACAAGCCGCAGGTTGAACCAGAAGATGTTGCGATCCGCGATGCGGCCGTACTCATCGCCGCGTCGGAGAAGCCAGTTATCTACGTCGGAGGCGGTGTTATTAAAGCCAATGCAAGCAAAGAGCTGATGCAACTTGCAGAACTCATTGGCGCTCCCGTTGTTACTACGTTGATGGCGCGCGGGGCGTTCCCCGACAGCCATCACCTGCATTTGGGAATGCCCGGGATGCATGGCACGGTGGCTGCGGTAACTGCCCTGCAGAAGGCTGATCTACTTATTACCCTGGGCGCTCGCTTCGATGACCGAGTAACCGGAAAACTCTCCTCCTTCGCGGTCAATGCCAAAGTAATTCACGCCGATATAGACCCGGCAGAAATTGGGAAGAACCGTTACGCAGACGTTGCAGTCATAGGCGATCTGATGCACACGATCAAGGCTTTGATACCTGCAGTGCAGAAGGAATTCAAGAAATCCAAGCCCGATCTCACCCCGTGGTGGAGACAGATGTCCTCCCTTCGCCAGGTCTATCCATTGGGTTACACCAAGCCAGAAGATGGCTCTCTTTCTCCTCAATTCGTCATTGAACGAATTGGAGCGATTTCTGGTCCGGATACGATCTATGTTGCAGGAGTTGGTCAGCACCAGATGTGGGCTTCGCAGTTTGTGAAATATGAAAAGCCTCGCACATGGTTGAACTCAGGCGGGCTCGGAACGATGGGATACGCAGTTCCCGCCGCAATGGGCGCAAAGGTGGGAATGCCCGATACCACGGTCTGGGCTATTGATGGTGATGGTTGCTTCCAGATGACAAATCAGGAATTGGTCACCTGCGCTCTCAATAACATCCCGATCAAGGTTGCGATCATCAATAACGAGAGTCTTGGCATGGTTCGCCAGTGGCAGACCATGTTCTACGAAGGCCGCTACTCGAATACCTCGCTTCAATCCAAGTTCATTCCCGACTTCGTTAAGTTGGCAGATGCC
Source organism: Actinomycetes bacterium (assembly GCA_031360585.1). Lineage (GTDB taxonomy): Bacteria > Actinomycetota > Actinomycetes > Nanopelagicales > Nanopelagicaceae > QYPT01. Next base: position 32,769 of record JANMBV010000080.1, on the reverse strand, counting down.
ATGGGTTGTGCGGGCCTTCGGTGCGAGCGTCCAGAAGATGTGGACGCCGTAATCAAGGAAGCAATGTCGATCAACGACCAGCCAGTTGTCGTTGACTTTAGAGTCTTCAAAGATGCGATGGTCTGGCCGATGGTTGCAGCCGGCGCATCCAATGACGACATCATGATCGCTCGGGGACTGGCCCCCGACTGGGATTCGCAGGAGTTGTGATGAGTAAACATACACTCGCAGTTCTCGTTGAAAATAGCCCCGGTGTCCTGGCGCGCGTTGCATCGCTTTTTTCGCGTCGCGCGTACAACATCGACTCGTTGGCCGTTGGGCCGACAGAAAATCCTGATCTGTCGCGGATGACGATCGTCCTCAACCTTGAAGGCCATGCGCTGGATCAAGTTATGGCGCAGGTGTACAAACTCGTCAACGTCATCGCGGTTTCTGAAATGGCGTCTGATTCGACCGTTCACCGCGAGTTGCTCCTTGTGAAAGTCGCCACCGATAAAATCGACGAGGTCCTGGCAATCGTTACTCGATATGGCGCCAAGGTGGTCGATGAAGACGAGGAGGCGCTCACAATCGAGTGCACAGCAGAAGGCGTCCATATTGAAGCGCTTCTTAAGGCGCTCACGCCTTACGGGATCAAGGAGTTGGTCCAGTCCGGATTGGTAGCACTCGAGCGTGGCACGGCCGCTCTTTCCGACCGTACGCTTAGTGCGCAAGGAATTTCGACGCTTCACGAGATCAGCACCCAAGCTGATTATCAGAATTAAGAAAACCAAAGAATAAGAAAAGGGAGAACACCGTGGCAACGATGTATCACGACGAAGACGCAGACCTGGCCATTATTCAAGGTCGAAAGGTCGCCGTCATCGGTTATGGCTCGCAGGGCCATGCTCATGCGCTTAACCTTCGTGACAGCGGAGTTGATGTTCGCGTCGGTCTAGCCGATGGTTCGAAGTCGCGCGAGAAAGCAGAGGCCGCGGGACTTCGCGTGGTTTCCGTTGCCGAGGCCGTCAAAGAAGCCACCGTCATCATGATTCTTGCGCCAGACCCAGTACAGCGCCACATCTATGCCGAATCAATTCTCCCAAACCTCAAAGACGGCGACGCAATATTCTTTGGTCACGGTTTCAATATTCGCTTCGACTACATCAAGCCACCAGCTAACGTCGATGTCTGCATGGTTGCTCCAAAGGGACCAGGTCACTTGGTGCGCCGCGAATTCTCGGCAGGTCGTGGAGTTCCTGTCATTGTCGCTGTCGAGCAGGATTCAACCGGCAATGCTTGGCCATTGACCCTTTCATACGCAAAGGCCATCGGTGGCCTCCGTGCCGGTGGAATTCTTACCACCTTCACCGAGGAGACAGAGACCGATCTATTCGGTGAGCAGTCAGTTCTCTGCGGTGGCGCATCTCAACTCGTGATGTACGGATTTGAAACACTGGTTGAGGCGGGCTATCAGCCAGAAGTTGCCTACTTCGAATGCTTGCACGAACTCAAACTCATCGTTGATTTGATGTACGAAGGTGGAATTGCAAAGCAGCGCTGGTCAGTTTCTGACACGGCTGAATATGGTGACTATGTTTCTGGCCCACGCGTTATCGACCCTCATGTGAAAGAGAACATGAAGGCCGTTTTGGCTGATATTCAAAGTGGCGCATTCGCAAAACGCTTTATCGATGATCAAGATGCTGGTGCTCCAGAGTTCAAGACCCTTCGCGCAAAGGGTGCTGCGCATCCAATTGAGGCGGTCGGACGTGAGCTTCGCAAGATGATGTCTTGGGTCAAGAACGCCAAAGACGACTACACAGAGGGCAGTGCTGCACGTGGCTAAACCGATCGTACTGATTGCCGAAGAGCTAAGCCCAGCAACTCTCGAGGCGTTGGGTCCTGATTTTGAGGTGCGGAATTGCGATGGAGCAAACCGCGCTGAACTTCTGGAAGCTCTTAGAAAAGGCGTAGATGCCGTACTTATTCGCTCCGCCACGAAGATGGATGCAGAAGCGATTGGCGCAGCAAAAGGTCTCAAGGTGATTGCCCGTGCTGGTGTCGGCTTGGATAACGTTGAGATCCCAGCAGCAACCGCTGCCGGTGTCATGGTCGTTAACGCACCGACTTCCAACATCGTCAGCGCGGCGGAACTTGCCATTGCACTTCTTCTGGCATCAGCACGTCATATTTCACCCGCTCACGCTGCTTTGCGTGTAGGCAAGTGGGCCCGCTCTAAGTACACGGGCGTTGAATTATTTGAAAAAACACTTGGAATCGTCGGATTCGGGCGAATCGGCCAGTTGGTCGCGGCGCGTATGCAGGCATTCGGCATGAAGGTTGTTGCTTATGATCCGTATTTGCAACCCGCTCGTGCGGCCCAGTTGGGTGTGCGTCTAGTAGACCTTGATGAATTGCTGGGTATCAGCGATTTCATCACGATTCACTTGCCGAAAACGAAAGAGACCGCAAATCTGATTGGCGTTGAAGCACTCAAGAAGGTCAAACCCACGGTGCGGATAATTAACGCAGCCCGTGGCGGAGTGCTCGACGAGCTAGCGCTTTTCAACGCGATTACCGAAGGTCGAGTGGCAGGTGCGGGTCTGGATGTCTTCTCTACCGAACCTTGCACTGACTCGCCACTGTTTGGCCTTGATCAAGTTGTGGCGACGCCTCACCTTGGAGCATCAACTGATGAAGCACAGGAGCGAGCCGGCATAGCTGTTGCAGTATCAGTTCGAAAAGCACTTGCCGGTGAACTCGTTCCAGATGCCGTGAACGTCAAGGGTGGAATCATCCATGAGGACGTTCGTCCTGCACTTTCACTCGTTGAAAAACTTGCCGGTGTGCTGGTCGGTTTGGCTGGGGAAGTGCCAGTCAACATCGAGGTAGCTGTACATGGCGAAATTGCCGAGCATGATTGTTCCATTCTTGCCATCAGCGCTCTTAAGGGCGCACTCCTTGGTCTAGGCGCGGAGGACGTTACCTATGTAAATGCTCCAGGACTTGCTCAAGAGCGCGGACTTGGAACGATTGTTACCACCGATGAGGTTTCACCTGATCATCGCAACATCATCACCCTCAATGCCGCGCTATCTCGTGGTGTGCAGGTCATCGTGAGTGGAACATTGATGGGCATCCGCCAGGTTCAGAAGATTGTGGCCATCGATTCCTACGATCTTGATGTCGTACCTTCCGAGAACATGATCTTCATGCGCTATGCCGATCGACCAGGTGTTGTGGGAACCGTGGGAAATATCCTCGGCGAATCCTCCATCAACATTGGTGGCATGCAAGTTGCGCGAAATCACGAAGGTGGCGAGGCACTTATGGCCATCACGGTCGATTCGCCAGTCGTACCAGCGGTTCTTGAATCCCTTGCCAAAGAGACCGGTGCGAATCTTGTCCGCTCTGTAACGTTGGGCGTTTAAGTAGATGACAAAGATGACATTTAATCTTGCGGTCATTCCGGGAGATGGAATCGGCATAGAAGTCGTCGCGGAGGGACTTAAAGTCCTAGATGCTGTCAGTGCCAAATACGGGGTTACTTTTTCCAAGACGACCTACGACCTCGGCGCTGCATTCTGGCATCGCACCGGGGAGGTCCTGCCTCAGTCTGTCGTTGACGAACTTGCTCAGAACGATGTCATCTTGCTCGGTGCGGTCGGTCACCCGAGCGTGCCCAGCGGGGTACTGGAGCGAGGATTGCTTTTGAAATTGCGATTCGCATTTGACCAGTACGTCAATTTACGCCCGGCGCGCTTGTATCCAGGAGTCGCCTCGCCATTGGCTGGCGTGGAATCCCTTGATTTCATCGTTGTGCGCGAAGGAACTGAAGGTCCCTATGTGGGCGCAGGTGGGGTGCTTGCCGAAGGCACGGACGCGGAAGTCGCAACCGAGGAGAGTTTGAATACCCGCCGTGGCGCCGAGCGCGTCATCCGTGACGCATTTGCACGCGCGATGGCCCGCCCACGAAAGAAAGTCACATTGGTCCACAAGAACAATGTTCTTACGCACTCTGGCGGGCTTTGGACGCGAACGTTCAATGAAGTTGCCAAAGAGTTTCCGGAAATCACCACCGATTACTTGCATGTTGATGCTGCCTCGATGTTCTTTATTACCCAGCCTGATCGCTTTGACGTTGTAGTCACTGACAATCTCTTCGGCGATATCTTGACCGATATTGCTGCTGCAATTTGCGGCGGCATTGGACTTGCGGCATCTGGAAACATAAATCCAACTGGCAAATTCCCGTCAATGTTTGAACCGGTGCACGGATCGGCACCGGATATCGCTGGCCAGAATCTGGCCGACCCCACTGCCACAGTGATGTCGGTTGCCATGATGCTTAGCCATCTCGGTTTACACGACGCGGCCGCCGATGTTGAAAGAGTAGTGGCGCAAGACTTGCTCTCACGTGGAACAATCAAGCGAAGCACCAGTGAAATCGGAAGTGCACTAGCAACGGCTCTGAAGGGATAGAACCATGGCGGTCAAAATAACAGCTTCAACTCATCCTGTATCTGCGGCGGATCTTGCCGAGAAAGTAGCGAAGCCTGGTTTTGGCAAGTACTACACAGATCACATGGTTGTCACGGAGTGGACCGAGGCCGATGGCTGGGGTCAAGCCGAACTGCAGCCCTATGCGCCAGTCTCACTAGATCCTGCTGCGATGGTCTTTCACTACGGGCAAGAGATTTTTGAAGGTTTGAAGGCATATCGCCAGCCGGACGGCGGAATCTCCCTTTTCCGGCCGGAAGCCAATGCCCTTCGCTTCCAGAGAAGTGCAGACCGCCTAGCCCTTCCCGCACTTCCAACTCAGACGTTTCTAGAGAGCCTTGATGCTCTTGTTCGGCAAGATGGCGGTTGGGTGCCCAACAATGTGGGTGAGTCCTTATACCTGCGCCCTTTTATGTTTGCCACTGAAGTGGGGTTAGGTGTTCGCCCTACAAATCGCGCTCTCTACATGCTCATAGCAACCCCGGCCGCCGCCTATTTCAATTCGGATAATGCGGTCACGGTATGGATCTCAATGGAATACGTACGTGCTGTTCCGGGCGGCACTGGTGAAGCAAAGTGCGGAGGCAACTACGCCGCATCTCTCATCGCGCAGAAGGAAGCCGCGAAAGAAGGATGCGATCAGGTCGTGTGGATAGATGCGAAAGAGCGCAAGTGGGTGGAGGAGATGGGCGGAATGAACCTTTACTTTGTAAAGGGCAAAGGCGCTGACGCAACGGTCGTGACACCCAAATTGACCGGCGCGTTGCTTCCGGGAATTACCCGTGACTCGATTCTGACTCTTGCCAAAGATCTCGGCTATAAATCAGAAGAAGTGATGATCAGCATTGATGAGTGGCGCGACGGTGTCGCTAGTGGAGAGATCACCGAGATCTTTGCATGCGGTACGGCCGCTGTGGTCACCTCAGTAGGTCGTGCCAAAAGTGCCAAGGGCACGTGGGTTACCGGTGATGGCACACCTGGTCCAATTACCAAGCAGATTCGCGACACGCTCCTTGGAATTCAACATGGCACTATCAAAGACGATCATCATTGGATGCGAAAAGTTCTGTAATGATTTCGGATGCATTTCATATCTACGACACCACTTTGCGCGATGGCGCCCAACAGGAGGGGCTAAATCTTTCCGTCCACGACAAATTGGCAATTGCTCGCCACTTGGACGATTTAGGTGTCGGATTTATTGAAGGTGGTTGGCCAGGTGCAAACCCAAAAGACACCGAGTTTTTTGAGCGGGCAAGAACCGAATTAACGTTGAAGAATGCGACGTTCGTGGCTTTCGGGGCCACTCGCCGCCCCAATGTCAAGGCAGCAGATGATCTTTTGTTAAGTGCGCTTCGAAATTCTGGTGCGCCTGTGGTAACCCTGGTCGCCAAGGCGTATGACAGACATGTTGATCTGGCTCTGCGCACGAGCCTTGAAGAGAACTTGGTGATGATCGCGGATTCAATCAAGCACCTTCGCGGCGAGGGCCAGCGAGTTTTCCTCGATGCCGAACATTTCTTCGATGGATACCGATCCAATCGCGCATACGCACTAGAAGTTGTGCGCGTTGCCGCTGAAGCAGGTGCCGATGTCATTGCTCTATGTGACACCAACGGTGGAATGTTGCCAGACGAACTTTCAGATGTCGTGAACGACATTTTGCAGAACACATCGGCACGTTTGGGAATTCACTGCCACAACGACACAGGTTGCGCAGTAGCCAACTCGATGGCGGCGGTCGCAGCCGGTGCTACTCACGTTCAGGGCACTTTGAATGGCTACGGGGAGCGCACGGGAAATGCCGACCTCGTTACGATTATTGCGAACCTGCAATTGAAGAAGGGCCAGCAGGTGCTCCCTGAAGGCGCCCTACAAGACGCGTTTAGAATTTCTCACGCGGTAGCCGAAGTGACCAACGTCGCACCCAGTGCTCGCCAACCCTATGTCGGGGTCTCGGCTTTTGCGCACAAGGCCGGTTTGCATGCAAGTGCGATCAAGGTGGATCCGTCTTTATATCAGCATGAAGATCCAGCTTCTGTTGGCAATGACATGCGCATGCTCGTTTCAGAGATGGCGGGCCGTGCCTCCATTGAATTGAAATCGCAAGAACTTGGCATCGATCTTGGGGGAAACCGAGAAGTCATCGGTCGCGTAGTTGAACGAGTTAAGGAAATGGAGGCACACGGGTTTACTTTCGAAGCCGCTGATGCCTCCTTTGAATTGCTTCTTCGCGAAGAGGCGAAAGGGGTTCGACCAAGTTTCTTTGCGATTGATCACTGGCTGACAACAGTTGAGAGATCAGCAGATCAGAGCATCGTGACCAAAGCAGAGATAACGCTTACTGCCCAAGGAGAAAAGATCTCTTGTACTGGCGAAGGAAACGGTCCGGTTAACGCCTTTGATAAGGCCCTTAGATCCGGCCTCATGCGCTTCTATCCTGAACTGTCACAACTTGAACTCACAGATTACAAAGTCCGCATCCTTGAAGGCCGCCTTGGTACTGGCGCCATAACTCGGGTTCTTGTGGAGACCAGCGACGGCAAGGGCGAGTGGAACACAGTTGGTGTTCACGAAAACGTGATCGCTGCATCGGCAATGGCTCTGGAGGACGCAGTTACCTTCGGATTACTTCGGTTAGGGCGAGTGCCCGAGTAACCTAGATACGTGTCCGCCACTGAACTCGATGAGGTTTTAGCATCTTTTGAGCGACATCTGCATGACGATCTAAATCTTTCAATCCACAGCAATCGAGCGTATTTGGGTGATCTCAAAAGTCTGATTTACCATCTTCAAGCCCTGGGCATCTCCGACATTTCAAAACTTGAACTTTCGCATATCCGTTCTTGGCTAGCGACGATGCAGGTGAAGGGAGGTGCCCGCACCTCTCTATCTAGGAGAGCGGTCTCGATCCGCTTATTCACGAGGTGGGCACTTAAATCCGGGTTGACCTCCACCGATGTCGGTCTGGCCCTTGCAATTCCTAAGGCACATCGCACACTTCCAGACGTTCTAGACATCCCAAACGCGTTGCTGGCCATGCAAGCTCTGGCGATCCGTGTCGGCGAAGAGGAAACACCCGCTGCCCTTCGTGATTGTGCGATGGTCGAGGTGTTGTACGCCAGTGGTGCGCGAGTAGCGGAATTGTGCGGGCTCGATCTGGGCGACGTCGATTACGAGAGACAGACGATTCGAGTTCTTGGAAAAGGAAACAAGGAGCGCACGATTCCTATCGGCAATCCGGCAATGAGCGCCCTTAAGGCCTGGCTCAAGGATGGTCGCCCACATCTTGCGAAAAAAGAGTCAGCGAGTGCCGTATTTGTTGGCATTCGCGGCAAGCGGATCGATCAGCGCACGGTTCGCACCGTCGTGTATGGCGCGCTATCGGCCCTTGAAGGCGTGGAGCGGATGGGACCACATGGTCTTCGTCATTCGGCGGCAACTCATCTTTTGGAGGGTGGAGCCGATCTTCGGACCGTCCAAGAAATCTTGGGCCATGCCTCTTTGGCCACGACCCAGATTTATACCCATGTCTCAACAGAAAGGCTTCAAAAAGCATTCAAACAAGCGCATCCAAGGGCGTAACCGTAAGATAAGGGGCGTGAATCTAGCTCAGTTGAATGTGGCGAAAATGATTGCGCCTTTAGAGTCACCCAGCATGGCTGATTTTGTGGCTCGACTGGAAACCGTTAACGCTAGAGCAGATTCGGCGCCAGGATTTATATGGCGTTTGAGGGATGAAGGTGCCGGAGCTACCTCGATAAGAATATTTGCCGACGATTTGTTGCTTGTGAACATGTCGGTCTGGGAGAACCCAGAGGTGCTCAATAATTTCGTATACAAGCAAGGCGACCACTCAGAAGCTCTGCGAAAGCGTCGAGAGTGGTTTGAATCTCCCACGGAGGCAATGGTGGTTTGTTGGATGATTGACGAAGGTCATCACCCATCTTTGGAGGAAGCGCGGAACAAATTGACATTGCTCCGGGAGATTGGGTCTAGTAAGGAAGCCTTTTCTCTGAAAACAGCTTCAGAATTCTTTAGAGAGTAGATCTCTGTGTGTCGCTGAACTGGTCTAACAACCATCTCGCTTCGTTCAAAGGTTATTGAAGAACCTTCAATAGAGCCCTAAAAGGGGTTCAGTTCGTTCTCTCGGGCCCCTTTTTGAATGGGAAAACGGTGGCTCGTGCACGCTCGTTGGTCAGGTAGGATTGGCGCTGCATCGCAAAACTGCGATGACTTCACGCACCTAGCTAGAACCACCTCGGTCCAGTTCGCTGGTCGGTGTTTTAGGTGTAGAGGGCCAGCACGTTGTTGGCCCAATAACCGAGAGCGAATTTCTTAGAGAAGTTCGCAAGAAGGAGTGTGCCGCCATGGCGGTTGTAACAATGCGAGAACTTCTCGACAGCGGAGTCCACTTCGGACACCAGACTCGTCGATGGAATCCAAAGATGAAGCGCTTTATTTTCACCGAACGCAACGGCATCTACATTATCGATATCCAACAGTCACTGGGCCTGATTGATAGCGCCTATGAATTCGTGAAGGACGTCGTGGCCAAAGGTGGACATGTACTTTATGTTGGAACAAAGAAGCAGGCTCAAGAGCCCATCATTCAGCAGTCGGCACGTGTTGGAATGCCATACGTCACCGAACGTTGGCTCGGCGGAATGCTCACCAACTTCCCAACCGTGTACAAACGCATCCAGCGCCTCAAGGAACTTGAAGCACTCGAGAGCGCCAACGATCAACTTTTGACCAAGAAGGAATTGCTTGTCCTTCGCCGCGAGCGCGAAAAACTCAACAAGAACCTCAACGGAATTCGCAATATGACCAAGTTGCCAAGTGCGATTTGGGTAGTTGATACCAAGAAGGAACACCTCGCTGTCGCCGAGGCGAAGAAACTGGGAATTCCAGTTATTGCAATTCTCGATACCAACTGCGATCCAGATGAAGTTGATTTCAAGATCCCAGGCAATGACGATGCCATTCGCTCGATCGGCCTACTTACTCGCGTCATCACCGATGCAATTGCTGCCGGCCTGCAAGCGCGTGCCGCAGCCAGCGTTAAAGAAGAAGTTAAGCCTGATGCGGAATCCGTTTCTGTCGGAGAACCTTTGGCGGATTGGGAGAACGAGATCCTCACTGGCGCACCAGTCTTAGCGGAATCTCATGTTCCTGCCGAGACACCTGAAGTGGTTGAAGAACCAGTGGTCGCCGAGACTGCTGTCGTAACGGAGGCATAAATTGAATTACTCAGCAGGAGATGTAAAGAGACTTCGCGAGGCCACAGCTGCGGGGATGCTCGACTGCAAGAAGGCACTAGATGAGGCCGAAGGTGACTACGACAAAGCAGTGGAGATCATCCGCGTCAAGGGCTTAAAGGGCGTCACCAAGCGCGAGGGTCGTCTGACTTCAAACGGCCTTGTTGTCGCAAAGGTGCAGAACAATTTCGGTGTCATGCTCGAACTCAATTGCGAAACCGACTTCGTATCAAAGGGCGAGCGTTTTCAGGCGCTGGCTGATGAACTTTTGGAGCATCTGATCGAATCAAATAACTCCGATCTTGATGCCTTCTTGGCTTCTGAGATCAAGCCTGGCAAGAAGGTTCAAGATGTCATTGATGAGGCCAACGCGACATTGGGCGAGAAGATTGAGGTTCGTCGCATTGCCGTTCTTGAAGGGCCAGTAGGTATCTACTTGCACCGCACGAGTCCTGATCTTCCTCCACAACTTGGCGTAGTCGTCCAGTTGACCAAGGACGTTCTAGAGATCGGCAAAGATGTGGCTCAGCACATTGCAGCCTTTGCGCCTTCCTATGTCAGCCGCGAAGACGTCCCAGCCGAGCTCATCGAGAACGAGCGACACGTCGCCGAGGAGACAGCTCGCAACGAGGGAAAGCCAGAGGCATCCCTCACCAAGATCGTAGAAGGTCGGATTACTGGTTTCGTCAAGGAAGTCAGCCTGATCGAGCAGGCATTTGCTAAGGATGCCAAGAAGACGGTCAAGCAGATTCTCGATGAGGCTGGCACGGCGGTGAAGGCCTTTAAGCGTTTCCGCGTGGGTCAGTAAGGAAAGAGAACGAAGACCTTTAGAATCTGAAGCAATTAGCGAGAGGAGCACTCATGCCCGGTACTAGAGGTAGTTACGGGCGGGTGCTCCTTAAACTTTCTGGAGAAGTTTTCGGTGGGGCAAAAGGAATCGGCGTCGATCCCGATGTTGTTCAAGATGTGGCAAAGCAGATCGCAGATGTAGTGCGTACCGGTGTACAGGTGGCCATCGTTGTTGGTGGCGGAAATTACTTCAGGGGCGCTGAGTTGCAGCAAAGAGGCATGGATCGAGCGCGGGCCGACTACATGGGCATGCTTGGAACGGTGATGAACTGCCTTGCCCTTCAAGATTTCCTTGAGAAGCAAGGCATCGACACTCGTGTTCAAACTGCCATCACCATGGGGCAGGTAGCTGAGCCTTACATTCCTCGCCGTGCGATTCGTCATCTTGAAAAGGGTCGCGTCGTGATCTTCGGCGCGGGAGCGGGAATGCCGTTCTTTACAACCGATACGGTCTCGGCCCAGAGGGCCTTGGAGATTGGTGCCGAAGCGTTGCTTCTGGCCAAGAGCGGCGTGGATGGGGTTTACTCCAGCGATCCTAAGAAGGATCCCAGCGCCACCAAGTTCGACAATATTTCCTACGATGAGGTGATATCTCGGTCTTTGGCTGTTGCCGATGCCGCTGCCTTCAGCATCTGCCGTGAAAATGGGTTGCCGATTATCGTTTTTGATCTCAAAGTCAATGGAAATATTGGTCGGGCCGTGCGCGGCGATGTAATAGGTACTCTTGTCGCATAGACGCCTTTTGATCCAAACTTTTGCACCAGATTTCTCAATGGAGATGGAGTAGTAATGAGTGATGTTGCAGGCACCCTCAAGGATGCCGAGTCAAAGATGGACAAAGCAGTCGAGGTGGCGAAGGAAGATTTTTCCAGCGTTCGCACGGGTCGTGCCAATCCTTCCCTTTTCAACAAAATCATGGTCGATTACTACGGCACTTTCACCTCTCTGTCGCAACTGGCTTCAATCCAGGTGCCCGAGGCACGCATGGCTGTGATTTCCCCTTTTGATAAGGGTGCGATGGCTGCGATCGAGAAGGCGATCCGTGAGTCGGATTTAGGTGTAAACCCTGGAAATGATGGAGTGGTCATACGGGTTGCATTTCCTCAACTAACCGAGGAGAGACGCAAGGAATACATCAAGGTGGTTAAGACGAAGGCGGAGGATGCCAAGATCTCGCTTCGAAATATTCGGCGCAGTGCCAAAGAGACAATTGAGAAGTTAGAAAAAGACGGGGACATTGGAAAAGATGACCTAACCCGTGGGGAAAAGGAACTAGAGAAAGTTACCTCCGATCACGTGGCAAAAATTGACGATCTCCTAAAGCATAAGGAGATCGAACTCCTCGAGGTTTGAGAGTTCACTGCTCATGAACGATCTACGTGCGATCACTGAGGCAATAAACAAGAGAGCCGGGCGACGACTCCTTCCCTCAATTGCCGTCGGCGCCTTGATCATTGCTGTCGTATGGTTCGCACTGGCGTATCACCGCGAACTCTTTGCCGTTCTCGTAGGTACTGCAGTTATTTTCGGAATTCGTGAGATTTCTCGCGCTTTCGACGCCGACAACACTCACATTTCAATTCCGCCACTCGTGATCGCGACCATCATTTTGACACTTTCCACGTGGCGAGGGAGCCTTGCTGGATTGGCAATTGCTACCGCATTCTGCCTTCCAAATCTTTTAGTTTACTCTCTTTGGAAGGGGCCCGAGGGCTTCGTTAAGCGAGCAACGGCAACGACCCTTGTTCTGATTTACCTTCCATTCCTTGCCGGTTTCATCATTCTGCTTGCTCGGCCCTACGACGGCTTTGATCGCGTGATGACCTTCGTCATACTCATAGCCTGCAACGACACTTTTGGATACTTAGTGGGAGTACTTATTGGACGGCATGCCCTAATGCCAAGAGTCAGTCCGAAGAAGACGTGGGAGGGACTTGCTGGCTCCCTCGTGTTTACTGTCATCGGCGGGGCGCTGAGTTTTCACTTTCTGATGCGCGAACACTGGTGGATCGGTGCCATTGTTGGCCTGATAGTTGTGTTCACGGCCACTAGCGGTGACCTCATTGAAAGTGGTCTAAAACGCGACCTTTCGCTAAAAGACATGGGGACTTTGTTGCCAGGACATGGGGGAGTCATGGATCGTATAGATTCTGCTCTTCTGTCGGGTCCTATGGTCTGGCTTGCCTTTGAAATTGTGAAGCGCTACCTATGACACGCCCCGACCAACCTAGCGATATAAAACTTGTCTTTGATGAACCCAAGTTAAAGAAGAAGACCCCGCGCCATATTGCAGACTTCTCACCTGATCAACGCAGAGAACTCGCAAAAGAACTCGGACTTCCTGCCTTTCGTGCAAATCAGGTGGCAAATCATTACTTCACCCATCTCAATTCGGCACCGGAAACCTGGTCGGATATTCCAGCGGATATGCGCACGATCCTTGCCGAACTTTTTACACCTAAGTTGATCGAACTTGTCCGATCAGTGACGTGCGACAACGGAATGACGCGCAAGGATCTGTGGCGACTTCATGATGGCGTACTGGTCGAGAGTGTGTTAATGCGTTACGCGGATCGCACGACTGTGTGTATTTCCTCTCAAGCAGGTTGTGGAATGAACTGTCCATTTTGTGCCACTGGGCAAGCCGGCTTAACTCGCAATCTCACCTCGGCAGAGATAACCGAACAGATCGTTGCCTCGGCACGCGCCTGTGAATCGGGTGAGTTACCCGGAGGGCCAACACGTCTTTCCAATATCGTCTTTATGGGGATGGGCGAGCCCCTTGCCAATTACAACGCGGTGATGCGAACACTTCGCAACATCACTGATCCCAATCCGAACGGCTTGGGGATCAGTGCGCGATCAGTCACTGTTTCAACTGTTGGCTTGGTAAACGGGATTGAAAAACTCATGAATGAAGGCTTGCCCGTGACGCTGGCTGTTTCTCTTCACACTCCTGATGATGAACTGCGCCATACATTGGTACCGATCAACTCGCGTTGGAAGGTCAAGGAAGTTCTACAGGCAGCGGATGCATACGCGGACAAGACGGGCCGTCGCTACTCCATCGAATACGCCATGATCAAGGACATCAATGATCAGACCTGGCGAGCAGATCTGCTGGGGAGGTTGTTAAAGAACAGGAATGCCCACGTGAATTTGATCCCGTTAAACCCCACCCCTGGCTCAAAGTGGACCGCTTCTCGGCCGGAGGACGAGGCCGAATTTGTCAGGATTTTAGAAAGTTATGGAGTGCCAACCACGGTGCGTGACACCAGGGGACGCGAAATCGAGGGCGCCTGCGGACAATTAGCTGCATTGGGCGAACAAAAGGGATAATTCACCCCATTCTTTCCCCTGTATCGCCTTTCAAATATCCCCTAGAGGGTTGCTTTCCCTCCTTTAAGTGCTTAGACTTCACGCACGAATAAATGTTTCCCCCTAGTCTAATGCGTCGACAGAGAGGTTGTGGTGATGTCATCTTTTGATCGGCACATCAAAACTGCGGCGCGCATTTTTCTTCCCGTTATTTTAAGTTTTGGGTTTATTGTGCCGGTGGCAGCACCTGCATCTGCCGCTATCTCCAACGGATTCCATCAAGATTCACCGTTTGGACCGCTGGTACTTGGTGGAACCACACAAACATCAACGAAGCAGACTACCGCTGTAAAGACGGCGAATAACATTTCAAATTCCAGTGCTCAGCCTTTTGGACCGATTGTTATCAGTGAGAATAGAGCAATCACTACAACCAACCCACCACAACAGCAACAGCAACAGCAACAGCAACAGACGTCGCGGACGAATACAACCACCGAAGTTATAAATCTTGCGGGCCCAATTCAAGTGACAAGTAACGGTGGCGTTCAGGCGCAAGGATTGACCCCTATCGCAGGCGCTCAAGGCGCTCAAGGCGCTCAAGGCGCTCAAGGCGTCAAGGGCGATACTGGCCTAACAGGTTCCGCAGGAGCTACGGGCGCTCAAGGCGTCAAGGGCGATACTGGCGCGACTGGCCTAACAGGTTCCGCAGGAGCTACGGGCGCTCAAGGCGTCAAGGGCGACGCTGGTGCAGTTGGTGGCCAAGGTCCAATCGGACTCACTGGTGGCCAAGGTCCACAAGGTGGCCAAGGTCCACAAGGTGTTCAAGGTATTCAAGGCCTTGGAGGTCCAGCAGGACCCCAAGGCCCCGCAGGGAAAAATGGTGCATCCGTTCTAAGTGGAAACGGCGCTCCCACTACTCAAGGTATTTTCGGGGATCTCTACATTGACCTGTCAACAGGGGCTTTATACGGCCCAAAAACCAACCTTGGTTGGTCAATCGATCTCTCGCTGGTCGGTGCAACTGGCGCCAAAGGAGCAACTGGAGCAACTGGAGCAACTGGAGCAACTGGAGCAACTGGGGCGCAAGGTCTCATTGGATTCACCGGGGCGCGAGGTCCTGAGGGCCCAGCCGGCCTAGCCGGCCTAGCCGGAGCTCAGGGGGCCCAGGGCATTCAAGGTCCAGTCGGACCCAAGGGTGACGTCGGTGCAACCGGCCCGGTAGGTCCAGTTGGTAGTTCAGGTGCGCAAGGTAGCGTCGGTGCCGCAGGTACAGCGGGTGCCGCAGGTACAGCGGGTGCTACGGGTGCCGCAGGTACAGCGGGTGCTACGGGTGCGACTGGTGCTACGGGTGCGACTGGTGCTACGGGTGCTACGGGTGCGACTGGTGCTACGGGTGCGACCGGGGATACGGGTGCTACGGGTGCGACCGGTGCGACTGGTCTTCAAGGACCAATGGGGCCGCAAGGTCCTCAAGGTCTGGCTGGAAGCCAAGGAGCTGCCGGTCCTGCTGGAAGCCAAGGAGCTGTCGGTCCTGCTGGAAGCCAAGGAGTTGCCGGTCCTAAGGGTGACACTGGTGCACAAGGACCAGCGGGTCCTGCGGGCGCAGGCGGAACAGCGGTTCCAGTTTGCGTGTCCCCTGACGGTAAAGTCAAATGGGGCGCCTGCCAGAGTTCAGACAGTGGAAGTGAAGACGGCGGAAAGGGCACTACCTATAACATGTTGATCAAGTCTTGATAGCGAGAGAGACGATGGCGTCAGCGAGATCGGGAGATGAACTAGAAACTACATTAGTAGTTGATCAATTCATGCCCAAAGATAACCATCATCCGCTTCTCGGGTACTACGTTCATCAATCGCGCCGGAAGTATTTCACCATTTTTTTCGCTGTTGCTGCATTTAGCGCGCTACTCAGTTTTGCTCTCACTTGGGCCATGTTTTCCTCGAGGCCGGTGAGGGTCACTTTCGCGCTGCCAAACCAAACGAGCGGTGTTGTTGCGACACCAACACCTACGGGGAACGCCAATTCTTCAGGCCAAGTTGCACTTTCTGCTGATCAACTACGCGCAGAAGTACGAAAAGTGGGTAGCTCGGTTTTCTGGGTCGGTTCAGTCTCCGGGTCGAAGTACGCTTTCAGTCACCTTGCCGCGGGACAGGATTACATCAGGTATCTTCCAAATGGCCAAGGCATTGCTGATACCAGTCAGAACTACCGCGTTATCGCGACGTACAAGGTAGCCGCCGCATACGACACCATCGTTGCTGCGGCCAAACTAAAGACTGGCGTAAGCGTCACGAATCCGGATGGATCCGTTGTCTATTACGCTAAGGCGACTCCGAACCACGTCTACATGGCCTTTAAGAATCTCCCATATCAAATTGAAATCTTTGATCCAACTCCAGGCGCGTCTTTGAAGTTGGCAACCACGGCTGGAGCTGTTGCGAGCCTGCTCTAGTAGAGACCTACCAGGAAAGGGAAAGGAGTTGAAAAATGGTGACAGAAGAAAATACGCCCGATTCGAAATCTTCTCATCCAGAACTAACTCCTGACCAGGCGGATAAAAAAGGCCAAATGTTGGTGATCTACCTTCCTGAGGGTTCGGTAATTGTTGATCGAACGGATATGCATCTTTCTTCGGCTCCGCAGGCCGTAGTCGAACAGGCTGTATCAAGGACCGAGGCAGCGCCTGTCGAACCAGTGGTTGAAAGAGCAGTGCCGCAGCAAGTTCAACTCACGCTACAAGAGGTGGTTCAGCTAGCTGTCCAAGAAGTTCTGCAAGTCAACGGGTACTCGGCAAAGCAGAACGAAAAAGTCGAAGCGCCGATTGCTGAGACTCCGAGGTTTGTAGAAAATGTATCTGATGCTTTTGCAGATTATCCTGCGCCTGAATCGAAGATTGCAGCGCCAGCTGCTGCCGTTCCCAGAGCAAGCGCCCATGTGCCAAAGGGACAACGGGTTCACGTCCGTAGAAGGCAGAAGCTGGACTGGGTTCATGGCGTCAATACTCTTTTTGTTGCCTATCTATTACTGGTTTCTATCTTTCCAGCCATCCTATCTTCAGCATTTGGGATGGCCGTTTATGCATCCGATGTTTCCCACGCTAGCGCCTTCATTGCCAGAGGCGACCTAATGGTGTGTAGGCAGATTTCTGCGTCCGCGCTGAAAGTAAATGACATGCTTCTCGTTCGGAATGGTAACTCCTGGCGACTAGATGCTCGCCAAGTCACTTCCAGCACCACGAGTGGTTCTCTATCTACGATCACTACTGCGTCTACCGGCGGCGTTGCACTTGATCAAACATACGTGCTGCCGAATGACTCGAGGTCGTTTGTCGTGTCGCGAGTGATCCCGAAATTGGGATATCTCCCAATCATTCTTTTATCCACTGTAGCGAAAGTCCTTGGTGGTCTTTTCATTCTCATTCTCAATTTGACGGCTCATTACAGGAGATCGCGGAAGCGTCGTTTGTAAGTAGTTATCCGTTAATTCACAGAAATGTGCGAGAAATACAATTCATAACAAAAGTTAATCAAATTTTTTTTGCGCAATAGGTCTTTGAGCATAGACAGTTTGGCTGGCATGCACGATGATTTGGGCAAGAATTATGGAAGGAACCCCCTCCTTCCCCAACTTTGATTTAAAGAAAGGTACATACGTGTCTAAAAAATTAAAAGTCCTCTCTGGAGCGCTTGGCATGATTTTGGCGACCACCGCCTTTGCGGCGATGCCAGCAAATGCTGCGGTTAACGCCGCGACGGCTCCGAACGTGTCTGCGTTTGGTGGAATGGCAAAGTTGATTAAGGCTGCCCAAAAGGAAGGCACTCTTAACCTCATCGCAACCCCACGCGACTGGGCTGACTATGGCGATGCCATGGACATTATGACCCAGGTCTTCGGAATCAAGATTGTTAGCGATAACCCAGATGGATCTTCATCACAGGAAATTGAAGCAATCAAGACCACAAAGAACATGACCAAAATGCCAGATGTTGTAGATATCGGACTTTCACACGTTGCCGAGGCACCTGGGCTGTTCGCTAACTACAAAGTGCGTAACTGGATCGACATTCCCAAAGCGTGGAAAAATCCAAACGGCAACTGGTACGGCGCATACACTGGAAGCATTGCACTCTGCTACGACGCATCGGTAACTCCTGCTCCTACCTCAATTGCAAGCCTTGACAACCTTGCTTACAAGAACATGTTCGCAATTCAAGGCGATCCAACAGCCGCCCAGCAGGCATTGATTTCGATTTTTGCTGTCGCGGTTGCTAAGGGTGGAAGCATCAAGAACGTCCAACCTGGTATCGACTTCTTCCATAAGCTGAAGTCAAAGGGAATCTTCGTTCCTGTCGTTGCGAACGCGACCTCGTTTGCAGCAGGTTCTTTCAAAATTAACCTTGGTTGGGACTACAACGCCTCTGGATTCATTGCTCAGGCTGCGTCAATTGGCAAGACAGTGAAGTGTGTCTACCCATCCGATGCAAACGTTGCCGGAACGCCTTATGTACTTGCAATCAACAAGACCGCTCCACACCCAGCAGCTGCCCGCCTATGGGAAGAGTTGATGTTCTCTGAGGTCAACGGCAAACTTGCCTCTGACTTCACCGCAGCAGATAAGGCTCTTCCATTGGATCGGCAGTTTGCAATGGCCATGGGCGGACAGAACACCTACGTCATGGGTGGGGCTACGCCAATCACTTCGTTTCAGATGATCCGCAAGGGCACAAAGACAACGCCTGCAAAGGCAGTTTCAGTTCCTTCGGGTCTCCCAAAGTCGGTTCTACCGACTCTGGCACAGCAGGGCGTTGCAACTGAACTATTAAAGACTGCCTGGCCAAAGATCTAAGGTCAGAATGTCACAATTAGTGGCTGAGCGGACCGGTGCCCGAAAGGGTGCCGGTCCGCTTGCATACAAGAATGGCAAGGGGACTTTTAGGTCCATTTTGCCACTTCTCCCATTTCTGGCCTTCGTGGGCTATTTTCTTCTCTTTCCATTGGTCTTTGTTGTCCGTGATGCATTTCTTAGTAATGATGGAAAATTTACTCTAGATAATTTTGCTGAATGTTTTAAAGGCGTCTATGGGCACTCGTTCTATGTCTCCATTCGTCTGTCCATAATTTCAGCTTTGATTGGCGCTGTAGCAGGTTCGCTGATTGCCAGCGCCATAGTCAAAACGGGTTCACGTGCCCGCAAAGCCGTTGCGGCAACTGCCTCAGTGCTCGCCAATACCGGTGGCGTACCACTTGCATTTATGTTTATGGCCGCCTTTGGTACGGAAGGCCTAGTGACTAAATCGCTCAAGGCATTGGGATGGAATCTGTACGCCGGTTCATTTACTATGTTTTCCGCAACCGGAATTATTTTGGTCTACTGTTTTTTTCAGATCCCGTTGATGGTGTTGATCTATTCTCCGGCCCTGGAGAATGTGAAGCCAGAGTTACGTGAGGCCAATGATTCGCTGGGTGGAACACGTATTTCTTACTTTACGCGAATTGCCGTTCCGCTACTGTTCCCTGCTTTTCTTTCTACCTCGCTCTTGCTGTTTGCAAACTCATTTTCGGCTTATGCGACGGCGCGTGCAATGACAGCAGGCACGCTTCCACTGATGCCGTTGCTTATCGGAAATCTTGTTGACGGAAACGTCTTGGCAAACCAGGAGCATTTAGGCCATGCAATGGCTGTCTCCATGATCGGGGTCTCAATAATTGTTATGGCTATTTATTTGGTAGTCCTTCGCTTTTCGAAGGTTAAATCATGAAGCGCAAACTCAATTATGTAAATTATATTGTGCTTCTTGCGGCAAGCGCGTTTTTTATCTTTCCATTGGTCGCCGCTACTGAATTTTCTCTTCGGGCCAATGGTGCAACGACTCACAATTTCTCCAATTTCCAATGGGCAATTCAACAAGACGGATTTAAGACTAACCTTGGTGTTTCTTTCAGACTGGCGATGTTGACTGCGGTCTTGGTTCTGGTCCTCATGGTTCCGACAATTGTTTATCTTCACTTGGGCGGAGCTCGTTGGAAAAGGCTAATTGAGTTCATTTGTCTTGTTCCGTTGGTGGTGCCAGTGATTTCATTTGCGCTTGGCGTCTCTACTGCCTTCCCAGTGTTTCTCCAATCGACGGTCTATGAGTTGTCGTTCCTATATGTGATTATTTCAATGCCATACACGTACCGAGCTTTAGATGTTGGACTTTCTTCCATTCCGCTGGTTACGCTGGTTGAGGCATCAAGAGCTTCGGGTGCTTCCATGCGTCAGACATTGATGTTTGTGATCATTCCAACAATCCGAAGCGCCGTGAACGGAGCTATCTTCCTGGCAGTGGCTCTGTCATTGGGTGAGTTCACTCTGGCAGTTATCCTGCACTGGGATACATTCCCGACGTGGATCGCAAATATTTCACAGGGCCATATCCTCGCAGCAATCGCGCTTTCAGTCCTTGCGCTCGTTGGAGCGTGGCTACTCGTCCTTGTCTTTGCCATATTGCCAAAATCTTTTCGCACTAACAAAACCCAGGAGGCAGCAGCGTGACAACGGAGAACAGAGTTTCAGTTCAACTTAAAGGTCTTCGTAAAGTCTATGGGGAAGCCGTTGCTCTGGAGAATTTCAGCCTTGAATTGGCACCAGGCGAGTTAGTCGCACTCCTTGGCCCTTCAGGTTGTGGAAAGACCACAGCGCTTCGGATTCTGGCTGGCTTGGACACCGATCACCAAGGGCAGATCATGATAAACGGAAGGGACATTGCAGGGGTTCCCGCCAACAAGCGAAACATGGGAATGGTTTTCCAGGCTTATTCTCTTTTCCCAACAATGAGTGTGATTGAAAACGTGGCGTACGGCTTGCGCGTTCGTAAGGTAGGTCGAGAAAAACGTCGTGCCAAAGCTCAAGAACTTCTCGAACTGGTTGGACTTGGAAGCATGGGTAACCGCTTAGCCCATCAACTCTCCGGTGGGCAGCAGCAACGTGTGGCACTTGCCCGTGCACTTGCAATTCAGCCCAATGTACTTTTATTAGATGAGCCGTTGTCGGCATTGGATGCTCAAGTGCGAACCCAACTTCGCGATGAGATTAAGAGAATCCAAGTCGAAGTAGGAACTACCACGCTTTTCGTTACGCACGATCAGGAAGAGGCCATGGCAATTGCAGACCGCGTTGGCGTGATGCGCCACGGTGTCCTTGAGCAGTGCGCACCACCGCAGGAGGTCTATCTGAATCCAACTAACGTTAAAGTTGCCAAGTTTGTTGGTGCCATGAACCTTCTTCCCGCAGAAATTCTCTCAACAACTGAGTTGAGAGTTTTCGGACACAAGCTGGCACTGCGCCCTTCGGATGCAGCCGTGCCTGCAGGCAAGACCGGAATGGCATTGATAAGACCCGAGCAACTTTCACTGAAACTTGGTGACGGTCTGGACGCGGCAAGTGCAACTGTTGTAAGCCGTACATTTCTGGGACCCCTTACTCGCATTTCGGTTAGGATGGTTGCAGACGCCAGCACCCTTTACGTCTCGATGCAAAGTGCGCAAGCCCTGCAGTTCATTGAGGGATCGTCGGTTAATGTTGAGATTCATGCAACATCAGTCTTGCTCGATGCCTAGTCTCTAGGTTCCTAACGATTGCGAATTCGAAGGACCGTATTTTTTGCCTCTGGGATTCCCTCATACCAGCCAAAACCGTGCGTGGCACCTAATTCTTCGCGTCTTTGCCAGACGTTGGCGCTCAATAATCTGGAAAGCGCCGCAATTTCAACTGGTGTTTGGGCGCTGGCATAATTCGTGCCCGCGATATGGTCGACGATGCTAAGGCCAATGAAAATGTCCCCGTCTGTTGATCTAACGACTTCGACCGTGCGACTTTGTTGTGGCCAGTCGATATGTGAGGCGGTTTCAACTAACCAGAAACCAGCTTCGCCGCTTTTTAGACCGATCCATTCGATGTGGTGACGGTGCTCATGGCCGGCAAGCCAGAGGATCACCTGCGGATACTTAAGAAGCATTTCGCGGATCTCATCGCGACAGACTCGTCTCCCGATAGGTGAAAAGTCATTGAACATCAGCATCAGCGGATGGTGTGAAGATAGAACGACGGGCCTGGTGGAGCGAGCGATCTCTGATTCTAGCCACGCAAATTGAGCCTCGTCCAATGACCCCTGCCATCCTCCGAACTGGTTGACGCTATCGATGACTATCAACTTCACTTTTCCGATGTCGGTGGAGTAA
Organism: Actinomycetes bacterium; assembly: GCA_031360585.1. Classification (GTDB taxonomy): domain Bacteria; phylum Actinomycetota; class Actinomycetes; order Nanopelagicales; family Nanopelagicaceae; genus QYPT01. Next base: position 10,635 of record JANMBV010000080.1, on the reverse strand, counting down.
TACATCGTCCCTTCTTCCACATTTCTTTCACTGAAGCCGTGTCCTGTTGGCAATCCGGGTGAAAGCAGATGAAGCGCAGCAAATTGTCCGCGTTCCAACGCGCGGCGCTCGGCATCGGCGGTGACTTCGATAAAGAAGGCGTCGCTTGAGGCCGGATAGTCCGCAGGACCGGTCTCATTGAATGCACCGAGCGTGGCTTCTAGTGTCATCGATGAGGGAAGGGATTCGTAGCGCTTGCTTCCCATCATTTCAATGCTGGTTGCTGAATTTGGCGTGACCGTGCCCTGCAAAAGGGCATCGTGATTGCCGTGAACTGCAAACCACGGCACGTCTAGTCCACTTGCCTCGAATGGAGCTCGGCACGCATTCAATAATCCAGGAACCACGGGGTACCCGTATCTTGCCCGCGCGTCATCTTCGATTTTGCCGGTAGGTGTTCCGTGTGGATGCCAGTACTTCACGTCATAATGCTCGAATCCATCATCGATAACGCCTTCGTATCTTTCAAAAGTTCCAGAGTCGGGACGAATTGGTTGTCCATCGAGGAGTGCCAGATACCAATTGACTTCGTTGAGTTGCGCGTTATCTGTTGTATCGCCAGAGACGATCGCCGCGTCGATCGGATGTCCAGATAGCGGACCGACCTTCATTTGGTTGAGCGACTGAACCATCGCTTCGACTACATGTGGCGAGAGCATGGAATGGGGACGGTACGTACCGATCGTTCCCACTTGCTCCCGTATCGGACTATCCGGATCTGCCCAGCGGTCAAGGAACTCGGGGCGTATGGGAGATTGCGCATCACAGACGTGGAGGTCTGAAAGGTGATGCACGACAAGAAGGGGTTCAAACACCTTCGGGAATGAATCTCCCACGTGCGGGGGATTTGGCACTTCCTGCAGGTCACGCCAGCCCTTTTCGTTGGGAACTCCGCGCCTAAAAGCCATGGGAAGTAGCCTAAACGACTGTCGTGCGTGCGTGGTGTTTCCATCGGCCGCCACGATGGCCCAGACCTTGGAGGCCGGATGGAAGGCCGGGAAAAGGGGTAAAATTAGGGCAGTCTTATGTATCTATCTGGTCGATACTGATATATCATCAATTTTATGATTGCGGTCCCCACACGGGAACTCAGGACCAATGTCTCGCAATCCGACGAGGCTTACAACCAGATTCGCACGATGATTGTCTCTCTGGAACTTGAACCGGGTTCGCTGATTAATGAGGGCGAGCTGATGGCCAGTTTAGGCTTTGGACGCACTCCCATTCGTGAGGCACTTCGGGCGCTCGCAAGTGAGAAGCTCGTTGATGTCTATCCAAGGCGAGGAATGTTTGTTGCAAGTGTTGATGTTCAGAACCTCTCCTCCATCTCCGAGGTGCGCGCGGTCCTTGAAATCAAGGCTGCAAGTTTGGCGGCTCAACGTTCGACTCCAGAGGATCGTGAAGTAACCGTGGCATTGATAGATGAGATTGATGCCATTGATGGCGACCCCGATATGAAGAAATTGATACAACTTGATCAACGTATTCACCGCCACATCTACCGGTGCACACACAATTCATTTTTAGAGTCATCCCTTGAGCAGTACTACGGCCATGCGCTTCGAATTTGGTTTCTCGCCCTCGATCGTGTCGAAGATCTATCAGAGGCAGTTATCGAGCATCGCGCGTTGCTCATTGCTATCCGTGACAACGATGTGAAAGGCGCCGCGAAGGCGATGCAAGACCATGTAGAAGGTTTTGAAGGAAGTATCAGAAGAAATCTCTAACAGCCAACAGAAGAAAAGGATCGAGCCATGAGCACAGTTCCAAGCAAGGCAAAGGCAGTTGTCATAGGCGCGGGGATCGTCGGCAACAGCATCGCCTATCATCTGGCTCGGCTTGGATGGCGCGACATTGTGCAGATTGACAAAGGACCCCTACCAAACCCCGGCGGCTCTACGGGACACGCATCAAACTTTATTTTTCCGGTTGATCACTCTAAAGAGATGACTGCGATCACCAAGGACAGCATTCGACAATATACCGAACTCGGGACCTTTACCCAGTGCGGTGGCATCGAAGTCGCTCGTACTCCAGCGAGAATGCAAGAGCTGCAGCGGCGAATCTCATCAGGAAAATCCTGGGGTATTGAAGGCTCGCGAATGGTCACTCCAGCGGAAGTCAAAGAGCTAGTGCCGTACATCGACGAGAGCGTCATCCTCGGTGGTTTCTACACCCTGGGTGTCGGCGTTGTGGATTCTCTTCGCGCTGGAACATTGATGCGTGAGAAAGCCGTCGAGATGGGAGCGTTGCAGAGTTTCGCCAAAATTGAAGTTTTAGGCATGGATGTTGAAGATGGCCGAATCAAGCGAGTCCGCACGGATCATGGCGATATTGAAGCTGAGTATGTCGTGATTGCGACTGGCTGCTGGAGCCCGCGTCTTGCGCAGATGGCAGGCGCATCGATCCCCCTTACGCCGGCGGTGCACCAGATGAAGGACATCGGGCCAGTGCCATTTTTTGCGGATTCACGTGGAGATATTGAGTGGCCAATCGTTCGCGATATGGACACCAATATGTACGAACGCCAGCACGGCACGGGGCTTGAAGTTGGTTCTTACGCGCACCGACCAATTCTTTACACACCGGAGGATATTCCTTCCAATGCAGCTGCCGCCTTGTCACCGACAGAATTTCCCTTTACACAAGATGATTTCGATCTCCAAGACGAACATTCACTTGAGCTCATGCCATCGATCATCGGTGATGAGAATGTCCGCGAGAAGTATGCGATCAACGGAATCCTCTCCCTTACTCCAGATGGGATGCCGATCCTCGGCGAGACCCCTGAAGTTAAGGGACTTTGGACTGCCTCTGCTGTTTGGGTGAAGGAAGGTCCAGGCACAGGAAAGGCCGTTGCGGAGTGGATGGTTCTTGGTCAGTCCGAAATTGATCTTCACTCATCGGATATTGCTCGGTTCCACGAGCATCAGAAGACGACGTATCACGTGAAAGCGCGAACCGCTGAAGGATTCAATAAAACCTATGGAATTGTCCACCCCTTCGAACAATGGGAGAGCAATCGCAACATTCGCCTCTCTCCTTTTTATAGTCAAGAGAAAGCACTGGGCGCAGAGTTCTTTGAAACGGTCGGTTGGGAGCGTCCATTCTGGTACAACTCCAATGCCCATCTACTCGAGAAGTTCGGGGATAGAGTCATGCCTCGGACATCTGAATGGGAAGCCAGGTGGTGGTCGCCCATCATCAACGCGGAGCACTTGCAGATGCGGGAAACCGCCGGCGTCGTGGACCTAAGCGCTTTCGCGATTTTTGATGTCACCGGTCCCGCTGCTTTATCGGTGGTCCAGAAAGTTGCTGTGCGCCAGATGGATGTTGCGGTTGGACGTGTTGTGTACACGCCAGTCCTGGCTGAGAACGGCGGTTTCAAGTCTGACCTCACGATCATGCGTCTTGGAAAGAATCATTTCCGAATCGTCACCGGAGGGGCTCACGGAATGGCCGATAAGAAGTGGTTTTCGGACCAACTTCCCAGTGACGGGTCGGCGCAGATCTTCGATCAGACATCCTCATTTACGACAATTGGAGTATGGGGACCGCTGGCTCGTCAAATTCTGGCCTCCATCACCAGCGATGATCTCTCACACGAAGGGTTCAAATTCAGTACGTGCCGCGCTATTGAAATAGGGTCGCTGCGCGTTCTTGCTTCGAGAATCTCCTATGTGGGCGAACTCGGATGGGAACTCTATATTCCCATTGAGCAGGGAGAAAAGTTATGGGATCTGATCTGGCAAGCAGGTAAGGCTCATTCAATGATTCCGGTAGGTATTGGCGTATACGGAACGACTGGTCGACTCGAGAAGAGCTACCGTGCATACGGCGCAGAACTCGAAACCGAGTACAACGTCGTCGAGGCAGGAATGCAGACTCCCAAACTCAAGGAACAAAATTTTATTGGCAAGACTGCCCACCTTCTCCATCGCGAAAGTGCGCCAGTTACAACCCTCTGTTCGCTCACCGTGGACGATCACAGGTCTTCCACAGGGGAGAAGAGGTACATGTTGGGTCGTGAGCCGATTCTCGATGTGGATGGTTCGCCCATCGTGGATTCGCATGGGCGCCGTTCGTACGTGACCAGCGCGGGATCAGCACCCTCAATTGGCAAGCATGTTCTCATGACGTACTTGCCAACTGATCAGGCGGTCATGGGTGCCAAATTCCTCGTCGAGTACCTCGGCGAGCAGTATCCAGTAACTGTTGCGGGAGTCGGCGCATCACCTCTATTTGATCCTGCTAACGAAAGGATTTTGTCGTAATGGATGTACTTGTCTGCCTCAAGCGCGTTGTATTGGCGGGGAGCACTTTTGTTCTGACTGCCGATTCACGGGATATTGACACCAAGCATCTCGGTTTTGGCATTAGCCCGCATGAGGAGAATGCAGTTGAAGCAGGCGTTCAACTGGTGGAGCAGATGGGCGGATCACTCACTCTGCTTACCCTCGGACCAACCGATGCCGAAGAGCAACTCCGTTCGCAGTTGGCAATTGGTGCAACTCGCGGAATTCTTCTTGAGACCGAAGGAGAGGATTGGGATCCCCAAGCCACTGCGGCGGCACTTGTTGAGGCAATTAAGGCCGAGGAAACTAATTTCGATCTATTGATATTTGGCGCCGAGTCAGCCGATAGCGCGGGATACCAGATTCATATTCGAGTTGCTCATGCGCTGAGTCGCCCGATTGTGACAAATGTGAAGAGCATGAAGATTGAAAACGGAATGGCGCACTGCGAACGTGTGGTTGGCGCAACTCGCGAGATTTACGAGGTTCCACTTCCTGCAGTGATCACAGTTCGCGACGGATTGAATATCCCTCGTTACCCATCGGTTCCTGGCCGCATTCAAGCGCGGAAGAAACCGATCGACCATAGAAAGCCCACTCCGCGTGTACCAAGATTGGAGAAGGTCTCACTTAGCGTGGCCCCGTCCAATACTGCTGGTGCGCTGGTGCTGGGCAGCGGTCCTGAGGCAGTTCCCGCATTGGTCGAAGTTCTCAAGACGATAGGAATACTCGCATGATCTTGGTATTGATCGAACACGATTTAGGCGAACTGGATCCTCTTTCACTGCGTGCCATTACCGCTGCACGCAAACTTACTAGCGATGTGCAGGCCGTGGCCGTTGGAGAAGTTGGTGCGAATGTAGCCAATGTTGTAGGTGAATACGGTGCGCACATTCTTCATGTCGCAAAGCATGAAGGCTTGACTGATTACACCCCCGCTGCGAGTGGGAGAGCCCTGGCGCAATTGGTTGAAACACTCAAGCCTGAGGCTGTATTTGCTGCTGGCACTCCTCGCGGCAATGAACAGTTGGCGCATTTGGCAACGATCTTGGATCTACCCATGGCTGCCGAGTGCAGTGTCATTTCACTGAGCAAGACGCCTGGCGCTCCACATTCGGTCACACGAGCAAGGTGGGCTGCCAACCTTCTGGAAGAGGCTTACGTTCACTCAGATCTCCTCATCGCAACGGTCTTAGCATTTTCCGTCGAGGCAGAGGCGCTCTCAGGTGCTGGCCCGGCTAGGGTCGAGACTTTTGAACCAAACCTCGATCCTTCGGATTTGCTTGTTCGCGTTTTGAGTCGTGGTGGCGAATCCTCTAAAGGCGGAGTGACATTGACTGATGCGAAAGTGATTGTTTCCGGAGGCCGCGGCGTAGGTGGACCAGATGGCTTTGCTCAACTGGAAGAACTCGCGGAATTGCTCGGTGGCGCCGTGGGTTGTTCACGAGTTGTCACAAGTGCTGGTTGGCGTCCACATGCGGAGCAAGTCGGACAGACAGGAACGAAAGTTGCTCCCGATCTCTACATTGCTGCCGGCATCAGTGGGGCCATGCAGCACATCGCAGGCTGTAAGAACAGCAAAACAATTGTCGTCATCAATACAGATCCTGAGGCACCAATCTTGGCGTATGCAGATTACGCAATTATCGGCGACCTTCACAAAGTTATTCCCGCGCTTACTTCAGCAATCAGAGAAATGAAGGGCTAAAAAGTGTCAGATATTGAAATCGCACAAGCCGCGACCATGAAGCCAATCAACGAGATAGGCGCGGTGCTAGGAATTGATCCATCTAACATGGAGCCATATGGTCATTACAAGGCGAAGGTTAGTCTCAAATATCTCGACTCGCTTCCAAAGCGGGCCAACAGCAAGCTCATTCTTGTTACGGCAATCAGCCCTACTCCAGCCGGAGAAGGCAAGACCACTACGTCCGTCGGGCTAGGCGATGCACTCCGCGTTATCGGCAAAGATGCGATGATCTGCCTACGTGAGCCCTCTCTTGGACCTGTTTTTGGAATGAAGGGCGGGGCCGCCGGAGGTGGCTACGCCCAGGTGGTGCCGATGGAAGATATTAACCTGCATTTTACTGGTGATTTTGGGGCGATCGCGTTGGCAAACAATCTGCTTGCCGCCCTTCTCGATAACCACATCCATCACGGTAACTCTCTCAACATAGATGTCCGTCGCGTGACCTGGAAGCGCGTTGTTGATATGAATGACCGGGCATTACGCGACATTGTGATATCTCTGGGTGGAGTTGGTAATGGTTATCCCCGCGAGGACGGCTTCGATATCGTCGTTGCTTCAGAGATTATGGCTATCTTCTGCTTGGCCACTTCGGTTGAGGATCTCAAAGCTCGTATCGGCAAGATTGTTGTCGCATACACGAAAGAGAAGAAGCCTGTTCTTGCTAGCGATCTCAACGCACAAGGTGCGATGACGGTCATCTTGAAAGATGCTTTCCAGCCCAACTTGGTTCAGACCCTTGAGAACACGCCTGCCTTCGTCCATGGCGGCCCTTTCGCAAACATTGCCCACGGGTGCAACTCCGTGGTTGCGACAACGTCGGCGATGAAACTTGCCGACTATGTCGTTACGGAGGCAGGATTCGGCGCCGATCTGGGAGCTGAGAAATTCATCGATATTAAATGCCGAAAATCGGGACTTCGTCCTTCAGCATGCGTCCTAGTTGCCACTATCCGTGCTTTGAAGTACCACGGTGGAGCAGACCTGAAGACCATTACGGACGAAAACCTTGAAGCATTGGAAGCAGGCATTGTCAATCTAGAAAAACATGTCTCCAATATCCGCGACGTTTATGGAATGCCATTGGTCGTTTCCATCAATCATTTTACGAGCGACACAGAAGCAGAAGTTAACCTGCTCCGCAAGCGCGTGGAGGGTTTGGGCGTTCGCATAGTCCTTGCAACCCACTGGGCTGACGGTGGCAAGGGTGCAACCGATCTAGCCAATGCCGTTGTTGAACTCTGCGAAACACCTAGCACCGTGACCTTTGTCTACCCGGACGAAGCACCAATTTGGGAGAAGGTCAATGCCGTCGCAAAACGAATCTACGGGGCCAGCGAAGTCACCGCTGATTCCAAGGTTCGCACAAAGATCAAGGAATTGCAGGAGGGTGGCTACGGGCACTTCCCTATCTGTGTTGCCAAGACTCAATATTCCTTCTCGACGGATGCGGCCCTACGTGGAGCGCCGACGGGCCATGCAATCAATGTTCGCGAGGTACGACTATCAGCTGGGGCCGAATTCATCGTGATGGTCTGCGGAGAGATCATGACAATGCCAGGTTTGCCTAAGGTTCCATCGAGTGAACGTATTGACTACATCGATGGCAAAGTGGTGGGGTTGTTCTAATGACTTTTGCTCCTTGGTCCTTCGATGCGGCATCGCCCGTCTTAGCTCTGACGCGCGACAAACCAGGACCTGTGCTGATTTCCCTTCAGGCTATTCAAGAGGAGTTTGGCTATGTTCCTCCGCAGGCTGTTGAACAAATTGCAAAGGCATGCAATGTATCTCGCGCCGATGTTCATGGAGTTCTGACTTTTTATCACGATTTGAGAACATGCTTGCCACCGGCGACGGTTCTTCGAATTTGCGTGGCAGAGGCTTGCCAAGCGGTTGGATCTCGGGATCTCGTGAAAGACGTTGAGGAGTCCTTCAATACGCGAATGGATGATTCCAATGGGGACGTCGAACTCAAGCCCGTATATTGCTTAGGCAACTGCGCACTTGGCCCTTCGGCGATGGTCAACGGCGAACTTGTCGGCCGTGCAACTGCCCAAGGCTTGAAAAGCTTGGCCAATGAGCAGGTAGGAGCATGACAGCGACAATCTACATACCCAAAGACTCGGCCGCGCGTTCAATCGGTGCAGAGCACGTCGCGAGAGCGATCGAGGCGGAGTCTGCAAAACGAGGCATAAGTATCTCTATCGTCCGCAATGGTTCTCGTGGCGCACTCTGGCTCGAGCCCCTCGTGGAGGTAGCAACCCCGCAAGGACGCGTTGCCTACGGCCCCGTGACGATGGCAGATGTCGAATCACTTTTTGACTCGGGTTTTCATATCGGCGGGGAACACGGATTATCACTAGGTAGGACCGATGACATCTCCTGGTTGGCCAGGCAAGATCGCGTGACATTTGCGCGCGTTGGCGTCATCGACCCGCATTCGATGGGGGACTACCAGGAATATGGCGGACTTGTTGGTCTTCGCCGCGCTATAGCGATGGAGCAGGAAGAAATTGTCACCGAGGTAACGCAGTCTGGCCTTCGTGGTCGAGGGGGAGCTGGCTTCCCGGCTGGAATCAAATGGCGCACCGTGATGGCGACGGCAAGTGAGCAGAAATACATTTGTTGCAATGCAGACGAGGGAGATAGCGGAACCTTTGCCGACCGAATGCTGATGGAAGGGGATCCTTTCACCCTTCTCGAGGGAATGACCATTGCGGGCCTAGCTGTTGGCGCAACTGAAGGTGTCATATACGTCCGCTCGGAGTATCCCGCGGCGTATGACTCTTTGAACCACGCGATTGGGATAGCCCGAGAATTCGGATGGCTAGGAAATGACGTACTCGGCAGCGGGAAGAAGTTCGATATTCGCACACGCATCGGCGGAGGGTCCTATGTCTGCGGTGAAGAGACAGCGATGCTGGAGAGCATAGAAGGCAAGCGCGGGATCGTTCGCTCCAAGCCGCCACTTCCGGCCATATCTGGTCTTTTTGGAGAACCGACTGTCATCAACAATGTTTTGACATTGGCAACCGTGCCGGCGATTCTGGCAGAAGGCGCGCATAGGTATATGTCTAAAGGCGTGGGTCGCTCAGTTGGCACTCAGGTATTTCAGTTAGCAGGAAATATTGCGCGCGGAGGAATCGTCGAAACAGCATTTGGAGTAACCCTGGATTGCCTGGTCAATGATTACGGTGCCGGAACTTTAAGCGGGCGAGCTGTCCGCGCTGTTCAAATTGGTGGTCCATTAGGGGCTTATTTACCCGTTGCTTCAATGAATGTTTCCATGGACTACGAGTCGCTCCTTGGCGCTGGTGGGATGCTCGGCCACGGTGGCATCGTCGTCTTTGACGAGAGCGTGGACATGGCCCAGCAGGCCAAATTTGCGATGGAGTTCTGTGCCATCGAGTCATGCGGCAAGTGCACTCCATGTCGGCTAGGCTCAACTCGAGGGGCCGAAACGATCGAGAAGATCATGCTTGGAGAAGATGTACCAGGCAACAAACAACTTCTTCTGGACTTGTGCGAAGTGATGACAGATGGATCTTTATGCGCGATGGGCGGTCTCACACCATTGCCGGTGCGCAGCGCGATGCTACATTTTGGGGAAGACTTCGACCGGAGAGCGAGGGCATAGTCGATGACGCTGCTCATTGAGCCAGATTACGGCACTCCCGCGAGCCAGAGTCTTGAGACCGTACAAGTGGAGATCGACGGAGTGCCTATCTCGATTCCTGCAGAGACGTCCATCATGCGGGCTTCGGCCATGGCAGGCATTTCGATTCCGAAACTTTGTGCAACCGACCGCCTCAACGCCTTTGGTTCTTGCCGTCTCTGTGTCGTTGAGATCGACGGGCGAAATGGCACGCCGTCCTCCTGTACCACCCCCGTTGCCGAGGGTATGAAAATTTCTTCCAACAGCGAGCGACTTGATCGAATACGCCAGGGCGTCATGGAACTTTACATGTCTGACCACCCGGAGATCTGTGCTTCAGGGGACGAGTGCGAGATGCATGCAATGGCATCGCGCGTTGGCTTGAAGCAAGTTCGCTACTCGGGTCGCACTCACTTGGACCTTCCTAAAGATGAGTCGAATCCATATTTCACTTTCGATTCCACTGAATGCATCGTGTGCAATAGGTGCGTGCGTGCTTGCGATGAAGTCCAAGGCACTTTTGCTCTAACAATCGAGAACCGCGGCTTCGAGGCGCGCGTTTCATCCTCAGGCACCTCATTCATTGAAAGTGAGTGCGTCTCGTGCGGAGCCTGCGTCCAGGCCTGCCCTACTGGCGCGCTCACGGAGAAGACCCTTTATTCGATTGGAACTCCAACGAGGTCAGTTCTCACGACCTGTGCATACTGCGGTGTTGGCTGCACATTCAAAGCTGAGATGCGTGGAGACGAACTCGTGCGTATGGTGCCGTACAAGGAAGGCGGTGCCAACGAAGGGCATTCTTGCGTCAAGGGCCGGTTTGCTTGGGGCTATGCCACTCATGCTGATCGAGTCACGAGCCCGATGATCCGGGAGAACATCTCCGAGCCATGGCGCGTTGT
>JANMBV010000031.1:0-2179 GCA_031360585.1 Actinomycetes bacterium | reverse complement strand
ATGTGCAGGGCGTTCCATTCAAATTGCGCTTCGTCTTTGCCGGTGACGGTTTGGACGTAGCTGGCGCAGTTGACATGCCCGTGGGTGCCGCCTGCCTGTCCGGTGGTATCGCGCAATACGCGCAGCGCAGGCCCGCCCTCGTCGGTGCCGTCGCTGGCCGTGGCTAGCTTTGTGAATGTTGCAGCACCCATGTTTTAGTCCTAAAATGAAAAATCCGGCTCAGTGGCCGGATGGGGGAGTAAAATTAGTTTCAATTTGAAACACTTGATCCATTGGCTTATCGCAATCTCAGTTGTGCTTCACCTGTTCTCGTGTATTTTCTTGGGTGAATCGCAAATGCCTGGGCTGGGGTTGTGATGGTTGCCTGCAACACGCATCAGTTCTGGCGGGCCATGACAGACCCCAGATTTGTGCGTGTTGATCTGCACACCGGGGTAATTGGTTCTACGCTATACAAAACCGATGCGCCGCCAGAAAAGGTGCCGGGATTTATGGAGCGCATCATTGATGAAATTGACGATGCGCTGAAGCTAACAGAGCCGAATTCCAATTTTTGGACTAGATGGCTGGCTGCCCGCTCCGCCAAATCGCTTATGCGAAAGCTCACATCACCGCATGCGCTACCCGGTCCTTCTGGGTCTGGATTGACCTGATCAAGTCGCGCTTTGCGTCCCCCGGCATGTTGGATCGTTCAACCATGCGGATGCGCTCATTCAGTTGGGACTCTTGTTTTTTCACCGCTTCAATGCGGCGGTACTTCATCAAGTCTTCTCGGTTTTCAGTGGCAAACTCTTGCGCCTCCTGGGTCTTACCTTCTTTCAGCAAGGCCCGATAGGTGCCATAGGCTTGTTCAATCTCTTTGGCCTGCGTATAGATTTGACTCACGTACCGGCTTGGCGCATCGCGCAAGTCGCTTGCCATATTGCCGGTCGCCACTTTCCAATAGTCAGGGGTAGCCTGGCCTGGTTGGCCGGTTGCGGGACGTGCTAAAACGTCTGCCGCCCCCACCACAAACGACCCCAGCCAGCCGAAGTAACCACGCAGCATGTGGTCAATCTGCACTGGAGACAATGCCTGTTTACCGACAAGTTCCGTAACCGCATTCAGTCCCGTACTGGCGGCGCGTGCGGTCATGCTGGTGCGGTCGTTGAACCGGTATTCAGACTTCAGGCGCTCCTGGCTCAAGGATTCAATCGGCGCGTCTGTAAAGCTGTTTCTGTTGGCGTACACGTCAAGGATAGGCTTCACCATTTGAGGGACTGGGTTCATGCTCAAGTTATCACCTAGCAAGGTCAGCACTTGAGCACGGAACCGTTTACCAGTCATCTCCTTGTCAAAGGCCAATTCAAACCCGCGTTCCGCCAAGGTGGCAATTGCCCCGATTTCAAAAGGCTTGGGAATGCGGAAAGCCGTACCCCCAAACTTGAACCACCAGAAGTTATTCCGGTCTGACTCTGTGCGCTTTTTCCAGTCGTCATCATCCCCATAAGCGGCAAGCAATCCAAGCGATACAACTGCCGCTGCGCCCAGCACTATGGCAAACCGTGCCGGGTTTTCATTGGCGGCGCGGCCCAGTTTTGCCAAGCCTTGAATCCTCGCGTTAAGGAACGGCACAACCTGTGTCAGAAAACGGATGGTTGTAAAACTGCCCTGCATGCTGAAGTCCATCAAGTCGCGGGCCTGCAAACTGGCATCGGCGTGGTTCACGCCCTGCTTTCTGAGCTGGTCGTACAGCGTTGCCCGGTTGATCGCCTCGCCCCGGTTTCCCAGTTCGTTGTAGGCCGTAACTCCCGGTTCAATGAACTTGCGGTAAAAAGCTTTAACCTTGTTGTCGTTGTTCAAGATCGTCGAAGCGTCAACACCAGATTCGACCAATGCCTGAATCCTTTTTCCTTCAGAACCTTCGTACATGGTCCCGAAATGGATAGTTCCACCGCCTGCAAGCAACCGGAAATATGCGTCACTTTTTGGGTCGGTCAATTTCCAGCCGTTGCTGATATTCTGAGCCGGGTTGTAGCTCAGATTGCCTGTACCAATAGCCTGCACGCTATCCCGGATCAAGTTGCGAACCTTGAAGAACGGGCTGGCCGTCACGCCGATAGTAAGAACGTGCTTCATCGCGCCCATGGCGTTCATGACCGGGTTTCTCATGCCCGCGTACTCAAGGCTGGTGAGTGCC
>JANMBV010000006.1:0-1944 GCA_031360585.1 Actinomycetes bacterium | reverse complement strand
GGAGGCGCCATAGCCCTGGCGGACCATCGCGTCGGCGCCAGTGGCCATCGTTGTGGCGAAGCGCGCGCCGGTGACAGCCGCCGCACCGGTGGCGCGGCCAGCTGTATTGCGCAGGCCCGTGCCCGCGCGGATGACGCCGCCAGCGGCAGCCGTGCCGGCGCCCGCACCGCGCGCGGCAGAGACGGAGCGCAGGCCGGCCACCATCATCGCGTTCTGGATCATCTGCACGCCTTGCTGTACCGCGGCGCCGCCGGTCAGTGCCGAGGCCAGGCTCGGGGCCTGGAAGCAGATGATCGCCATCAGGACCATTACGACGCAATACTTGAGGCTCTCGCCGACGACGTTGAACTTCGGCCCGAGGAAGCCGCCGTTGAGTTGGACAGCTTGCACCAGTGCATCGCCCATGAACGCGCTGAGGCCAAGCGCAAAGAAGGCGAACCACGTCAGTACCACGGCGTTGAGCACCATCGACAGCCAGCTATCGAAGAAGCGTTGCGTAGGGCGCCACGCAAGACAAAGGATGAAGATCGGCCCGACAGCGATCACGAATGTCAGAAGCAGCTTCGCGAGGGTTACGACGAACATCGCAACACACAGAAAGACCACGTTGCCGACCGAGCACACGACGGCCGCGAACAGCAGGTCGAGCCGCATGATCCCCGCGTCCTTAAGCAAATCGAGTACGAGGTGACACGCCTTTTCGTTGAACGCATCCAGCAGAACGTAGGGTGACGTGATGGTCATCGGGTCCACAGCCGACGGCAGGAACGTGGTCGCGACGCCGGTTGCCAATGCGTTCGCGGTGTCTGCGACATTGGCGACGTAGAAGCCTGCCTGTAGCGCAAACGCAAGAACCAACCCGATCTTGAAGACCTTCCACAGGAACGTGGGGACTGTTTCAGAAACCTCATTGCGCAGCACGGCCCAGCCATACATCCCTACCCAAAGGGTCATCGCTGTCAGCGCGATGGGCGCGATGCCCGCCATGATCGATGCCACCACGCCGAGCACGTACGTGCTCAAGATAGCGTCGAATTGAGAACCGACCCAGGCAAACATGTTCGTCCGTCTCGTCTACTGAACCGCGCTGATCGGCAAGCTTGTCAGGCTCACGCACTTGGCACTTATTTCGGGCAGCTGGCACTGCATCCACCCGCTCTTGGTCTTCACAATCCAAACCCGCGACCGCTTTTCCGACCCGTATGTCGATGGCCGACATGTTCCTTTTCGAGCGAAGACTTCGGTGCACTCGACCAGACCTCCTACCGACTCCAGCATCTTCCAACCGCCGCCTGCACAGCCACCTTTTGCGGCGGGACACGCATTGCCCAAGGTCGCGGATGGCAGTGGCGGTGTCTCCACGTTCTTGGTTCCGTCGGCCATGACCTTGATGGCCTCATTGCCCTTGACGAATTGCGCGAGCGCGCTCGCACCCGCGAAGTAAAGCGCGGCAGCTATCAGCACGACGTGTACGAGTCTCATACGGCACTCCTCGAGGTTCGGGACTTGCGATCCTGAACCTCTCGAAGCAGCACGGGAAGCCACTGAAACGGATCGTCACCATGCCGTGCACGCACCTCATCGAGCAACGCGATGTTGTCCGTGGTCGCGGACAGCAGGGTGATGAAGTCCTCCAGGCCTGCCAAGTCGAGTTCGCAGATCGCGCTGGTATGGCCCTGCTTGACCAGGAAGCGCCGGCCGCCCTGCGCGCCCAGGCTGCGAACGATGTCGAATTCGGCGTCGCTCAGGCCGAAGCCCTCGACATATTCCTCGCGCAGCGCCTGCGGGTTGGCGAGGAAGATCTTGGTCACGCTTTGCTCGACCATCGTGCGACCGATTGGGTGGCGCAGCACGTCCGACGGGCTTTGGGTATCGAAGATGCCCAGCCCGTTCTGCTTTCGGATCGTCTTCTGCTTCTGTTTGGCGAAGTCGCTGAAGATCGGG
>JANMBV010000088.1:0-2949 GCA_031360585.1 Actinomycetes bacterium | reverse complement strand
CGCCGTTTATGACCCACTCATCGCCTTCCAGTCGGGCAGTTGTACGTAGTCCACTGGCATCACTGCCGCCGTCAGGTTCGGTGAGGCCGAATCCGGCAAGCGCCTCGCCACTAATAAGTGCCGGAAGGTATTGCTTTTTCTGCTCATCGCTGCCGGTCTGGTAGATCAGCATGGAACCAAGTCCTACTCCCGCTTCAAGAGTGACAGCTACGCTCTGGTCGATCCGCGCCAACTCCTCGATTGCAAGGCAGAGCGAAAGGAAGTCTCCGCCCATCCCACCGACTTCTTCGGGGAAGGGGAGACCAAAAATTCCCATTGCTCCCATCTTTTTGATGACTTCGTAAGGAAAGGTCTGATCCCTGTCATGCTTGGCTGCGACCGGCGCGATAACTTGGTTGGCGAAATCTCGGATCGTTTCGGCCAGAGTTTGGTGATCCTCTGACAACTGCATCAAGGCTGAGTTCATTTCTTATTCACCATTTCCTTTGTTATCCATCAGTGCGACCGCAGTTTTTGAACGGATCGTCAATCCTGTCGTGTCGCGAAGCCATCGGCTTGTGTCGAGTAGTGCCTCGAGGTTGATCCCCGTGGTAATCCCGAGTCCGTGCAGCTGCCAGACAAGATCCTCGGTGGCTAGGTTTCCTGTCGCGCTCTTGGCAAATGGACATCCTCCTAGGCCCCCAATAGAGGAATCCACAGTTGTTATACCTTCAAGAAGTGCGGTGAGCGTGTTTGAGAGTGCTTGCCCGTAGGTATCGTGAAAGTGAACTGCAAGAAGGGAGCGTGAAATACCGCGTGCATCGAATGCGTCCAGAAGGTCTATGACGGCCCCTGGTGTTGCGACGCCAATGGTGTCACCCAAGGAAAGTTCGTTGATGCCGTCCTCGAACAACCGTTGAGCAACATCGACTACTTGATCAGTACTGACCTTTCCTTCCCAAGGATCACCGAAGCACATCGAGATATACCCACGCACTTGCAGACCTGCATCTCGTGCTTGTTTGATGACAGGGTCGAAAATGTCGAGCGAACCCGCAACAGTGTTGTTGAGGTTCGCCTTGGCAAACGATTCGGTGGCGCTGGCAAAAACGGCGACCTCGCGCACGCCTGCCTTGAGGGCGCGATCAAGACCCCGTTGATTGGGGATCAGCGCACTCAATCGATGTGCGCCTAGAAGCGGTGACAACTCGGCCAACAATTCATCGGCATCTGCCAGTGCTGGGACGAGATCGGGACGGACGAAACTAGCAACTTCGATTGCCGAGATTCCTGTTCCAATAAGACGCTGTATCAAGTCGGCTTTCAAGTGAGTCGGCACTACCACGGATTCATTTTGCAATCCGTCTCGTGGTCCGACTTCGTAAACGGTGACTGCTTTGGGCAGTGCGCTGCGATCAAACATCTTCAACCACCTCCAGTAAGAGTTGTCCAACACGCACATTCGCACCGAAGACGACATTGCATAGCACGACACGGCCGGGGCGCCTTGCACGGACAACATGTTCCATTTTCATAGCTTCAATGACGACAAGGGGATCGCCGACTTCAACTTGATCTCCAATTGCTACGTTCACTGCTATTACGACTCCCGGCATCGGACTGACAATCTCGTCGCTGAGTCGATCCTTCGATATGCGCCGGTTGCTTGACTCCTTGATTAACCAAGTTCCAAAAGATCGATGGTGGAGCCAATAGTCATCGTCATCCCGGTAAGAATCCACAACGAGCGAGGAGACGGTGTTGGTTGGCACGTCGTAACGCACACCGTCGATATGTGCCGCTATCGTCGAGAAGGGCATCCCGTTGAGGCGCCAACCATCGGCGCGCCAGGAGCCAACCTTGGAAGGTTGCGTCGTGATTGCCGCATAGGTCGAAAGAACTTCGGCCGATGGCAGTGGCCGTACGATCTGCTGCGCCTCGAGATACTGCGTGTCGTAATTCGATTCTTGAACATCGGTCCGGTCCAACAGGGCGAACAGAAAATCGATGTTGGTGGTTATTCCGAGTAAAACGGTATCCGAAAGCACTTCTTGTAAGCGCGCAAGTGCGGAGGGTCGGTCCTCGCCCCAGCAGGCAATCTTGGCCAGCATCGGATCAAATGAGGAGGAGACAAGCGCGCCACTTTGGATCGCGGAATCCGTAACCGTGTGAGGTGCATTGGCTGCGGAGAATTTCCCGATGACTCCGCCTGTTGGAAGAAAATCGTTGAACGCGTCCTCGGCATAGATTCGCGCTTCGATTGCGTGCCCTCTGATTTGAGTAGTCGAAATTACATCCTTGAGTAATTCTCCCGCCGCAAGTCGCAGCTGGCATTCCACTAGGTCCAACCCCGTGATCATTTCGGTGACGCGGTGTTCTACTTGCAAGCGGGTGTTCATCTCCATGAAGTAGAAAGTCTCGGGGGAGTCGGCGTCCACGAGAAACTCAATCGTGCCTAAGTTTTGATATCCGATGGCCGAGGTTAGGGCTACGGCGGCCGCGCCCATGATCTCGCGATTGATCTGCGATAGTCGCGGTGCTGGCGCTTCTTCCACGACCTTTTGGTGGCGTCGTTGCAGAGAGCATTCCCGCTCTCCTAGATGCGTGCTGCTCCCGTGGTTGTCGGCAACGACTTGAAACTCTATGTGTTGGGCATGCAGTAGGTATTTCTCCACGAGCAAGGTTTCATCGCCAAAGGATGTCAAGGCCTCCCGTCGTGCGATCGGAAGGACTTCACGAAGTTCATGGTGATTATGGGCAACGTGGAGGCCCTTGCCTCCACCGCCGGCAGCTGGTTTTACGAGTAAGGGAAACTGCAAGTCTGCGCAGGCGTCGAACAACTCTACGTTCGACATTTCTGGCTCGCCAATTCCAGGGACTACTGGCACGCCCGCTTTGATTGCATACTCTCGTGCTGAGATCTTCTCGCCCATGGCGGTCATTGCATCTGGTGGTGGGCCGATGAAGATC
>JANMBV010000130.1:0-26330 GCA_031360585.1 Actinomycetes bacterium | reverse complement strand
CTGGCGGGGTCATAGGTTGGGTTAGTGCGATTGCCGCTTTTGGTCCCTTCTTCTTCGGAGTTCTGCTCTCATTCATGGCTCCAACGATCCTCTTCTGGGGAATTGGAATCTTTGCTTTGAACGCAGCAGCTATGGCCTGGTACCACTACGCGAGGAACGGGGCAGAGAAGCCCTGCTGACTCGCATTCGTCGCGGCAATTGGGCAGACTCTGTGCCATGACTTCTCGATTGACCGCGCTCTCGGAAGCAGTAATAGATATTGCCAAGGGCGAGGATCTCAAGGCGTCGCTGCTGCGCTTGGTAGAGAACGCGGTTGAAATATCCGGGGCAACCTACGGAGCCTTGGGTGCGATCGCAGAGGATGGCACCCTCGAAGAGTTCACCTACGTCGGTATCAGTGAAGAGACCGCCGATGAGATGGCGACTTTTCCCGAGGGCAAGGGATTGCTGGGGCATCTCCTAACTCACCCAACTGCCTTACGGGTCAATCCAATTCATTCTCATCCGGCTTCGGTGGGATTTCCCGATGGGCATCCATCCATGAATTCCTTTCTTGGTGTACCGATTCGAATACGCGACGAGATCTTCGGCAGCCTTTACTTGACTGAAAAACACGGGGGAGAAGATTTCACCGAAGAAGACGAACAACTGGTGAGCGCCTTGGCTTCTGCTGCAGGAGTCGCCATTGATCGTGCGCGGGGACAAGAAGCTCAGCATCGAGTTATAGTCCTGGCCGAACGCGAACGGATCGCACAGGATTTGCATGACTTGGTAATACAAAGGCTCTTTGCAACGGGTCTGTCATTACAGGCGATCACCAAGGATCCTCACATTCCAGAAAAAGACCTGCTTCGTGTCAAAGAGGCAATCGACAATCTCGATTCGACAATCCAGCAAATCCGGAATTCTGTTTTTGCGCTGCAAAATCATGGTGGGGCTGGCGGAGTAAGAACGAGCGTGCAATCGGAAGTTGCTTCCCTTCGCAGCAGTTCGACGATGGGCATCTCATGTGAGTTTAGCGGCCCCGTTGACACCGTCATCGTGGGTGAGGTTGCAGAGCAGGTTTTTGCGGTTGTGAGAGAGTTGCTATCAAATGCGATAAAACATTCACAGGCAAAAAGCGTGGAAGTTCAAGTGAACGCTCTGCTTACTAGTTGCGTCGTCAGAGTCATTGATGATGGAGTCGGGTTTAGAGGAGGGGCATTACGCAGTGGACTTGCCAATCTCGAGTTCAGGGCAGAGAAATTGCAGGGCAGTTTTGACATTCATAGTCTTCCTCGTGGAGGAACAGAAGCAATTTGGAGAGCCAAGCTTTAAAGTTTTAGAAGACAGGCACCTGGTTCTGAAAATGGTGCGAGATGAACTCTGTCGATGTTTATTGCATTTGCACCAAGTTCACCGAGTGCCCCACGAATGATTCCGAGGTGAACACTGCAGATGATCTCTGGGTTTTGGCGGGCAGCATCCAGTAGCGGGCATCGCGTGAGTTTGATTCGTGCGAAATCTGCGTTCTGTTTTGGAGCGAACCCCAAATGATTTAGGACCGAGACTACATCCCGACGGATAGCGATGGGGTTATTTTTTATTGTGCCATTGTGATTCAACTGTGAATTTCTCACGAGCTCTGGCGCCCAAGCTATGCCTGCATCGATGGCGTCATTGACCGGATGTGCACTGCTCCTTGCGATCGCTCCGGCTAGCGCCGAAGCAAGGCCGGCGTATTCTCCGATGTCAGATTGATCAACCTTGTCGGGAGTGCGATAGAACCACGCCGGACGCCCGCGCATATGCTCGGTGCTGTGATATTTGATTGCCAGGTTCAGGTCGACGAGTGCATCCAAGTGCTCGCGGATGGTGTTCTCATGTTGGCCGGTGCGCATCGCAAGGGAAGAGACGGTGCAGGGGCCATGATTGAGAAGTTCCAGAATCTTGCTACGAGCTTTGGAAAGGTTCCTCACTCGATCCTTATTCTGAGCGCTGGGCAAGGGCCCAAAATGAGGCTTTCGAGAGCGCTGGGCAATAGGAGTAGTTTCCACGGAATAAAGTGTAGTAAAGTTGTATGAGGAATTAAAGCGGAGAGTGGGGGAATTTGTATGAACACAATCGTGGTGGCAAGTAACGAGCAGGATGCCCAAGCGGTGGAAGCAGTGATGCAACATCATGCGCAGTTGGCGGGTGCTCTCGGCCGTCATATAGAGAAGGCTCTGAACACCGCGATAAGTGGGGATTTGCCTGCGGCAGAGAAGTCAAAGCAGACACTTCTGCAGTGGTGTGAGACCGAACTGATTCCGCATGCCCTGGCTGAGGAAGCAAGCATGTACCCCGTAGCTCACGAGGATCCAACCGCGCGCCTTCTGGTAGATGCCATGATTTCAGAGCATCGAGATATCGCCGCCCTGATCCAAAAAATTCGCACGGCCTCGAATCCTGTTCTTGTTGCCGCAAAAGCTCAAGCCCTGGGTGCGCTTTTCGACTCCCACCTCGTCAAGGAGAACGAACAAATTCTGCCCTTGCTGGCTGCGTTAAAAGATGTTTCCCTTGCCTTCATTCTTGGCGGGATGCACGAACTCCTGGGTACAGGCAAAGAAGAAAAGGTTGAAGAAGGTTGTGGCGGCGAGTGTAATTGCGGTCACGAGGATTCATCTACGTTGCCAGAATTCGATGCTCGCGCAGTACCGCACGCAATTCGGCACGCGACGATATTTGGCGCTCTGGATTCAGTTGGAATTGGCGAAGGCATGGTCCTTGTCGCGCCACACGATCCTCTCCCTCTCCTCAATCAGCTGGAGGGGCGTTCACCTGGTCGATTCAGTATCGATTACTTGGAACGTGGCCCTGAGGTCTGGCGCCTTGCGTTCCTTCGAAACTAAGAGCGCGATAGCCCTAGCCGAACGGCCAGGGCTGCGGCCTGGGTTCTGCGTTCAAGTCCCAATTTGGAAAGGAGAGATGAGACGTAGTTCTTCACGGTTTTTTCCGCGAGAAACATGGAGTTGGCGATCTGGCGATTAGTAAGGCCTTGACCGATATGTTCGAGCACTTTGCGCTCTTGTTCCGTCAGTTCTTGAATGCCGCCAGCAGGGTTGCTGGCCTCGCGAAGTCGGATGCCTACCGTTGAGGTGATTGAAGAGTCCAGCAGGATCTTGCCTTCGGCGACTTGGCGAATGGCATCCAGTAAGTCAAGGTTTTTAATGTCCTTTATGACATATCCACTTGCTCCTCCGAGAACGGCTCCTAGAAGGGCCTCATCATCGGAGAACGACGTCAGCATGAGGACGTGCGTGTCGGGATAAAGCGAGCGGACTTCACGACAGAGCTCGATGCCGTTTCCATCTGGCAGTCGCACATCCAGTACGGCTACGTGGGGCGGGGTATCTGAAATTGCATCAAGGTTATGGAGGGCTTCTTGAACGCTACCAGCTTCTCCGATCACAGTGAGATCCTCCTCTGCACTGATGAGATCAACTAGCCCGCGCCGAACAAGCTCGTGGTCATCGACGACAAAGACATTGATCCCCACTGGCGCGACCTCCCTGCTAAACGTTAGCGATGTGTTCGGAAAGGCGCGCACCCGTTGCCGCAACAACGCCAGCATGAAGGCGGCCCGGTTGTCTTCCAAGTCTTTCGATCGGTCCGCTAATGCTGACCGCTGCGATTACTTTTCCATTGGGACCGCGCACAGGAGCCGATACGGATGCAACTCCTGCCTCGCGCTCTCCCATGCTCTGGGCCCAACCGCGCCTGCGAACGGCCGCCAGTTGTGTTGCGGTAAAGCGGGCGTTCGTTAGTCCGCGATGGATGCGCTCTGAATCTTCCCAAGCAAGGAGGACTTGAGCAGCAGAGCCTGCCTGCATAGTCAGCGCAGAGCCAATGGGAACGGAATCGCGCAGACCCGAAACTCTCTCGGCTACTGCCACGCAAATTCGAAGATCACCTTGTCGCCTGTACAACTGCGCGCTCTCACCAGTTGCATCGCGTAGGGCAGCTAGGGCCGGGGCCGCGGCGGCAAGGAGCCGATCCTCCCCGGCTGCTGCGGCCAATTCTCCTGAACGGGGGCCAAGAACGAAGCGACCACCAAGATCTCGTGTGACGAGGCGATGAAATTCCAAAGCCACGGCCAGGCGATGGGCTGTCGGGCGGGCGATGCCCGTTGCGGCAACCAGTTGTGCCAGTGTGTGTGGTCCCGACTCCAACGTCGTCAGGATCGCCACGGCTTTATCTAATACGCCGACTCCGCTATTCTTTCTGTCCACGATGTAATACTAGCATCTCAATGTATGAGATGTATATATGGCAAAAGTTGGGAGTTGTTATGGCAAAGACATTGGCCCAGAAGATCTGGCAAGAGCACATTGTGCGCACGGCGGTAGGTGAACCCGATTTAATTTATGTCGATCTCCACCTCATTCACGAGGTCACCAGTGCTCAAGCTTTTGACGGCCTGCGTTTGGAAGGGCGCAAAGTTCGCCGCCCTGACCTCACAATTGCCACCGAGGATCACAACACCCCGACTCAGAATATTGATAAGCCCATTGCAGATCCCCTCTCTAAATTGCAAATAGAGACACTGCGTAGCAACTGCGCCGAATTCGGAGTCCGAATCCATTCCCTCGGCGATATCGACCAAGGCATCGTCCATGTCGTTGGGCCACAACTGGGTCTTACTCAACCTGGAATGACGATTGTCTGCGGTGATTCGCACACGTCTACCCACGGCGCATTCGGTGCGCTGGCATTTGGCATCGGCACCAGCCAAGTGGAACATGTGCTGGCAACTCAGAGCCTTCCATTGGATCGCCCCAAGACCATGGCAATCAATGTCGAAGGCACGTTGCAACCTGGCGTTACCGCCAAGGACATCATCTTGGCGATCATCGCCCAGATCGGCACCGGAGGTGGACAGGGCTTCGTTCTGGAATACCGCGGTAGCGCGATTCGCGCCCTCTCGATGGAGGGTCGCATGACGGTGTGCAACATGTCCATTGAAGCTGGGGCTCGGGCGGGATTGATCGCACCGGATCAGACAACTTTCGACTACATCAGAGGTCGGGCCCATGCGCCAGAGGATTGGGATGGTGCGCTGGCCTACTGGAGCACGTTGCAATCTGACGAGGAAGCCACATTCGATGCAGAAATTACCATTGATGCAGACGCATTGGCACCTTTCGTCACCTGGGGAACCAATCCTGCACAGGGCCTTCCGCTCAGTGGCAAAGTTCCAGATCCCTCTTTGATTGAGAATGCCGAGGAACGGGGGGCGGCAGAGCGCGCCCTTGAGTACATGGATTTGAAGGTTGGCACCCCACTCAAAAAGATAGCCATTGACACTGTCTTTCTTGGTTCGTGCACCAATGGACGAATTGAAGATCTTCGCGCGGCCGCGGCAATCCTTGATGGCAAGAAGATTTCATCAAACCTTCGTATGTTGGTGGTACCTGGCTCTGCGCGAGTGCGTCTGGCGGCCGAGGC
This sequence comes from Actinomycetes bacterium, assembly GCA_031360585.1. Taxonomy (GTDB): domain Bacteria; phylum Actinomycetota; class Actinomycetes; order Nanopelagicales; family Nanopelagicaceae; genus QYPT01. The sequence goes on along the minus strand of JANMBV010000130.1, from coordinate 20,864 downwards.
TGAAGGCCTGGACAAGGTATTTATCCAAGCAGGGGCTGAGTGGAGGAACGCTGGCTGCTCGATGTGCCTTGGCATGAACCCGGATCAATTGGCATCGGGGGAGCGCTCGGCATCAACGAGCAACCGGAACTTCGAAGGCCGCCAAGGTAAAGGCGGGCGCACTCACTTGGTAAGCCCGTTAGTGGCCGCTGCCACAGCAATCCGTGGCACTTTGTCATCACCGGCAGATTTGTAGAGAGAGGCAAATAATCATGGAAAAATTCATCACCCACACCGGCACTGGCGTTGCATTGCGTCGCAGCAATGTTGATACAGATCAGATCATTCCGGCCCTCTGGCTCAAATCGGTGACTCGCACGGGATATGAAGATGGTCTTTTCGGCGCCTGGCGCAAGGATCCCGAGTTCATCCTCAACCAGGATGAGTACAAAGGCGCGACGATTCTCATTGCAGGCATCGATTTCGGCATCGGGTCCTCTCGCGAGCACGCCGTCTGGGCGCTGCAGAATTATGGCTTCAAGGTCGTCATCTCGCCACGATTTGCCGATATTTTCCGAGGCAACAGCCTCAAGGCCGGATTGTTGACCGTTATCTTGCCGCAAGAGCACGTCGCAGCTCTCTGGGCTGGTGTTGAAGCCAATTCTGCCCTTGAAATCACCGTCAGTCTGGAAAATCGGCGTGTTTCCTACGACGGTGTAAGTGTGGGTTTTGAGCTGGATGACTACACCCGCTGGCGTTTAATGGAGGGCCTTGACGATATTGGCCTTACTTTGAAGCAGACGGATTCAATAGAGGAGTATGAAAAGACGCGCTCGCCGTTGAAACCGGCGACTTTGCCAGTGAGATAAGCCGATTTTCTAAAACCCTCTACCCTCTATTGAGAGATTGAAGGCCGAAAAAGTAGTGATTTTTACCATCTTTATCGACTCAATCTCGAAATAGCCTGCGAAATAAAATAAGCGCGACACGCGAGCGCGATGGTGGACTCACTTTGCAAAAATGCGTAAATTTCTAACCGTGTTGAGCAATTGCTTAACATTTACGCGTAAAAATAAGGGGAATTTGATGAATAAGGCCCAATTCATTGCCTCGTTGACCCCACACTTCAACGACAGCAAGAAGGAAGCAGCACACGCTGTAGATATCGTCTTTGATGCAATTACTCGTAGCCTTGCCAAGGGTGAAGACGTAATGATCAACGATTTCGGTAAGTTCAAAAAAGTTGATCGCAAGGCCCGCAAAGGACGTAACCCATTCACTGGTGAGACGATCCAGATTAAGGCTAGCAAGAAGCCACGCTTCCTGCCTGCAAAGGGCTTGAAGGAAGTTATCTCAGGCGCGCGCAAACTTGAGCCAGCCCCAAAGCCAGTTCCTAAAGTTGTTGCAAAGCCTGTGGTAAAAGTCGCTCCGAAAAAGGCAGCGAAGAAAGTTGCAAAGAAGGCAGCTCCGAAAAAGGTAGCGAAGAAAGCCGCTCCTAAGAAAGTTGCAAAGAAAGTTGCAAAGAAGAAATAACCCTTAAGGGAAACGGGGCTAGTTGCTGACTAGCCCCGTTTTCTATTCAGTACGAGTACTCTTTCCAAGTGCAAGCAAGCGAAGTCAGGTATTCACCCCCGAGCGGCTATCCATTAGGTACAAATCGTGCATTCACCATTTGTGCCAGAATATTGATTCCAATACTGAATTCGATCAGTAAGCCCGATTGGGAAGGTGCAGAAAATATTCCCTCGAGCGGATCAGCAATAGTTGCTAGCAATCACATCTCCTACTCTGATGTTCTTTTTCTTTCTCAGTTTCTTTTTGTAAACGGTAGAGCCCCTCGTTACCTCGGCAAGAAGTCCCTCTTCGGAATTCCCCTTATTGGACGTATTCTTTATGCCGCAGAGCAGATCCCCGTTGATCGAGAAAGTGGGGACGCAAGCAAGGCGTTAGACCAAGCAGTAGCCAGTTTAAAAGCGGGCCATCTCATTGGTGTTTATCCAGAAGGAACGCTCACTCGCGATGAGAACTCGTGGCCGATGGTTGGCAAGACGGGTATCGCACGCCTTGCGATCATGACGCAGACGCCGGTGATTCCAGTTGTCGCGTGGGGTCCGCAGAAAATTCTTCCTCCCTATACCAGGAAACTGCATCTTTGGCCGCGCACTAAAATCATTTTTCGTGCAGGCACGCCTATCGATCTCTCACCTTGGTATGGCAGATTTGAAGACCAATACGCTCTGGTTGAGGCAACGGCGCATGTAATGAAGACTCTCACCATCATGCTTGAGGAAATTCGAGGGGAGACGGCTCCCGAATTTCCCTTTGATCCCCACCAATCTGATCTGCCGCGAACTGGCAACTTCAAGAAGAGGAAGAAGCAATGAGTCCGGTGACAGTCCTTGGCGCAGGTTCATGGGGTACGACGATGGCCCAAGTTCTAGCTGATGCGGGAAATGATGTGCTGGTCTGGGGCCGCAACGAAGATGTCGTCGCCGAAATTAACTCATCCCACACCAATAGCAAGTACATACCCGGAATTGATCTGCCACCTGGGTTGCGTGCGACAAGCAATATTGACAAGGCGATGTCTCATTCGAACACCTACGTACTGGCCATTCCCGCGCAGAGTCTGCGCCACAAATTGGAAGAGTGGAATGGCTCATTTGCGCAGGACGCGATTTTGATCAGCACGCTTAAAGGAATTGAGGTTGCTACACATTTTCGAATGACCGAAGTCATCGTGGATGTACTCAAGATTGACGTGGATCGAGTGAGCATCATTACCGGGCCCAACCTGGCAAAGGAGTTGGCTCAACGCCAACCGGCAGCCGCAATCGCTGCTGCGGCAAATCTGGTATTGGCCCATCGGGTTCAAGAGCTCTTCACGACTCCGTACTATCGCGTTTACGCATCGATAGACGTTCTGGGTTGCGAGCTGGCGGGTGCCATTAAGAGCGTCATCGCACTGGGTGTTGGAATAGCGGTGGGGTTGGATCTGGGGGAGAACACGCAGGCAATGCTAATTACCCGCGGTCTCAATGAGGTTGCCCGCCTTGGGGCGGCGCACGGAGCAGATCCGCTCAGTGTGGCCGGCTTGGCTGGATTGGGAGATCTCGTCGCTTCTTGCGCATCACCGTTATCGCGCAATAGGACTTTTGGTGAGGCCCTTGGGCGTGGGGGCACGATGGAATACGCACGTGCTCACGTGGCCAGCACGGTAGAGGGCGTAGCCTCTGCGGGAGCCGTCGTTGAACTCGCCCACCGCGTTGGAGTCGAGGTTCCCGTGATCGAAGCAGTCGCTGATGTCGTCAACGGCACGATCACTCCGGTGCAAGCGCTGGAGCGCTTAATGGAGATCAGCACTCATGCAGAGGAATTCATCCAGTGAGCCAGGACAAAACAACCGTCGCCATCGTATGCGGAGGTCGAAGCAGTGAGCACGAAATTTCCTGCATCTCGGCCGGAGGAATCTTGGCCGCGATCAACCGCGAACTCTACGAACCCATTCTTATCGGCATCACCCGCACCTCAGGGCGCTGGGTGCTGATCCCCAGTGACTTCCCACTCTCCATCGTCAATGGGATTCTGCCCACGGTTCCCGAGGATGCCGCGATTGTGAATACCGATATCCATGGGTTTTCGGTTAATGGCAAGGCCTTGCACATCGACGTCATCTTCCCAATGTTGCATGGCCCTTACGGAGAAGATGGAACAATTCAAGGTTTCTGCGAGATGGCAAATATTGCCTATGCGGGAAGCGGCGTTCTTGCCTCGGCTGTCGCGATGGACAAGTCTTTTGCCAAGCCCATCTTCGCCGCACACGGAATGAAAGTTGCGCAGGGAATTGTGATTACCAGCGAGGCGTGGGCGAGCAATCCCATCGCTTGTAAATCACTCCTGGGTAGCTTCTCCTTCCCGCTCTTCGTAAAACCTGCCCGCGGTGGTTCTAGCAGAGGCACAACGAAAGTGAAGACTGTTAGCGGACTTGCCGCGGCTATTGAGGAAGCGCATAGATTTGATCGCAAGGCTTTGGTTGAAGAGGCAGTTGCTGGAAAAGAAGTGGAATGCGCTGTTCTGGAAATCGATGGGAAGGTGAGCACATCGAATCCAGGCGAAATCATTATCGATAAGAAATTTGATTTTTATGATTTTGAATCAAAGTACCTCGATGATGGGACCAGCGTGCAAGTGCCCGCGAACATTCCTGTCGAGGCAAGCAAAGAAATCCAGCGCCTTGCCGCCTTGGCCTTTATATCCCTTGGCTGCGCGGGTCTTGCGCGCGTGGACTTCTTCTACCGCGAAGATGGCCAGATCGTTATCAACGAACTCAATACGATGCCAGGGTTCACGCCGACTTCAGTTTTCCCCACTTTGTGGGCAGAGAAGGGCGTCACATACACCAACATTATTGATGAACTGATTAAGGGTGCCTTAACGCGCAAAAATGGAGTGCTAGGTAATTAGTAGGCAATTAGTAGGTCGTGACCGGGCAGGTTAGCGTGCGAGTAATTCCAGCAACTGATTGAACCTTAGATAAGATCACTCGGCCGAACTCTTCCATGCTGGGTGCTTCGGCGCGCATGATGACGTCGTAGGGACCCGTGACTCCCTCGGCCAGAGTGACTCCTGAAATCGCCGAGACCGCATGCGCAACGCTGGATGCTTTCCCGACCTCGGTCTGGATCAAGATGTAGGCCTGTACTGACATGGGCCTTCCTTTCCTCGGACTTGCCTTTCGTAGGGCTTGGCTACAGGTGAGAAGGTACCGCATTTTTTACTAATCGGGCAGGGGTTTATTCCAGCGTAGGCTGTTCACATGGAATTTTCCGAATCCGAGGTCATCGCCGAGCTCTCAAAGATTTTTACGCGACATGATTCTCGCCTAGTCGTCGGTATCGGAGATGACTCAGCGGTTGTCACCTCGCCGCTACAAAAGACGGTTATCACGACGGATATGGCAGTTGAAGGCGTGCATTTTCGACGTGAATGGTCTACGCCAGATGAGATCGGCCAGAAGATCACGGCCGCAAACCTCGCAGATGTATATGCCATGGGAGCCACACCGGAGCATCTGGTTGTTGCGATATCTCTCACGGGCCACGAGAGCATGGTCTGGATAAAAGAGTTGGCACGCGGAATCGAAATGGAAGCTCGTAGTTGTGACGTTTTGGTCGTCGGTGGAGATATTGTCCGGGGTCCGGTAATCACGATTTCCATGACCGCGATCGGGCAGATCGATCAGCCGATCCTGCGATCTGGTGCCAGAGTTGGTGATCAGATTGTGGTGTCGAATTTGCCGGGGTGGTCTAGCGCGGGTCTTTTTCTTCTTCGGCACAGCATCAATGTCAGTGTTCTGCAACCAGCGAGATGTGTCGAACGAGCTCTGGCGCAATTTCGTGCACCTTCAGTGCAATATTCCGATGCGATCGCTCTTCGCAATGCCCATGCAATGTGCGACATCAGCGATGGCCTTCTGATCCAGGCGCAGCAAATGGCCAGAGATACTCGGTTTGTACTTAGTTCGCGTTTACTACAACAACACCCAGATTTTGCGGACTTAACCGATCTGGCAGCTTCGGTGGGGGCCGATGTCTGGGATTGGATCGCTGCCGGCGGGGAAGACCACGCATTTTTGGCCACTGGAATTGACCTGCACGGCTACGTAATAGGCGTGGTCGAAGAAGGAAATGGAGTGGAATTACAAGGAGTAGAAAAGAGGCCGCGGGGCTTCACTCACTTCATTTAACGGCTGACTTTGCCGGCCTTCAGGCATGAGGTGCAGACGTTGGCACGTTTTGAGGTTCCGTTAATGAGGGTGCGCACCCGCTGGATGTTTGGATTCCAGCGACGACGGGTCTTGACCTGGGAGTGGGAGACGTTATTGCCAAAGCTGGGGCTTTTGCCACAGATATCGCAGTTTGCAGCCATCGTCGTACTCCTTAGATTGATGAACGGGGGTAAGAGTAGCGCCTAGGCGGGCAGGGAGGCTAATTGGTCCGGTTTTTGGTTCGATAGCACGCTTACCGCAACATTTAACGAGAGAATGTTTCTATGGCAGATCTGACTACGAAGTTGATTGATGTAGTGGGTGATCGAACTGCCAAGGCCCTTGAGGCTGGAATTGGCACTAGAACCGTCGATGACCTGCTCCGGCATTACCCGCGGCGATACGTGGTCCGCGGTGAGCTCTCAGATATTTCCGACCTCAAAGAAGGCGATGAGGTAACAATTCTTGCAGAAATCTTTAGCACCAACGCGCGTTCTTTGCGAGCGCGCAAGGCGACGATCCTTGAAGTAGTAGTTACAGATGGCAAGGCCAAGCTCTCTCTGACATTCTTCAACCAAGCGTGGAGAGAGCGCGACTTGCGAGTCGGCAGGCAGGGATTGTTCGCTGGCAAGGTCGGAATCTTCAATGGCAAGCGGCAGCTTTCTCACCCCGACTATGAGTTGATCCCAGATGGGAGCGATGTCGACACTGCGATCGGAGCCTTCGCAGGTAAGTACCTTCCGGTATATCCGGCGACGGCAAAGATGCCTTCATGGAAACTGGCACAGTGCATCAAACTTGCAGTGGATGCGTTGGATGAAATTCCCGACTTCCTGCCGGAGGAAATACGGGTCAGGAACGGCTACCCGACGCTGAAGGAAGCCCTGGTTGATATTCATCAACCTGAGGACCTTGAGCAATCCAGGCGCGCACTCCAGAGACTGACCTTCGATGAGGCATTCTTGCTTCAATTGTTGTTGGTGGTACGACGGGCGCAGTTGCGCAAACTCAATGCCACTTCACGACTGGTGCGCGCGGGAGGGCTCCTTGAAGAATTTGATAAGTCTCTTCCATTTACTTTGACGGATGGCCAGCGCGCGGTCATCGCTGAAATTGAGAATGATTTGGCTGCTTCACATCCGATGCATCGTTTGCTCCAAGGAGAAGTGGGTTCGGGTAAGACCGTGGTAGCCCTTCGTGCGATGTTGGCAGTTGTCGATAGCGGCGGCCAGGCCGCCCTCCTCGCGCCCACTGAAATCCTCGCCCAACAGCACCTGCGGACGATCACTACTTTGTTGGGGCCCTTAGCCCAAGGCGGAATGTTGGGTGGGTCCGAGCGTGCCACTCAGGTAACACTGATTACCGGTTCGCAAAATGCGGCGGCCCGTAAGGATGCGCTGGCGCTTGCGGCAACAGGTGCGGCAGGCATCATTATTGGCACGCACGCACTCCTTGGGCAGAGCGTTGATTTTGCTGATTTGGGCCTGATTGTTGTGGATGAGCAGCATCGATTCGGTGTCGAGCAACGCGATGCGCTCAAAGCAAAGGCGGGCTTGCCTCCGCATGTGCTTGTTATGACCGCAACACCCATTCCACGAACCGTGGCAATGACCATTTTCGGCGACCTTGATGTCTCCACTTTGCGGGAGTTGCCTGTTGGCCGACAGGAGATCACAACCCACGTAGTGCCTGCGATGGAGAAACCTGCTTTCGTTGAGAGAGCGTGGACGCGCATCCGCGAAGAAGTCGTTAAGGGGCATCAGGCGTACATCGTTGCACCAAGAATTAATGCATCCTCCTCTATTGATGCCGATATGGATTTCCTATTTGGCACTGCATCAACGCAATTAACTTCGGTCGAAGAGTTGGCTCCCAAACTCCACGCACAGCAGTTGTCGGGACTGCGTTTGGCGATCTTGCACGGCCAACTCTCCGCCGATGTCAAAGACGAGACGATGCAGGCATTTGCCCAGGGCGAGATTGATGTGTTGGTTTCGACAACGGTCATCGAAGTTGGCGTTGACGTACCCAATGCGACAGTGATGGTGATCATGGACGCTGACAGATTTGGCGTCTCCCAACTCCACCAGCTGCGCGGTCGCATCGGACGCGGAACATCGCCGGGACTGTGCATTCTCGTCACCTCCGCACCCGAGGAATCATCAGCACGGGTTCGCCTGGATGCGGTTGCGGTAAGCGTTGACGGGTTCGAGTTGTCGCGCATTGATCTAGAACAACGTCGCGAAGGCGATGTTCTCGGAGTGAGTCAGTCAGGCACGAGATCGCACTTGCGACTGCTGCGGGTATTGCGCGATGAAGATCTGATTGATCAGGCGCGATCTGACGCACAAGCCCTCATAGACTCAGACCCCAACCTAAGCGCTTACCCAGAGTTGGCTCGTGAATTGAAAATCTTGCAAGCCGATGAAGTCGCCGACTACATAGACAAAGGTTGATACGTAGAATCACCTCATGAGGATCATTGCTGGCCTGGCAAAAGGGCGCACTCTGGCAACCGTCGTCGGAGCGACCAGGCCGACTTCTGATCGGGCCCGCGAGGGTCTCTTCTCATCCTTGCTTTCAGAGTTTGGGGATTTCACCGCACTCAATGTCCTGGATTTATTCGCAGGCTCTGGGGCTATCGGGCTTGAAGCCCTCTCGCGCGGAGCGGGGCTGGTTCATGCAGTGGAGAAGAATGAGGCTGCGTGCAAGACGATCACCAAGAATGCCGCTCTGGTCTCCAGTGCAAAAACGCATTCAAATATATTGGGGGAGTTTCATCTCTTTGCGATGTCGGCAGAGAAATTCTTGGCAATCCCGGCACCTGCTAAATACGACATTGTCTACATCGATCCACCTTATGATTTTCCAGATGTTGACCTTTACAAATGCCTGGTGCAGCTGCGTGCGGGTGAATTCTTAAATGTGGATGCCGTGATCGGGGTCGAGCGTGCGAACAGAACAGGTTTTATCAAGTGGCCTAGCGGATATGAGTCAATTCGGGAGCGAAATTACGGGCAGGCCGTAATTTACTATGGAGCCTCGAATGGATAAGACTCTCAATCATTGCTAGCGTCTGTGCTGTGAAGAGCGCCGTATGTCCAGGATCCTTCGACCCCGTCACCTATGGGCATCTAGATATTATTGAACGAGCCAGTGCCCACTTCGATCAGGTAATCATCGCCGTGCTTGCAAATCGTAGCAAGTCGAGTCTTTTCACAATTGAAGAACGGATCGACATGATCCGCGAAAACACGAAGCATCTTCCCAACGTCATCGTCGATTCTTGGTATGGACTGCTCGTTGAATATTGTCGCTCCCATGGCGTGACAACAATTGTCAAAGGACTCCGTGCCGTCACTGACTTTGACTATGAATTGCAGATGGCTCAGATCAATTATCAAGCGGCGCGTGTTGAGACGATGTTTATGGCGACTTCTCCCGCGCACTCATTTCTATCATCATCAATTGTCAAAGAGCTTGCTCATTTTGGGGGGGACGTGTCAACCATGGTTCCTCCAAATGTGGACGAAGCACTTCGCAAACGAGTAGCAGGGAAGTAGCGCATGGATTCGATTGAGAAACTCAGTTCCGCCATCACGATGGTTGAAGAGGCCCGCAGCGTTCCTCTATCGGCCTCCTGCGTGGTCCACCGTGCCGAACTTCTCGAGATCCTGGATGAAGCACGCAATTCCCTCCCGCAAGACTTTGCCAAAGCGCAGAACCTTCTGGCCGCGCGTGATGCCATCGTCGAGGAAGGCCGCCAGAGTGCAGAGCAGTTGGTTGCGATGGCTAGAGAAGAGGTGGCCCGCATGGTCGAACAGACCGCCATTGTTCAGGCTGCGAAAGATGAATCCCAACGAGTCCGTGATGAGGCTCGTACAATGGCCGAGCGCGAACGACAAGAGGTTGAGGACTACATCGATTCTCGCCTTGCCACTCTTGAAGTAATTTTGAACAAAACCATGGATGCTGTCTCGCGCGGTCGTGAACGACTTGCCGGAGCAGACGACAAGGATGTCTTGTCGCAACTTGCCAACGACTAACTGGCCTGAAATGAATAAGTCCAAGTTTTTTATCTTCAATTCCCACGATCTGCCCCGACGTGCTGGCGAGATGCGCGAGTACGACCTGGACGTGCCTGCTCCGGAGAGAATTGGGATTGACGTCATTGCCGTGCCGGCGGACCAGGGCATCCATATCGGCATGAAGCTGGAATCTGTAACAGAAGGCGTCCTCGTGAGCGCGCAGGTTTCAACCATTGCAGAGGGCGAATGCATTCGCTGTCTTGACTCGGTTGAAGTGCCCATCGCACGTAACTTCCAAGAGCTCTATCGATATGCCCCAGAGAAGGCCCACACTAAAGCCCAGCGCAAGGTCGCTGAGGTGTTCGATGATCTGGATGACGATGAAGACCTGGTGATGGACGGGGATTTCATCAACCTGCAAGGCCCTGTCCGCGACGCCATCGTGCTGGCCCTGCCGATTAACCCCCTCTGCGCCGAGGACTGTCCCGGCCTCTGCCCTGGCTGCGGGGTGAAGTGGACCCTACTGGAGCCTGATCATCGCCACGATGTGAAGGATCCGCGGTGGGCGGGCCTTTCTGACCTCTTTGATCCCGAGCTCGGGGGCGAGGGTTGATCTCCAGCATAGGCTCGATTTTAGATTAGGGGAGGTTTAGGGGATACTTGGCTCCGATCCTTTATAGGGCTGTTAGAAATTAGAAAGAGGAACGAAAAAGTGCCAGTACCAAAGCGAAAGATGTCTCGCTCCAAGACCCGTTCCCGTCGGAGCCAGTGGAAAACCACCGCAGCAGCCCTTGTTGCATGCCCTCAGTGCCAGTCACCGCGTCTGCAGCACACTGCCTGTCCAACGTGTGGCACGTACAACCGCCGTCAGGTCATTGAGGTCTGATCTGTACTCTTTGCTAACTAAAGCTCTGGGCGTGGAAATTAGCCCACAACTGCTGGAGTTGGCACTGACTCACCGTTCTTTTGCCTACGAATCTGGTGTTACAGAAACCAATGAACGCCTTGAATTTTTAGGCGACTCTGTTCTGGGTCTGGTTGTCACGCAGGAGTTATACGCCCGCTTTCCAGATCTTGATGAGAGCCGACTCTCGCCCCTGCGGTCTGGCGTCGTAAATATGCGCGCCCTTGCCGATGTCGCTCGCCGCCTTGAGCTAGGCGCGGCGATCCGTCTGGGCAAAGGCGAAGAAGTCACCGGGGGGCGAGATAAGAATTCTCTCCTTGCTGATGCATTCGAAGCCATCATCGGTGCCATCTACCTCGAAAATGGTTTCGAGGAAACGTCCAAAATAATTATGCAACTCATCGCTCCGACATTGGAAAATGCGCTGGCAAAAGGGGCCGGGTTGGATGGCAAGACTGCACTGCAAGAACTGCTGGCTTTCCAAGGCAAGGGCGCTCCGGAATACCAAGTGACCGAGACTGGCCCCGATCACGATAAGAGTTTCACGGCATTTGCCATGGTCTCAGGTGAAGCGATCGCAGAGGGTCAAGGAAAAAGTAAACGTGAGGCAGAACAGATTGCCGCGCGCGTGGCATATGAATTATTGAACCTGCCCTCGCAGGACTGAGTCCCAAGACTCAGACCTTGGCCTTGGCTAGGGTAGGTTTGCCCTGTGTATTTGAAAAGCATCACCCTCAAAGGATTTAAATCCTTTGCATCCTCGACGACACTGCGCCTGGAACCCGGTATCACCTGCGTCGTAGGGCCAAACGGCTCGGGCAAATCTAATGTCGTTGACGCTCTGAGTTGGGTGATGGGCGAGCAGGGGGCGAAATCCCTGCGCGGTGGCAAGATGGAAGATGTCATCTTCGCTGGAACCAGTGGGCGATCCCCTCTTGGCCGGGCCGAAGTCTCCGTCACGATCGACAATACCGACGGCGCCCTTCCTATTGATTACACAGAAGTAACCATTTCACGCATTCTTTTCCGCAATGGCACCAGTGAATATCAGATAAATGGAGATGCTTCGCGTCTTCTAGATATTCAGGAATTGCTCAGCGATAGCGGTATTGGCCGGGAGATGCACGTCATCGTCGGCCAGGGCCAGCTTGATGCGATTTTGATGGCCAACCCCGATGAGCGTCGTGGCTTTATCGAAGAGGCAGCCGGCGTTCTTAAGCATCGCAAGCGCAAAGAGAAGGCACTTCGCAAACTTGAATCCATGCAAGCAAACTTGGCACGTATACAAGATCTCACGGTCGAACTTCGCCGCCAATTGCGCCCGCTTGGAAAGCAGGCTGAGGTTGCCAAGAAAGCCGCGACAATCCAGGCCGATCTTCGCGATGCGAAGCTGCGATTGCTCGCAGATGATTTGATTGCGCTGACAGGAACCCTTGATGCAGAAGTTGCTGACGAGACTGCACTTCGCGAACGACGTGCGATTGTTGAAAATGATGCAGAGATCGCCAGAACTCGCGAGAACGAACTTGATGCGGAGATGGCAGTAGATAACCCAAGGCTGGTGCAAGCCCAAGAGACGTATTACCAACTCAATTCTCTGCGCGAAAAATTCCGCGGAACGCAGAGCCTTGCTCAGGAGCGCTCGCGCTTTCTTGCAGAGGAGGCAGAGGAGGCACGCACCGCAGGCCGGGATCCGCAAACCCTCGATCGCGAAGCAGTGCTGTTGCGAGCCGAAGAAGCTGAGCTCCGTGCAACAGTGGAAACCACGCGCGCGCAATTAATTACCGCCACCGCCTCCCTTGCGATCAGTGAGGCCGAACTCAAAGCGGAGGAAGATCGAGTTGCTGCGGCCCTTCGAGCACTCGCCGACCAGCGCGAAGGAACAGCCAGACAAGAAGGCCACATCAAATCCCTGGCTGCACGATTGGATGCGATTGCCGAAGAGATCTCGCGACTTACCAAGGCGCGCGATGAAGCACAGGCGCGGGCGGATGCCGCGGCTCGCGAGTACTCGACTTTCGAACTTGATATTGCCAGCGCGGACTCCAGCGAACTTGGTTTGGATTCGCAATTTGAATCGGCAAAAAGCGCCCTTGATGAAATCAAGATTCAACTTGGCGAGCTTGTAGACCAAGAACGCGCCGCCGATCGCGAACGCAATGCTCTCGAGTCAAAATTGGAGGCGATGCACCTTACTTCTGCCTCTCGCGATGGCGCGGCGGCCCTGCTTCGTGATCCACGCGGAATACACATCCTTGGAAGCATTGCCTCGCTCATTGAAATTGATGTTGGTTGGGAAGGAGCTGCTGCCGCGGCCCTTGGTTCCTTAGCCGATGCAGTTGTTCTTCAGGATCTATCAGCCGCGGTAACTGCCCTCACAACCCTTCGTTCTGAGAACTTGGGACAGGCCGATTTCCTGGTGCTTCGCCCTGATGCGCCGCACAGTGCCGAAGCGATCCCAGCGCAATTGATGGCCATAACCTCGCACGTGCGCTCAACGCGGATTCATGATCTCCTTCAAGAACTTCTATCGACAACGGTAGTTGCCGATAGCGCAAGAGAAGCTGCATCAATTATTGGATCTCATCCGGGCCTCACCGTCGTCACTCGTGAAGGAGATGTCTTCACGCAATCTCGCGCACGCGGTGGATCCAAATCGTCTTCGTCGCTGATCGAAATTCACGCCCTCATGGAGGAACTTGGACGCAAGATCTCCGACGTCAACCACGTCTGTCAGCGACTTCGTTTTGAAATCTCAGCGACAGAAACTCAACTAACGCGACGTCAAAGTGAGTTTGATGTTTCCTTAAGCAAACTCAACGAATCAGATGCACGCATTGCCGCACTCACCGAGCAGTTGGCAGTTGCTGGACAGCACGTAAAGTCTGCACGCGCCGAGGTCGAGCGACTGAACGCAGCCATCGTTGAGGCCGAATCGGCGAATTACCGTGACGAACGGGAGCTGGCAATTGCCCAGGAGCAGATTCACCACCTGGGAGATGTCGAAGAGCCCAGTCACGACCATGCAGAGGAACTTCGCGCAGAGGTTTCCACCGCACGCACTACCGAAGTTGAGGCACGCTTAAGTGTTCGAACAAGTGAAGAGCGTGTGGAATCCCTCGCAGCTCGAGCAAAGACTCTTGAAGATGCTGCAAAGGCCGAACGAGAAGCCTCAGCGCGCGCGATAGGCCGGAGGGAGGCGCGGGCCCGAGGGGCCGTTGTATCTGCTGCAATTGCGGAAGCAGCATATGAAGCACTCATACATATTGAACGCTCTATTGCGAAGGCGGCAACCGAGCGAGGTCGCCTGGAAGAGGCGCGGACTGGCCGTGAAGGCGAGACCCTCACTGTTCGTGCACGAGTACGTGAGTTGGCTGGAGAGTTAGAACAATTAACATCAAGCGTTCACCGTGATGAGATCGCGCGTGCCGAACAACGCATGCGTATCGAGCAACTCCAACTCAAAGCAGTTGAGGAACACGGTGTCGATGTAAGAACCTTGGTCAGCGAATACGGCCCAGAGAATGATGTGCCCACCTTTATCGAAACTGACGAAGGCGAAGTTGTTGCGAGTGATCTAGTTCCATATCGCCGCGAACAGCAAGAGCGGCGTTTGCTCACCACCGAGCGCTCCCTGGCTCTGCTGGGAAAGATCAACCCGTTAGCCCTCGAGGAGTACACCGCATTAGAGGAGCGCCTGCGTTACCTGGCAGAGCAATTGGAGGATCTCAAGGGAACCAAGAAAGATCTTCTCGACATCATTAAGGAAGTGGATGAGCGCGTTCAGCAGATCTTCATGGATGCGTTCGAAGACACAGCGCGCCACTTCGAAGATATTTTTGCCCGCCTATTCCCCGGTGGAGACGGTCGCCTCATTCTTACCAACCCAGATGATTTAACGACTACGGGTGTAGATGTCGAAGCCCGACCTCCAGGAAAGAGGATCAAGCGCCTTTCACTCCTTTCTGGAGGAGAAAAATCGCTGACTGCAGTGGCTCTTCTCGTTGCGATATTCAAGGCCAGGCCAAGCCCGTTCTACGTACTTGATGAGGTTGAAGCTGCTCTGGATGACGTGAATCTTGGACGCCTTCTTGGCGTCTTTGAAGAGTTACGCGAGACCTCCCAACTCATTGTGATCACCCACCAGAAGCGCACCATGGAAATCGCTGATGCTCTCTACGGTGTCACCATGCGTGGAGACGGTGTGACCGAAGTAATTTCTCAGCGCCTTCGCGACTCCACTCAAGCCGTATAGGAAATATCTCAATGGGCTTGTTCGCAAAAATACTGGCCAAGTTCACGGGCACGGCGTACACCTCAGCCGCCGACTGGGAAGAATTGGAAGCGGCGTTGTTGGAGGCAGACCTTGGCCCAGAACTCGCGGACACAATCATGCATGCGGCTCGTTCTGCAAAGAGCGAAAGTGCTAGTCAAGCCGTCATCCAAGCACTGCGGTCCTCCCTGTGCGAGGCGAGCCGCGAGATGTCCACGGTGCGTCCTGGTGCAATCTTGATAGTTGGCGTTAACGGAACCGGCAAGACGACTTCATCTGCAAAATTGGCCAAAGCACTTTCGGCAAAGGGACAAAACGTGCTCCTTGCCGCCGCTGACACATTCCGCGCGGCCGCGGTTGACCAACTGCGTACATGGGGTGAACGCATAGATGTAGATGTAGTACACGGAGGCGTGAATGCAGATCCTGCCTCGGTCGCATTCGATGCGGCCCAGCAGTGCCTTGCCCGCAAGAGTGATTCTTTAATCGTCGATACCGCCGGACGGATGCACACTAAGAGCGACTTGATGGATCAATTGGGCAAGGTAAAAAGGGTTGTCGAAAAAGTCCTGCCAGTGGTTGAGATCCTGTTAGTTGTTGACGCGACCACTGGACAGAACGGCTTAACGCAGGCCAAGATATTTGCAGAAAGCGTCGATCTGACTGGAATCATCCTGACCAAGGTCGACGGAAGCGCACCCGGGGGTATCGCCTTGGCCATCGAGGCAACCTTGGGAATCCCCATCAAGTGGATCGGAAATGGCGAGGACATCGAGGATTTCACCTCCTTTGAGCCTGAGGCCTACATCTCCTCGCTCCTGTAACCAATTCGTAACACAAGGGCGCCGATTGTGATGCGCTGGAAATAAGGAAGGTGGATTGCTGTAATGCGAATAGGCCATATTTCCCTCCAACTCAACGGCGAGAACGCTCACCTAAATATTTGGAGAAAATATGAGCTTCGTTAATACGAATTTCAATGCCGGAGACACAGCCTGGATTTTGGTGGCTTCCGCACTCGTTCTGCTCATGACGCCAGGACTTGCCTTCTTCTATGGCGGCATGGTTCGTGGCAAGAACGTCCTGGGAATGCTCGCACAGAACTTCGTGACGATGGGGGTAGTCAGCGTTCTCTGGATTACTGGTGTCTTTAGTCTTGCCTTTGTCGGAACCGGCAAATTTATTGGCAACCTTCACCAATTCGGGCTTAACCACATCTGGCAGCAGCCAACCGGCTTTGAAGCTCTTACGATTCCTCCGTTGGTCTTCGTCGCCTTTCAGTTGATGTTCGCTATCATTACACCCGCTCTGATCACAGGTGGAACTGCCGACAGGTTGAAGTTTGGAGCATGGACGCTCTTCTCCGCAGTCTGGCTCATCCTGGTGTACGCACCTGTTGCACACTGGGTCTTCTCACCGAGCGGATGGTTGTTCAAGTTAGGCGCTGAAGATTTCGCCGGCGGAACAGTCGTTCACGCAAACGCAGGAGCCGCAGCACTCGCGGTAATTTTGGTCATTGGTCGCAGAAAAGGTTGGCCAAAAGAGCGTATGCGTCCGCACAATGTTCCCTTCGTACTCCTTGGCGCCGGTCTTCTCTGGTTCGGGTGGTTCGGATTTAACGCCGGCTCTGCCTTGGCTGCTAACACTCTGTCTGCATACGCCTTCATTAATACCAACACCGCAACCGGTGCTGCATTGCTCGGATGGATTCTCGTGGAGAAAATCCGCGACGGTCACCCAACAACGCTGGGCGCTGCTTCTGGTGCGATTGCCGGTCTTGTAGCGATCACTCCTGCTTGCGGATTCGTAAGTCCAATGGGTTCCATTCTCATCGGCTTTGCAGCTGGAATCATCTGCGCACTTGCTACTGGGCTTAAGACCTTCTTCAAGTTCGACGATGCTCTTGACGTAGTTGGCGTTCACTTAGTCGGTGGCGTCCTTGGAGCCCTTCTTATAGGACTTCTGGGAACCCACATGGTCAATGGTGCAAATGGCTTCTTCTACAAGGGTGGATGGACTTTGATGGGCCATCAAATCATTGCGGTGGCAGCAGTTGTCTCATACTCCTTTGTGGCCACCTACATCATCGCTCAGATTATCGATAAGACGATCGGACTTCGTGTCAGCGACGAGGACGAAGCAGCTGGTCTTGATTTGAGTCAGCACGCCGAAACGGCGTACGAGACCGCCTCCTACGGTGGGGGATCTCGTGTCCTTTCTTCATCCGAGTCGAACTAATTAGCAGAGAGAGGGAAACTGACATGAAACTCATTACCGCAATTATCAAACCATTTAAACTAGATGATGTGAAAAATGCTCTCCAGGCTCATGGAGTTACTGGCATGACGGTTTCGGAGGCCAGTGGCTATGGCCGCCAGGGCGGTCATACAGAGGTGTACCGTGGAGCTGAATATACGGTGGATCTCATTCCTAAGGTGCGTTTGGAAGTATTGGTCGATGACAACGAAGCCGAAGCAGTTATCGGTGTTATCGTGAAAACAGCCTCGACCGGTTCCATCGGCGATGGCAAGGTTTGGTCGACTCCGGTTGATCAAGTAGTACGCGTTCGTACGGGTGAACGAGGAGTGGATGCGATTTAGTGGGAACACGTGAACGCAGAGCACGATCGAACGAGAGCGATCGAGTTCTGGCCGTACTCTTTCATGCAGCATACGAGCAGCTGCATAAAGGAGAGCGTGTAGAAATCCCTGGCATAGCACTCGCCGCGGTCGGTGGTTACGGCCGCGGCGAGTTATGTCCGGGATCGGATTTAGACATACTCATCATCCATAACAATCGTCTTTCTAAAGAGTCCCTACAAGTATTCGTGAACTCGGTCCTCTACCCAATTTGGGACGGAAAGACTCCGAACACAGATATTCCGCGTAGCGTGGATCATTCGGTTCGAACCCCGAGTCAGACGCGCGAAGCGGCAACAACCGATCTCAAAGTCGCAATGGGTCTTTTGGACATTCGACTGGTTGCGGGGGATGCCTCATTGGTCGCTTCTGTGCAACACAACGCCATTGACGATTGGCGCCGAGATTCCAAGCGCCGCCTCAGTGGATTGAAGATCTTGCTCACCGATCGACACGAGCGTTCGGGGGAGTTGGCCTATCTTCTTGAGCCTGACTTGAAGGAAGCCCGCGGTGGCCTTCGCGACATCGTTGCTCTGCGGGCAATTGCAATGAGCGGTGCAATGGATATTCCACTTGAGCGCATCAGCGCTGCCGAATCCTCACTCACAAGTATCCGCGAAGCCCTACACATTCAGAGTGGTCGCACGAAGGACAGATTGCTTTTTCAAGAACAAGACAAAGTTGCTGCCGTACTAGGTTTTAGCGATGCGGATGCATTGATGGGCGAGGTCGCGAAGTCGGCACGCGCGGTTGATTACTTGATGCAATCGACATGGCACCGCATAGACCATAGAGGCAAAGACGGACTTGGAAGATTCTTGCGACGACCACGAGTCACAAGTGTCGGGAGGGGAATCAGCGTCGCACATCAAGAAGTCGTACTAGATATTGGCGCCGTCACCGTTGACGACCCAGTACTTGGCCTGCGCGCTGCGGCGAAGGCGGCGCAATTGGGACTGCACTTGTCGATGGAATCGTGCGTGCTGCTCGCCCAATCGTTCCAGCAAGGAATTGGCGTCCTGCCAAATCCTTGGCCACGAGAAGCTCGAGAGGATCTCGTTGCACTTATCGGTGCAGGAAGTGCGATGGTCCCAGTGTGGGAGGCCCTTGATCAAGAGGAAATCATTTCGTCCTGGTTGCCCGAGTGGCAATCGGTTCGAAGTCTGCCGCAACGTAACTTTCTTCACCGACATACAGTTGATCGACACATGGTCGAAACTGCAGTCCACGCAGCTGCCCTTACGCGCCGTGTTCACCGCCCTGATTTGCTGCTGATTGCCGCGCTCTTTCACGATATCGGCAAAGGCACAGAGGATGACCACTCCGAACGTGGCGCGCACTTGATCGGGCCCCTTGCAAGGAGAATCGGATTTGGCGATGCCGACGTTGCAACGTTGTTCCTCTTGGTTCAACACCACCTTCTTCTACCGGCAACTGCGACAAGGCGAGATCTTCATGACCCCGCAACGATCGCCTCAGTCATGGCAGCCATCCCGGATCTGCAAACCCTCGAACTCCTCCATGCCTTGAGCATTGCGGATGGAGAGGCAACAGGAAGTGCGGCATGGAGTAATTGGAAGGCGACCCTCGTCGCAGATCTAGTAGAACGCGTACGCATGGCCATGAGCGGGAGCATCGTCGCCCCCGAACCTGAATTGACCCCAGAACAGCGAGGCTTTGCAGAAGTTGGAGCACTTCGAGTCGAAGTTTTTGTTCGGGAGAGTGATTACGCGATCGAGATCATCGCACCGGATAGACCTGGCCTTCTCTCCATTGTTGCGGGCGTGCTCAACCTGGCACGTTTGGATGTGAGATCTGCGCGGACGAAATCCCATGGCATTTCTGCGGTGATGAAGTGGATTGTCTCCCTTGATCCCAACGCACCTATCCCGACGGCAGAGAAAATTCATGCAGATATTCACGCAGCCCTGAACGGGCAAAGCGAACTAGAGCGTCGAATTCAAGAACGCGTGAAGTCCTACTCGCAACTCCCAACGATTCCAGTTCCGCCACCGGTTGTAGAGACTTTCGATCAGGCATCTAGTGAATGCACTGTCTTTGAAGTGCGAAGCCACGACCAACCGGGTCTTCTCTTCCTCATCGGAGATGCAATCACCCGATGCCGCGTGGATATTCGATCTGCGATTGTCACGACCCTTGGGGCAGAGGCCATTGACACGCTATATGCAACTGAAATCGGTGGCGGACCATTGAGCACTGCCAGGACCGAGGAAGTCGCCCGTCGACTGAGAGAAGCATTGTCGTAGAGATTCTGGGGAACCGACTAACCGTTAATACACCCCTTTATTCAAGCGTTGCGTGGGTCTGTACTCGAGGCCAAAATCAGAACGCTCATACCGATCTCACTCCCCGAGTCGTGCTCTTCGCCCGGATGCCAAAGAACCGCTTGACCCATGGAGATTGGGTATCGAACTTGTTCTCCGCCGCTCACCCAGCCAGAACCTTCAATCACTACGAAGAGTTGCCAAATTTTCGTTGGATGACGACCTAATAATGAGTCTTTCTCGAATCGAGCCAGTAGGCAATTGGATGAACTCCATGTCGTATGGTGCCATTGATTATTGGCAGGAATCAAGACCTATGACTTGTCAGGTAATCCATCGCCCTCGCGTCCAATCTCGTTCGCCAACCCCGCCGATCATTAATACAACCCCTTGCTTCATTCCAGTTGATCTTTTTGAATGAACCTAATACTTCATGTTCGAATCAACGTGCGTTCACAACTGCGCGAGAAGGTCGGACCGCTACAGCCCCTAATTGTGATAAGTTCCCTCGGATGATCACAGAACTTGATGCATATTTCGATGCGGTTCCTCGATCGGATGCCGATCCTGTCGACGTCGGTGCCTTTACCCTCTTCGTCAGTCACACACCGTTCGGCTATTACGCGCGCCCTTCCCGGACCCAGACAAACCCAATCGTTGAGTCCGACCTAGTTGCGCTCGAAGAGGCATGCGTTCAACATAATGTTGATATGTCAATCGAGTGGGTATACGAAATGCATCCGGAGTTGGCTGGGCTCGCAGCTGCGCATGGCTTGGAAATTCGATCACACGCGCTGTTGGTTGCGTCGGCGGGTGATGTGATTACACCGGAAGTAGGTGGCGTCATATTGAGGGTGATCGGTTCGGATGAGTCGGCCGTGGAATATGGGCGGGCCGTAGCCGATGTGTCATTCACTTTCGGCGGCACAAAGATCGGTCTTGGCGGGCCTGATGAACGTGATGCCACCGTCCCCCGCTTGGACCCCGCG
>JANMBV010000129.1:0-1521 GCA_031360585.1 Actinomycetes bacterium | reverse complement strand
AACGCGATCCCGCGTTCGGCAAGGCGCTACTGGATGAAGCCGCCACGATGTTCCTCAATGGAGAGCCAGACACTGCACGCCTGATCCTGCGCGACCTCGTGAACGCAACCGTTGGGTTTGAGGCACTCGCAGTCGCCACGGCAAAGCCTAGCAAAAGCCTGCATCGGATGCTGTCGGAAACCGGCAACCCGAGCATGGATAACCTCGCTGCAATTTTTGGCGCAGTGCGCAAGGAGCTTGGTGTCAAGATTTTGGTGAAAGCGACTTAGGCGAAGTCGCTGATGTCTTCGTCGCGATGAATCGAAGTGGGCGCATTTCCCGGATTTCTCAATAGGAACGTGATTCGGATGGGGCGAAGTGAAAATCCGACCAACTGCTTGCGTCAAAATAGCGAATCAGTATGAATAGTTTCGCAGTGAGAATTGACGGCCCCTAAGGCACCGAGTGTCCATGAATCCATATTTTGAGCTCGCAGAACCACAAGTTATCGCAGACATCGAGAAGCTGCTTTCTCTCAACTTACAAAAAAGGTACTACCGTCCTGGTGACGAGACTCAAGTCACCGACATACTTAGTATTCATTCTTCGTCAAACTCAACTGCCGGGATCTTTCGGGGCCAGCTACGTGACTGGCCACTAATTCCAAAGAGCTTTCGAGGGATGAATGAACAGGAAATGGAAGTCACTGGGGTGAAACGTTCATATCGATGGATCAAGTCGACAAGCAAGTTCAGTAGTTTCTGCGAGCGCGCCGAGGTTCAAAATCCGGCGTTTCCATCGGGCGTTTCAGATCGAATGTCAATCGCACAGCACTTCGGCGTCCCCACCCCGCTTCTAGATTGGTCGCAGAACATCTTCGCGGCCGTGTTCTTCGCAATTCGGGATGTCTATGCGGACTCAGAGTTCGAGAAGTCGCTGAAGGTGTTCGTGTACCACATCACCGATGAGCGACTTCTTCACGTTGGGATTCCTGGGGATTCGAAACTCTCCGATTTCGACCGTTCTGCTTTCGTCAAGCCGTATCCGATAGACCGAAGAATCGATCGCCAGCGCGGTGTTTTCACTTACCATCCCCACCCGAGCCATCGGCCGACCAAGGTTTCGGCGAGCACCTATGTCTTGGAGTGGCCAGTAATCCAAGAGTTGATCGCTTTGATGAAAGGATTAGGGTTTACGGAGGACCACTTCTTCCCAGACTACGCTGGCATTGCGCATGCGGTCATGTCGGATACGAGTCTCTAACGCGTCAATAGATTTGGTTAGAGATCAGTCTGCTGCCTTTCACCGCCAACATTAAGGGTTCAGTGTCACATTGTTTTCCTTTGCAAACAATGTGACACTGCCCCTCTGCCTATGAAACTTCAGTCTCTTGAAAACAAAGTTCTGATGGAAACGGTTTGGAGCTGATATTTTTATGAAGCGTGTACTTAGCCATTTATCTAAGAATCGGAAAAGCGACATGGTCACTTTATTTTCTAGGGCCATGCTGGTTCTTGTTTGCGGGCCGCTAACTTAGCGGCC
>JANMBV010000128.1:0-81268 GCA_031360585.1 Actinomycetes bacterium | reverse complement strand
GTGACTTTGAGACTTTGACCAAAGAAGCTCGTAAGAAATGCGGCGCAATAAAGTGAGATAGGCGAAGCAGAGATGGCGAGGACAAGCGGAGAGATGGCACTTCCGACCATCATGTAGCGGATCCACGAATGTCTTCCAAAGCGAGCAACTCCAGGTGGAGCGATCAACGCACCGAAGATAATGCCCACGCCGACGATCAACAGTACGACAGTTAAACCAGCTAATCCGGTTTCCGGCTTGGAAGAAAGATGGAAAGAGTTTCGCTCGAGTAGTAGCGCAACCAAGACAAGTGCTGTTAGTCCCCCGCGTTGGATTGCAGTGGCAAGAATTCCTCTGGCTGCATCAGCGTGTTGAAATAGATAAGTGAAACCTTGGCGCATTTCAATCAGACCTTCAATAAAACTCGCTTTAACCTTTTCATGTTCGAGTGGACCGATTTCCGTTCGCTTAAGGCGAAGTGCTAAAACAGAGGCTGCCAAATATCCGATTGAAGCGATCAACATCAATAAAGCATCTGAATGGTTTGCGTTGTGCATCGATCCAAGTATCTTTCGAATGCCAAGACCTGTTCCGCCACCCAAAACAACCCATAAAGTTCCACCAGTGACCGCTAAAGCATTTGCGGCGATGAGGGATTTCGATTCAATCACCAATGGCAAACCTGCGGATAGCCCTGTAAGTATTAACCTGTTGATTCCGAATGCCACTAGAACTGCGACAGTAAGTTCAAAGCCAGTTCTACCTTGGAAGACGAGAAAGGCGATGATTAGTAGATCGATTGCCCGAAGAAGGTTTGAAGCAAAGATTGCGCGCTGTCTAGATATGCGGTCAAGAACTGTCCCTACAAAGGGCCCGATCAGTGAGTACGGTAGAAGTACGACCGCAAAGGCAAGTGCCGCCCCCAGCGCGCTTGCCTGGCGTTCCGGGGAGAAGAGCACGAAAGAGGCCAGCGCACTTTGGAAGATTCCGTCAATGGCTTGCCCGGTCCAACGCAAAGCAAAGAGTCTTGAGAGCCTGGGGTGGCGGATAAGTCCCAGAAAACTCAAAGGTTGCATCTTGGAAGAATAGTTTCTTTAACTTGATTAGTCTCGTTACTCTTACCGCTATGAATTCTCAGAGAGCTTATGTCGACTACACGTTGGATAAGCGAGCAACGTTGATGGCGCTCTATCGTGGGAAGGCCGATGCCTGCGATGCCGACCCATATTTGTTGAAGGCGGCTAAATTTCATGGGTCTCCGGCGAATCGGGCCTGCCCCGTATGCAAGAAGAAATCACTTGTTGAACTTCAGTACACCTTTGGGGACCAACTTGGGCAATATTCTGGGCGGATCAAATCCACTACCGAGCTCAAAGAAATGGAGAAAGAATTTGGTGAGTTTAGGGTTTACGTAGTCGAGGTGTGCAGAGAATGCTCTTGGAATCACCTGTGCGCCTCCTTTGTGCTGGGCGACGGGAGGGCCAGAAAGGCGCCGAGACGGCAGCGGACTTTGGAAGATGAAGATTGGGTTAAGCGGTAACCTTCACGCGTGACACGCAAAATTCTCCTGAGATCGGCAGTTTTCATCGCCGGTCTTAGTTTTGTGGCTGTAGGCGGCCTCTTTATCTACGCATATTTCACCGTGGGCGTTCCCAATCCCAAGGCCTATGTAGATAGCCAATCCACCATCATTCAATACTCAAACGGAGTAGAGATCGGGCGGATCGGTGCTCAAAACCGTATAAACGTTCCGTTGGCCAATATTCCGCTCAATGTTCGGCGGGCAGTATTAGCCGCCGAAGATAGAAATTTCTACTCCGAGCATGCATTCAGCGTCACTGGGATTGCACGCGCGGTGCTAAACAATTTGCGTGGAGGTGCATTGCAGGGAGGTTCCACGATCACCCAGCAATATGCGAAGACGGCTTTTCTCACGCCCGATCGAAAGATTCAACGGAAGATCAAAGAACTTGTCATTGCAATCAAACTGGAGCAACAACTCTCAAAAGATCGAATTCTGGAGAACTATCTCAATACGATTTATTTTGGTCGTGGTTCCTATGGCGTGGAGACTGCCGCACAACAGTATTTCAATCGCGATATTGGCCAATTAACTCTTGCCCAGGCGGCGGTTATTGCAAGCATCTTGCGTTCCCCTGGTTACTACGATCCATCGTACTCGGCGGCAAATGCGGCACGCTTGCACGCTCGATTCACTTATGTCATTAATGGGATGGTCGGGGCAAAGTGGATTACCAAGGAGCAGGCCGCCAAGGCAACTTTCCCCACTATTAGTCCACGGGTAACATCAGGATCTCTATCTGGCCCGAAGGGTTACGTGATAGCACTTGCGCAGAAGGAATTAAATGCGTTGGGTTTCTCTGATGAACAATTGTTGGTCGGTGGTCTTGTAATAAAAACCACTCTTGATCAAAAAGCGCAGCAGTCCGCTGTGGATGCAGTGAATAAGCAAACTCCAAAGAGAGTTCCAAGAAATTTGCACGTTGGTTTAGTTGCCATTCGTCCCGGCACTGGAGAGATCATCGCGTTGTACGGCGGAAAAGATTATGTCGTGAGGCAGCTCAGTGATGCCACACAATCAATTGCTCTTGCTGGTTCTACTTTCAAGCCATTTGCGCTGGCGGCGGCCCTCGAACAAGGAATACCGCTGACTTCAATGTGGAATGGCAGATCTCCTCAGATATTCGATGATGCTGGAAAACCGTATGCAGTGTCCAACTACGGCAATGAGCAATTCCCAAAGGTGTCACTTCTAAACGCCACGGCCCAGTCGGTTAATACGGTCTACGTTCCCCTAGGAATAAAAATTGGCCCAAATGCGGTCGTTGACGCTGCCCGTCGCGCAGGAATTCCACTCAGCGTTGCAATGGTGCCAACACCTTCGGTCGTTTTGGGAGTTGCGAGTCCACACGTCATCGATGTCGCGGCAGCATTTGCCACATTCGCAGCTCAGGGCGTTTATGCCAAACCATTCCTAGTTAACCAAGTGCTGGGCTCCAACAAAGGGGTGTTGTACCAAGCCAAACCGCAAGGCCAAGAAGTTTTCGCAAAAGATGTCATGGCGGATTTAACGTATGCGCTGACTCAAGTCGTCAGGAGCGGTACCGCTGCCTACGGAACTGCGGGATTGGGTCGCCCCGCCGCGGGCAAGACTGGCACGAGTGAGCAGAATGCCTCCGCCTGGTTTAGTGGGTACACACCCCAACTCGCTGCCTCTGTTGCTTTCTTTAGAGAGAACGCATCGCAATCCCTCAATGGAATTGGTGGGTTGAACTCCGTTACGGGCGGAACGTTCCCTGCCAAAGTGTGGACGGCTTTTATGAAAGGCGCTCTTCTTGGCCAACCTACAATGTATTTTCCGAGACCTGTTCACATAGGCGGCATGGGGGCAATCCCTATGTCTCCCTCTCTTATTACACCAACTCCGACTCCAGTTCCAGTGACGGCTACACCGACTCCTTTGACCACCGATACGCCGACTCCGATTGCGACTCCTTGAGTCCAGTTCATGTTGACGATGATTCGATCAAGCTCAGGCGCGAAAACCTTAATTCTTCTGGCAGTATTTGCCAGCCTTCTATCATTTGCGAAATTCGATCACTGCCGTAATACAAATTGGGCCGCACCGGATTCCTATGTGCATGCCTGCTATTCGGATATTCCGATTCTCTTCAGTGCTCGATCCCTCGACTCTCATCAGTGGGCCTATAAAGGCGGAACCAATGCCGTTGAGTACCCCGTCGTAATGGGTGCAGTCATGTGGGCCACCTCGTGGGCTGCGCCGGGTGGAGCGCACTCGCTTAGAGGTTACTTCGATTTCAATGCAATGCTCATTGCACTCCTATTTGTTTTCTCCGTTTTGATTGTTTGGAAGATCCGACCTGAGTACGCATACCTTTCTGCACTTTCTCCGGGCGCAATAGTTGCGCTCTACATTAATTGGGATCTTTGGGGCATCGCAACGATGCTATTAGCTATCTACTATTTCGACCGAAGAAGGCTAAACCTAAGTTCAATTCTCCTTGCCGTGTCGATTGCTACGAAATTCTTCCCTGTTTTCCTCCTCCTGCCCATTGTCTTCATACTTTGGAGGAGAGAGGACATAAAAGCGATCGTAAAGTACCTGGCAACGACAGTTGCGGTGTGGATCGCGATTAATGTGCCGGTGATGTTAACGACACCTCAAGGATGGTGGCATTTCTATAAATTGAATCTTGATCGCGGGTCCGATTGGGGCTCTCTCTGGTATTCCCTCTCTTTATTAGGATTGCACATTCGGTTTTTGAACTATCTGACGATCTTGACCCTTCTTCTCGTACTTGTTGCGGCGATGGTTTTTCTTTTAGAGCTTGAGCACGCTCCAGCACTTGCCGATGTGAGCTTCATTCTCATGGCGGCGACCTTGTGTATAGGAAAGGTCTATTCTCCGCAATATATTCTCTGGCTGGTCCCATTGGCGGTCATTGCCCTCAAGGACCGGGGTCAACTCTTCGCCTTCTGGCTCTGGCAGGTCGGTGAGATGATCTACCACGTGGCGATCTGGCAACATTTGGCCTTGGTCTCCGGCTCCCATTTCGGTCTGCCCGAGGTCGGTTATGCCCTTGCCAGTCTGGGACGTATTGCCACCTCGATCTACCTCATCACCGTTTTTGTCAGGTATTTGCTCAAATCCCCATCCCCACAGGCTCAGATTCCACGGGACCATCAGGCTGATTTTCTATTCGGTGCCGCGGCAAGTTAGCCTTAGCCTCCCCCGCCACCAGGCGTGGGAAGTAACCCTCCTGTCACGGAGATACCGTGGCCGCTTTAGTCCAGAGGAGGTCGGGTTAACGCATGCGTCACTATGAATTAATGGTCATTCTTGATCCAGAACTAGAAGAACGCACGGTCACACCAAGCCTTGAGACATATCTCAAGATCATCAAAGAAAGTGGTGGCCGTGTCGACAAGCTCGACGTTTGGGGAAAACGCCGCATGTCTTTTGAGATTTCGAAGAAGTCTGAAGGAATCTATGCCGTGGTTGATATGCATTGCGAACCAGCTGCGATCAAGGAGTTGGATCGTCAACTTAATTTGAACGAAGCGGTTCTGCGCACAAAAGTTATACGTCCCGAATAATCCCTTGATTATTTAGCGAATAATTTTCAGCGTCCGCAAAACACTTAAGAGAAGAGAAAAAAATGGCTGCAGGAGATACGAACATCACCTTGATCGGCAATCTTGTCGATGATCCAGAACTCCGCTTCACCCCATCAGGTGCTGCGGTTGCGAAATTCCGTGTTGCCTCCACACCTCGTTATTTGGACAAGAATACGAACGAGTGGAAAGACGGAGACAGCCTCTTCCTCCAGTGCCAAATTTGGCGTCAAGCAGCAGAGAATGTTGCTGAGTCACTGACCAAGGGAATGCGAGTCATTCTTTCTGGTCGACTGAAGCAACGTTCGTATGAAACTAAAGAAGGCGAAAAGCGCACAGTCTTTGAAGTAGAAGTTGATGAGGTCGGACCATCATTGCGAAATGCAACAGCGAAGGTTACAAAAACCACTCGCCAAGCAGGAGCAAGCAGTGGGTTTTCTGCTCCAGCATCTGAAACATTCAATGACGATCCATGGGCTGCTGCATCGACTTCACCCGCCGGCGGCGGATGGGCAACCACCACCAACGACGAGCCACCTTTCTAAATCCACCAACTATCCATCCATTCCTGCGTTAGCAGGGCACCCTTAAAGGAGCACCACAATGGGAGCACGTAACAACAGAGCGCTCAAGGAGCCGAAAAACAAGTCTGCTAAGGCTGCTGCGCTCAATAAGAAGTTCAAAAAGAAGCCATGCAACTTCTGTCGTGACAAGGTTAGCTATATCGATTACAAGGATATTGCGACCCTGCGTAAGTACATTTCCGACCGTGGCAAGATCCGCGCTCGCCGTGTCACAGGAGCATGCACCCAACACCAACGCTCGATTGCAACTGCTGTAAAGAACAGCCGCGAAGTTGCTCTCCTGCCTTACACGTCGACTGCGCGATAAGGGGATCTGAGACAAATGAAACTTATCCTCACTC
The DNA here is from genome assembly GCA_031360585.1 of Actinomycetes bacterium. Classification (GTDB taxonomy): domain Bacteria; phylum Actinomycetota; class Actinomycetes; order Nanopelagicales; family Nanopelagicaceae; genus QYPT01. The sequence goes on along the minus strand of JANMBV010000128.1, from coordinate 75,207 downwards.
GTGAAGTTGCAAATCTGGGTCAAGCTGGCGACGTCGTAACCGTTAAAGATGGTTTTGCTCGCAATTTCCTTCTTCCACGCGGCAATGCGATTGCCTGGTCCCTTGGTGGAGAAAAGCAGATTGAAGGCATTCGCCGAGCACGTGCTTCGCGCGAAGTTCGCGACCTAGATCACGCAAAAGAGATTAAAGCGACATTGGAAGCTGCAACGGTGACCGTTTCGGTCAAAGTTGGAACTTCTGGTCGGCTCTTTGGTTCTGTTACCGATAAAGATGTAGCCGCCGCCATTAAGGCCGCGACTGGATTGGATATCGACCGGCATAACCTCAAATTGGCTGGGCATATCAAGAAGACCGGTACCCATGCGGTAAGGGTTTCACTTGCTCACCAGGTGGTAGCCAACGTTTCTATCTTGGTGGTCGCTGCAGCCTAAGAAGACAGATTTAGAACGGGTCCGCTGATTACAGTGGGCCCGTTTTATTTTCCCGTGACTTGGGTTAGCATCTGTGAAAAATACTTACTCGTAAATTCAGCTTGAGCCAGCTCGTATTTCTCCATACCCCAAGCCCAAAAATCGAAATCCAAATCCGAGACCGAGCTTTGAATTGAAGCCCAGAGGGTCCACCCGTATTTGCCCAACAACGCCTGGAGCCAAGCCCTGGCGACTTTTTCTGGGCGGTGGCTCCCATAGTAGGCATCGACTAACTCCTCTAGTGCCCCCAGATCCAAGAAGGATTCTGCCCAGATATTGCCCAATTCGAAGCAGGCATCATTGTTTCCGGAGTATTCATAGTCAATGATCCAGATTTTCTCTCCGTCGTCGATGAAGTTGCCAGGCAGGAGGTCGTTGTTGCAGGGCACTGTGCCCTCATCCAGAATTTTCATTGCCTCAAACATCTGCCTGATCTGCGTGGTGTAGGCCAAGTAGTTTTCTGGTAACCGAAACCCACGCTCTTGCACAATATTTAGATATGACTTCTGGATGTCGAACATGTTGAAATCCCTGACGAAGGGTTTAGCTGAGTGGAGAACTCGGCAACTCTGGGCGATTCGTGGCAAATTTTCTAAAACATCCTTAGCGGAAAACGTGTGACCGTTGAGAAACTCGATCACCAGCACTCCTTGTCCAGGGAGATAGCAATGTACCTCTGGAGCGATTCCCATTTCAGCAGCCAATAAGGAGTTTTGATATTCAGATTCACGATCAATGGAGAGCAACGAGGAGCTATTACTGGATATGCGAGCGACATATTTCTTCGCACTATTTTGAACAAGTAGGTTTCTATTTGTCAGGCCGCCGGAAAGTTCGGTCACGGATAGTCGATCGCTTAAGCAGGGAACCTGATCGAGGAGCGACCCATAAACCGTTTCTAATGAAGTAGTGGAGTCGATCACGCTGTCAGGATACATTTGCACCCATGTCTACGTCAGCAATTCCGGAAAGAGCAAAGATCGTCATTATCGGTGGCGGAGTCGGCGGCACCTCGGTTGCCTATCACCTGGCCGAACTTGGTGAGAGAGACGTCATATTGCTAGATCGAAGTGATCTCACGAGTGGATCAACATTCCATTCGGCCGGCCTCGTGGGGCAGTTGCGAGCAGATCCGACTTTGACGAAGATGAACATGCACTCTGTGGATCTCTACCGAAAACTGGAAGCAACAGATACTCCTCCTGGTTGGAAAGAGTGCGGGAGCATCAAACTTGCCTCAACGCCTGAACGTATGGAGGAAATCCGGCGTCAGATCGGTTGGGCTAGAACTTTTGGATTGGATTTGAAGGAGATATCGCCTAAGGAAGCCCAAGATCTCTTCCCCCTTATGGATCTGGATGGGGTGGTAGGAGCCTGTTACATGGCCTCGGATGGTCAGGTAGACCCCTCGCAACTCGTCCAGGCTCTTGCCTCCGGCGCTAGGCGAGGCGGGGTGCGTATCTTCACCCACACTCGGGTTCTTGGCATAACAACCGAGCAAGGACGCGTTACGCACGTCCAAACAGATAAAGGGAGGATCGAGTGCGAGATCGTAGTTAATTGTGGCGGAATGTTCGCCGCCGAACTCGGGCGAATGGTCGATGTTCGAATTCCCATTGTTCCGATGAGTCATCAGTATCTGATAACGGAAAATTTCCTTCCAGCAGGGGCCCCATATCTCCCGTCTTTGCGGGATCCAGATCTACTGATTTATTTCCGCCAGGAAGTGAGCGGTCTGCTCATGGGCGGTTATGAACGCAATTCCAGGGCATGGACTGCAGACTACGAGCATCTAGATGATATTCCTGCTGATTTCAACGCGCGATTGTTGCCCGAGGAGTGGGATCGGTTTGAGGAAATTGCAGAGAATTCCCAGCGACGGGTGCCAAAAATGGGAGAAGTGGGTGTCAAGAATTTCATTAATGGCCCCGAAGGCTTCACCCCGGACAATGAATTTTGTTTAGGTGAGACTTCGGTCGGTGGCTTCTATGTAGCGGCAGGATTCTGCGCACATGGAATTGCAGGCGCGGGCGGTATCGGGAAAGTTGTTGCGCAATGGATTGTCGCTGGCGAGCCCACCATGGATCTCTGGCACATGGACATTCGTCGTTTCGGGGAGGCGTACAAGTCTCCGAAGTTCACTCTCGAACGTGTCACAGAGAACTATGAAGAGTATTACGACATTCATTATCCGGGCGAGGAACGCAAGAGCGCTCGCCCGTTGAAGAAGTCGCCCGTGTATGAATGGCATAAGGCGCACAGCGCGGTCTTTGGAGAAAAGGCAAGTTGGGAGCGCGTGAATTACTACGCAGATAACGTCAGCGATGATGAGTTTGCGCCTTACGACTGGGCCAATAAGCATTGGTCAAGCGCCGTAAGGGCCGAGCATCTTGCAACGCGGGAGAGTGCAGGACTTTTTGACGAATCCAGTTTTGCGAAGATCAGCGTAAGAGGCGAAAAAGCAGCGTCTTTCCTTAATTTTGCGTGTGCCAATGACGTGGTTAAAGGGGTAGGACGCACCGTCTACACCCAAGCGTTGAATTCCCGAGGTGGAATCGAGTCTGATTACACCGTCACTCAAGTATCCGAAGACCAATTTATGATCGTCACGGGTACCGCATTTCTTGTTCACGATATGGGTTGGTTGGAGAAGATTCGGCGAGAGCACGATTTCGATGTGAGTATTTCAGACATCACTTCGTCCCTGTCATGCTTTGGTATCTGGGGACCTCGCGCCCGCGAAATTTTGCAGTCCGTCACGTCGTACGACTTGAGTCATACGAATTTTCCATTTATGCATTCGCGTGAAGTCGTCATCGCCGGTGCGACGGTGCGAGCGACCCGAATCACTTACGTTGGCGAACTTGGATGGGAACTCTATGTTCAGGTTGCAAGTAGTGAGGCCGTATGGCGGACTTTGATTGACGCGGGTGTGAAATTTGGGATGAAGGCGTGTGGCTATCGGGCGATTGAATCCCTCCGTCTTGAAAAGGGTTACAGAGCTTGGGGGGTAGAGATCTCCACCGAGACAGATCCGTTTGAAGCCGGTCTTGAATTTGCTGTATCACTGAAGAAAGAGTCTTTTATCGGAAAGGGTGCGTTGCTCAAAGCTAAGGAAAATATTCGCAGGAAGCTCGTCCCGATTCTTTTCGATGATATTAGACAAGTGCCACTAGGCAACGAACCGATTCGAATGGGAGATGAAATCATTGGGAGAGTTAAAAGCGGTGGCCAGGGCTACACGATCAACAAAGCGATTGCTTATGCCTACCTACCTGTTGAATACAGTGGAACTGGAACGAAGGTAGAAGTCGAATTTTTTGGCGATTGGAGAAGCGGAGTCGTTGCTGCCGAACCACTTTTTGATCCTACGAGTTCGAGAATTCGTTCCTAGATATCAAAATATGAGATGTAGAAATAAACTTTTCTTCACAAGCTGTGGAGGAACGAATTGACCCTGACCTGCCCCTTTAGGGAAGTGGACGGGAATTCTGGAGGGTTATCCACAATTCATCAACAGGGCGTTACACAGGAATATGTGAGTTATTCCCTCTTTATCCACAAGCCTTGGAGGCCATTTCTGGCGTCTTTGCTGGCTACTGCCTACCGTTCACACACGCGCCATATCAATGGTGAATGTCGGTGGTGGCTGTGAAGGTGGTGGATGTGAGCATTACAGAACTTCCCCAACGACCTCGATCAGAACCCGAGTTTGAACGTACGCCGCCACAAGACCTCATTGCCGAACAGAGTGTTCTCGGTGGAATGTTGCTAAGCAAAGATGCAATTGCCGATGTTATTGAAATTCTGCGTGAGCGCGATTTCTATAGACCAGCCCACGAAACTATTTACGACACGATCTTGGATTTATACGGCCGCGGCGAACCAGCTGATGCGGTCACAGTCTCTGCTGAACTGACAAAGAGGGGCGAAATTGCCCGTGCCGGTGGTGCGCCGTACTTACATACTCTCATTTCATCGGTTCCGACGGCGGCCAACGCCGGCTATTACGCCAAGATCGTACGAGAACGCGCGATTATGCGTCGTCTCGTGGAGGCCGGAACGAAGATTGTTCAACTTGGATATAGCGCTGAGGGCGATGTCGACGATTCCGTAGATCAGGCACAGGCGGAGGTCTACTCCGTAACCGAGCGTCGCGCGAATGAAGACTACGTACAACTGAGCACCCTTCTTCCACAAGCACTGGATGAGATCGAAGCGATCTCAAAGGGCGTTGGAGCAGAAGGCGTTAAGACGGGATTTAAAGATCTCGACACCCTCACTAATGGCCTCCATCCTGGAAATATGATTGTTCTCGCGGCGCGGCCTGCAGTGGGTAAATCGACTCTGGGCTTGGATATCGCGCGCTATGCCTCGATTCACGGTGGAAATACTTCCGTGATTTTTTCCCTTGAAATGAGCCGATCTGAAATAACGATGCGTATGTTGTCGGCTGAGGCTCGTGTTGGTCTTAACAATATTCGCTCTGGAAACCTCAGCGATGAAGAGTGGTCGCGCCTGGCCCGCCGAATGGGCGAGATTTCCGCAGCGCCACTCTTTATCGATGACTCGCCCAATCTCTCCCTCATGGAGATCAGGGCAAAGGCTAGGCGCCTCAAGCAGAGGCACGATTTAAAGCTGATAGTTATTGATTATTTGCAGTTGATGACTAGTGGAAAACGCGTTGAGAGTCGCCAACAAGAAGTCTCTGAATTCTCTCGCCAATTGAAACTCTTAGCTAAGGAGCTCGATGTTCCTGTTATCGCGATTTCACAGCTGAACCGATCTCCAGAACAGCGCTCCGATAAGAAGCCGATGCTCTCTGACCTTCGTGAATCCGGTTCGATCGAACAAGATGCCGACGTTGTTATTTTGTTACACCGTGATGATCTCTATGACAGCCAGAACCGATCAGGTGAGGCGGACCTCATTATTGCCAAACACCGTAACGGTCCAACCCGCACGATTACGGTTTCAGCACAACTTCATTTTGCCCGCTTCGTCGATATGCCGCAGAGCTCTGCCCCCACTGATTACACGCAACAACGTGGTGAGAACAACTAGCTAAAGTTTTTAGCTAGTGCGCCTGCCTGCGTACACGATCGGCAAGGATGATGCCCGCAATGACAACTGCGCCTCCGACCAACTGAATTGGCGTCAAAATTTCGCTGAGCCACCACCATGCGAAACCCCCGGCTACAACCGGCTCCAGCATTCCGATAACACTGCTTGTCGATGCAGAGAGAAGTTTTAGGCCGCTCAGGACAAGGACATAGGGCAAGATCGTGCCCATCAGAACAATCCAGAGAATGAGTATCCAGCCAGGAAGGGTGTAGTTCTTAAAGGTCCCAAGTAGGTTGATCTGTTGGGTAAATATCTCTGTAGGAAAACTCCACAACGGGGTGAAGATGGCCCAGACCAAGGAAGCGAATCCAAGGCCCCAGACCGTCAAAGTGCCCGTAGATCTTTCTGCGACCAACTTCTCTCCGAGGAGAAAATAAGCAGCGAAGGCGAAGGCGTCGATAAAGGCGGCAATGAGGCCAACTCCGTTGAGTGTGAGCCCACGCCAGACCTGCCCCACGAGTAGTAAGCCAGAGAATCCAAGGCCAAGAGAGAGCCACATCATGGATGGGACGTGAAGTTTCCTAATGAAGCGGATATAGAGAACGATCCAAATTGGCGCAGTGAATTCGATAATGAGAGCAATACTGATCGGCATACGTGCAATGGCTATGAAATATCCCACCTGAACCGCTGCGAATCCAATTACTCCATATGCAGCCAGCCAAGGCAATTCATCACGAGTCGTTCTCAATGAATCTCGGTTTCGTATGAGAACGAATAGAAGAAGGATTAAGAATGCGCCAGTGCATCTAACCTGAGTTAATCGCCAGGGCGATAATCCACCTTCAAGCACCAATTTTGAAATGACTCCGTTGAAGGCAAAAGCCACTGCTCCAAAGACCAAAAAGGCCTCGGCGCGAAGTGATTTGAGCACTCACATAGAGTACTTTAAAAAGCTGACTCGGGAATCTCCATGATCGAGTTATCAGTGGATTCCACGACGGCACGATCTGCCGAGATATGTGGCAGATAATTCCGGACGAAGAATTTAGCTGTTGCAATTTTCCCGGTATAGAAGTCGGCATCCTTGCCAGCCGTCGGCAATTTGCTTAACGCAATGTCTGCTTCTCGCAGTAATAACCAGGCAGTGATGGTCTCGCCCACAGCCATGAGACATCTGGTGGCATTGAGTCCGACTTTGTAAATATCTTCGGGATCGGATTGTGAAGCCATTGTGTGGCCGACTAGGACGCTGATGATTGCATTGAGATCTTCAAGAGTCTTCTGTAGGGCAAGCTTCTCTTTTACGTGGGTACCCCCTGAATTTGCGAAAGCAGCGATTTCTTTACTGAGAAGACCAATCGCACGACCACGATCCTTGATGATCTTGCGGAAGAAGAAATCTAAACCTTGAATCGCAGTCGTTCCTTCGTACAGCGTGTCGATTTTGGCATCACGCACGTACTGCTCTATCGGCCAATCTTGAGTAAAGCCCGAACCGCCGAAAGTCTGGAGCGATTCAGTACCAAGAAGCGTCCATGATTTTTCGCTGCCATATCCTTTGACTACTGGAAGAAGCAGATCAGCTCGAGCGTCCAAGTCTTGTTGCAGTTGTGCATCAACACGATCGGCGCGTGCCATAGCAACTTCGTCCTGAAGTGATGCGGCATACAGAACTAGCGCTCGCATACCCTCGGAATAGGCCTTTTGCACCATAAGAGAGCGACGAACGTCTGGGTGATTGATGATCGTGACGCGGGGACTGGCCTTGTCATTCATTACTTTCATATCGCCGCCTTGAACGCGTGTTTTGGCGTAGGCGAGTGCTTGTTGGTAGCCAGCCGAAAGAGTTGCGATTGCCTTTGTGCCGACCATCATCCGGGCAAATTCGATGATCTTGAACATTTGTGCGATGCCTTCATGGACATCTCCAAGTAAGTAGCCAACTGCCGGCTCTTTCTCTCCGAGATTCATCTCGCACGTTGACGAAACGTTGAGGCCCATTTTGTGTTCCACCTTGGTGGCGTAGACACCGTTGCGTTTTCCGATGGCGCCTGTATCCAAATCGAACATGAATTTTGGAATGAGGAACAGACTCAATCCCTTCGTTCCGCCTCCACCGCCTTCTCGTCGCGCCAGAACGAAGTGCACAATGTTCTCACTCAGGTCGCTATCTCCTGATGTAATAAATCGCTTTGTGCCGGTGATATGCCATGTGCCATCTGCCTGCTGAACTGCCTTCGCGCGGCCAGCTCCGACGTCGCTGCCTGCGTCTGGTTCGGTGAGCATCATGCTTGCTCCCCAATGGTGATCAACCATCTGTTTTGCAATCTTTTTCTGTTCATCCGTACCAAGGAGGTAAGCGACATGAGCGAATCCGTAAGTCGATGCATAGATATGAATGGACGGATTGGAACCGAGAACCATTTCAGCAATGGCCCAACGTAGTGAAGAGGGAATTCTTGTCCCGCCGAGCTCAGGTGGAGTATCGATACGCCACCACTCACCATCTAAATACGCTTTGTACGACTTCTTAAAGGACTCAGGTAACTTTGCGTCTCCGGTTGCGGGATTGAAATCGACTCCTAGGCGATCTCCGTCAACGAAAGATGCAGCCAAATCATTCTCTGACAGGCGCTTGATCTCTTCAAGCATCCCCATCGCGGTTTCGCGATCAAGATCCTTGTAAATGGATTTTCCGAGAATTTCACCCTGCCCAAGTAGGTCAAAAAGACAGAATTCGATATCGCGCAAATTGGCGATGTAGTGGCCCATCAGGAATCCCCCCGAGTACGTGTATTGAGAGCCCAAGGATGCTACTGGCGAGTAACATAAGCAACTTCACAGGGCTATCCACCGAAAAATTTAATTATTGTCGCCACGTACCCCAGTGTCCCCCGAAAGACCTCTGTCGGTGGTAGGTGAGCGTGAACATACTAAGCAACATGAAAAGAACTTCCTCGGCGTTTTGCTTTCCCAAAAAAGGGTGGGGGTGATGTGAGATGTCCATAACGGAGATTTCCCCCTCCTTTGAGGTCCTTTTGCCCAAAAAAGTAGCGGTTGAGGAAGTTCCAGCCGCGCCAACTCTGGTTCTTGTTAAAGACTCTGCCGCACTTACAGAGTTGGATTATGCCAAGGCCCTCTCCGCGATGGCCGGGATTGCATTCGTTGAATTGATTGACTATCCGATTGATCGCACCGCTATCTCATTGGTCTCAGCAGCGATATGTCGCCGGCACGAAGTTCTGCCTTTAAGATTCAACAAGGGCCGCCTTGTTTTGGCGATGGCCGATCCTGGAAACGTCATTGCTATAGATGATGTGCGCGCCGCGGCACGAATTCGTGTGGAAGCAGTTGGTGTCACGCGAAGTGATCTACTGAGCGCGATCGATCGGTATCTGCGTGCTGACGACGAACTACATGACTTAACGTCCGCAATAGTTGAATCTAACGCTCCTGTCGATTCAAATGACCACGGCCTCACGGAATCTCCCGAGGGAGACGCGCCTATCGTCCGATTTGTTAATTTGCTGATTAACCAAGCTATTCAAGATCATGCCTCCGATATACATATTGAACCTGCCGAGCACGATGTTCGAGTCCGATATCGCATCGACGGCGTTTTGCATGAAATGCAGAGCGCTCCCAAAAGTATCCAGAACGGCGTGATCTCTCGTTTGAAGATCATGAGTGATATTGATATTGCCGAACGGCGCAAGCCCCAGGATGGTCGTATGTCTGTGATACATGATGGTCGCAAAATTGATTTGCGCGTTGCAACTCTGCCCACTGTCTGGGGCGAGGAAATCGTCATGCGTATTCTTGACAATCCGAACTCAAGTCTTGATGTTCGAGATCTTGCGTTGCTTGATCACAATTTTAAGGCATACGAAATTTCTTACAAAAAACCATACGGAATGATTCTTGTTACCGGGCCTACAGGTTCAGGCAAATCAACTACCTTGTATACAACGCTCAGCGCCGTTGCAAAGCCTGAAATTAATGTCATCACGGTTGAAGACCCCGTTGAGTATCGGATGGAAGGCATTAATCAAGTTCAGATAAATCCGAAAGCTGGATTGACATTCGCAAGTGCGCTCCGCTCCATTTTGCGAAACGACCCGGATGTCGTGCTCATCGGTGAAATTCGCGATCACGAGACGGCTCAGATCGCAGTTGAAGCATCGCTCACGGGCCACTTGGTTCTCTCGACCCTTCACACCAATGATGCGCCGAGTGCCATTACTCGTCTCACAGAGATGGATATTGAGCCATTCCTAGTGGGTTCTGCCCTTGACTGTGTAGTTGCTCAGCGCCTTGCCCGTCGGCTCTGTGAACATTGCAAGCTGCCCGTTGTACACCAGCCTCAGTATTTGATGGATTTGCATTTCGCTTTCGAGCCACAGCTACGTCCGCCGACGATTTACCAACCAGTTGGTTGTACAAGTTGTTCAAATACCGGATACCGCGGTCGAATCGGCATTCATGAAGTGATGACTGTGACAGAGGAAATTGAGCGCCTGGCTGTAGCTCGCTCGTCCAGTGCCGTGATCGCACGAACTGCACGCGAGCAGGGCATGATCACTTTGCGCGAAGACGGGTGGGCGAAAGTTCAGCTAGGACTTACTTCAGTAGAAGAGATTTTGAGAGTTGTTGCCTAGTGCACATTCTCGGGCAGGCCGATCCCGAGCTGATCGCTGCACTTGAAGAGGTAGTTGCTCAAGGCGCATCTGATTTACACATGACTGTCAACGCTTCACCCATGCTTCGTGTTAATGGGAGTCTTCAACCCGCAGGAAATTCTCCACCGTGGTCTCAAGAGAAGATTGTCACTGCATTATTCAGCATTCTTTCGCAAGAACAGAGGGAAATCTTCGAAAGGGAATTGGAATTGGATTTTGCTTATACGATTTCCACGAACGCCAGATTCCGCGTCAACATGTATCAACAACGTGGTTCTATGGGTGGCGCCTTTCGAATCATTCCGACCGAACTCAAGCAATTGAAAGCGCTGGGCGTTCCAGAGACTGTTGGGAATTTTGCTCAGCTCGCCCGCGGACTGGTGCTAGTGACTGGACCCACCGGTTCCGGAAAGTCGACGACCTTGGCGGCGCTTGTTGATTTAGTTAACAGCACTCGCGCCGACCACATAGTTACGGTGGAGGACCCAATTGAGTTTCTGCACCACCACAAGAAATCCATCGTCAACCAGCGGGAGGTTGGATCGGACACGCATAGTTTCGCCGCAGCACTCAAGCATGTTCTTCGCCAAGATCCAGACGTCATCCTCATTGGCGAGCTCCGCGACCTGGAAACGATCTCGGTCGCTCTTACTGCTGCCGAGACAGGTCACTTAGTTTTTGCCACCTTGCACACCCAAGATGCACCCCAGACTATTGACCGAGTTATAGACGTTTTTCCACCTCATCAGCAGGGTCAAATCAGAGCGCAGTTGGCTGCCACTCTTCAAGGAGTGATCTGCCAATCTCTTGTGAGGCGTGCTGATGGGAAAGGTCGCGTTGTTGCAACGGAAGTACTTGTGACAACCTCCGCGATCTCCAACCTCATTCGAGAAGGCAAGACCTATCAGATCATTTCCATGATGCAAGCCGGACGTGCGCAAGGTATGCATACGATGGACCAGCATTTAGCCGATCTAGTTAAGGCCGGGACGGTTACATACGAAACGGCCATGGAAAAGGCACATGATTTGGACGGCTTGGATCGATTACTACAGGGATTTGATTCAAAGCATGCGACTTCCCGCGCAACTGGCGGCCCCATCGATTTTGGTGACTCCTTTTCAAGAGTGGCGCAATGATGGCAACTGCTCAGTCTTTTGCTTATACCGGCCGCAACCCTTCAGGAAAATTGATAAGGGGCCGTTTGGAGGCGCAAAGTGAAGGCGTCGTTCTGTCTAGGTTAGTTTCGATGGGATTGTCACCCGTTTCCATTGATAGGGCATCAGAGCATTCTGGTTTGAAAAAAGAGATTGCGATTCCCGGGTTCAAGAAGAGGATAAAGTTGAAGGAATTGGCCGTCATGAGCCGCCAGATGGCGACCATGATCGGGGCAGGGCTCTCACTCCTTCGATCCTTGAACATCCTCGCCGAACAGACAGAAAACGCTGCCCTAGCAAAGATTTTGGGCAAGGTTCGAGACGAGGTAGAAACTGGCGTCTCCACCTCAGATGCGTTCGCAATGCACCCGGCAGTCTTTCCGCCTTTGATGATCAGCATGATTCGTGCCGGTGAGACAGGTGGATTCCTTGAGGGAGCCCTCGACTCAATCGCAGTCAATTTCGAAAAGGAAGTCAAACTTAAAGGCAAGATAAAATCCGCGCTGACATATCCAGTAATAGTGCTTGTGATGTCTTTGATTTCAGTGGCGGCAATGCTCGTCTTTATCGTTCCCGTATTTCAGAAGATGTTCACAACTTTGGGTGGAAAACTTCCCCTGCCAACGATGATGCTCGTCTATATGTCCCAGGCCATGGTCTGGATCGGCCCCTTAATGATAGTGATTTTCTTTACTTTTTCGATCTGGTGGCCGAAAAATAAGAATACCGAGCGGGTTCGGAAGAGACTCGATCCGTTGAAGCTAAAACTTCCCGTATTCGGCATCCTCATGAAGAAGATAGCCGTCGCTCGATTCGCTAGGAATTTCTCAGACATGATTCGTGCAGGTGTGCCCATTCTTCGCGCACTCCAAATCGTGGGCGAAACCTCGGGTAACTGGGTGATACAGCGATCGCTGGAAGAAGTCGCAGATTCGGTCAGACAGGGACATTCCCTCTCGGGCCCGCTCTCGGATCACCCAGTCTTCCCTCCCATGGTTACACAGATGATCGCAGTGGGTGAGGACGCTGGGTCTTTGGAAGTCATGTTGAATAAGATCGCCGATTTTTATGATCAAGAGGTGGAAGCGGCTACTGAGCAGTTAACTGCCATGATCGAGCCGCTGATGGTTGCCTTCCTCGGCGCCGTTATCGGAGGAATGGTCGTTGCGTTGTACTTGCCGATCTTCAACATCTCAAAACTTATTCACTAACGGTCTTCTCTAAAGAGGGGACAAATTTTTCCTTGTCGCACAAAAAACATAATGCTAATTTTCTTGAGTCAGATGTTCCCTGCTTTAATGAATCGAAAAGGATGATCTCATGATTTCTCGCATCGCGGGCGTGATGAAGTCTCGCCGCACATCCCTGCAAGAGAAGGAAAGGGGTTTCACCCTTATCGAACTTCTCGTTGTAATTGTCATCATCGGCATTCTTGCCGCTATCGCTATCCCGGTTTACTCGGGTGTTCAGAACAACGCCAAAGACAGTGCGGTCCAATCTGACCTCACCAACTCGAAGACCGCGGTGATTTCTGTTCAGACAACAAACGGCGCTCTTCCGGCTACAGCTGCCGACATTTCCACCAAAGTGACGGCCGCTGACGGATATACCAAGAGCAGCAACACTGGCACGATTACCTACACAGTCACTGGTAGCTCTTTCTGCATCGCAGCCAAAGGTGTTACCAATTCTGTCTTCTACGTGACAGATACGGCTGGTGTCGTAAAAGTTGTTGCTCCTGCTACTCTGCCCGCCACGTGCACGGCGCCGGCGTTCCCGTAAGGCCGGATTCAACATTGAAAGGTTACGGGGTGACACAACTTGTGTCACCCCGTAAGCAATTTCCCCAAAACTGGTATCTGGTATTTAAGGCAGGTTAATGATGGAAGCCATTGGCGCAAATCCCATTTCCGAGCAAGGGCTGCCACTGGAAAGTGGTTTCGGTGTAATTGAGGTTATCGTTTCGCTTTTTCTACTTTCCTTACTTTCAATTTCCTTCATTCCACTTTTAGTGAATTCGATTAAGAACACCGGCACCAACACAACAATCGCAACTGCAACCCAAATCGTGAATCAGCAAATAGAGGGGGTGAGAGCCGTGCGATCTCCCACCGCCACAACGCCTAGTTGTTATGACGTAGTCCAATTCATGCAAGTGACACTCGCTTCTATAATGGACCCACGCGGTGTAACACTTTTACCTCAATGGGACGCGACATCATGCCCGTCAAGTTATCCAGGCGTGGTTCGCGCCAGGGTATCCGTATCTCGAAGTGGGCAATCAACACCCGTAGCCCAAGCCGTCACTCTCGTCTACGTAGCATCGGCGACTTGATGAAAATTTATACCTTTGTGAAAGACCAACGAGGCTTCACGCTCGTTGAACTGATGATCTCTACTGGGCTCACTCTCATTGTTCTGGTTATTGCTGGCGGAATTATGATCGCGGGTTTGAGAACACAGGAAGTCGCGCGAAGCGTTACTGATGCGGCGAACATTGCACAGCAGATCGTGCGTTCGGTACAGGCCGGAGTGAAGAACGCATCGGCGATCACCGTCAGCAGTGATCCTGTGAGCGGCACCCAATTGCTTCAAGTTCGCACCGTCAGTTCTGATCCGAATTCGACTGCCCCATCGTGCCAGGCTTGGTATTACACGCCATCCAATGGTGGGGCTGTGTATACAAAGAAGAGCACCCCTGCCACAGCCATTACATTGCCTGTCGGAGGGCCGCAGGGGGTCTGGACGATTCTTGGTACTGGAGTGAGTCCAGCTGATCCCACTACGGGCAAAGTTTTCAATGCTCCGAATGGAGGTCGTGTTGAGCTCAAATTCGACGTCGCCGCCGGTGCACATCCCTATGTGCTCATTAACACCGTGACTTACAACTCGCAGTCGAACTCAGTGAGCGCACCATGTTTTTAAAAAAAATTCGAAGTCAATCTTCCGCACGCATCAGCGGTGAACGAGGTAGCGCGATCCTTGGGGTGCTTGGCGTTATGGGAGTCACCATCGTTATCGCCGTGACGACTACTACGGCTTCTCTGCACGCCGTGGGTATTACAACATCGACTCGGGCAAGTGTCGAGGCGGAGGCGGCAGCGGAGGCAGGAATCGACGACGCCGCCTCGAAGCTTGCAACTCTGGTTTGTCAGTCTACCTACTCAAGTTCCACCGCACCCATCTTTTCTGTAGTGGTCTCTTACTCCAATCTCGCGACTTCTCCTGGGACCACAGATAATTCATGGGTAATCGGTTGTCCAACATCCGTCAGCGCCCAAAGACTTAAACTTGTTTCAACTGGGACGGCGAGTACGGCTGGCGTGGCGGGCAATACGACTGGTGATAGTCGCAAGGTCGAAGCGATCTATCCGTACGCGCCTTCACCTCCGGCAAATACGATCACACCGTCGGGTCCGGCGACCTATTCCTATTTGCAACAAGATTCGACGATTAACAACATGACCATCACACAGGGTGGAACCACTCGCCCGAGTGTCGTTTACCTTTCAGGAAGCGCAACGTGCACCTCTGGTTCGCAGATCACCGGAGACGTGGTCCTTGGTGGTGGAGGTCTGTCGGTGACTTCTGGTTGCACGATTAATGGCGACCTATCCACCTCGGGAGTCGTTAGCATTCAATCGGGAGAAGTTACCGGAAACGTGAACGCCGCCGGTGTGCAGAGTGGCACCTCCGTCACGTTGGCGGCACCAGGGACCATTGATGGCAATATATTTGCTGGCGGCCCAGTGTCGATTGCGGGCAAAGTTGGTGGCAACGTAGTTGCTGGTCCCGTTTCTGGAACGTCAACTTTCTCCAACAACGCTTCTGTCGGGGGATCGGTGGTTTCGGCCGGAACGGTAGCGGCATCGGCTGGAGTCATTAAGGGCACAATCACTCAAAATAAGACTGGAATAGTCACCCCCACCGTTCCCTTTGCCCCGCAATGGGTTGATTACGCCTATAGCCCGAATGATTGGGTTGCCTCCAACGGCACCCCGTATTCGATATTGACGATGTCCTCATGCACTTCAACTGCCCTCTCAAATGCTCTCGCCTCACTTGCTGCCTCCGCCACTCCAATGATCTTAGATACTCGCGTGTGTGGACCGGTGACGAATTTCTCGGGATACAACATGACCCTCACCAGTGATTCCGTAATACTTGCAAATGGTTTCAACTTCAGTTCAAACAACATTCAAGCATCAAGTGCTCCGGACAGGCGCCTCTGGATAATAATCCCAGATACCGTCGCAGATCGTCAGCCGACATGTGGAACGGGAAGTTCGGCAAGCATTGGCAATAACGTGCAAGTCGGTCCGCACGTCGCTTCCATGATCTATTCGCCATGCGCGATCAGCAATGGCGGAGACGTGTGGACGGGTCAGATGTATTCGTCGTCTATCGGAACAAGTGCGGCATTCCTTTTGAATTTCATCCAAATTGGGCTGCCGACTCTAAACTTGAGTACTGGACAGTATTTGGCTCCGACAGGTACTGGTGTGCTAGGTGATCGAACTTCGATACGAGATTTGGTGTCGAATTGACATGACAATCCTCATTGGAATATTCGGAGCGCTAGTGGGTTCATTCCTCAATGTCGTCGTTTATCGAATCCCGCTCAAACGTTCAATTGTTTCGCCTCCAAGTGCGTGCACGGAATGTGGGATTCGAATCAAAGGTTACGACAACATCCCCGTGCTCTCGTGGCTACTGCTGCGCGGGAAATGCCGTTCCTGCAAGGCCCCCATCTCCGTGCGCTACCCGATCGTTGAATTGAGCACAGGTTTCTTCTTCGGGATCGTCGCGTGGAAATTTCATGGCAACGCCATTTCATTGTTGACTGCATTCCTATATCTCGCCGCAGTGAGTATCGCGCTGGCGCTCATCGATCTTGACACTCATACACTTCCAAATCGAATAGTATTTCCCAGCTATCTGGTGGGAGTTCTTCTCCTGGGTGCGACCGGACTCATTCACAGCGATCATGCCGCGATCTATCGTGGTCTTTTTGGGATGGCGGCTCTGGCCCTGTTCTATTTCGGGACAGCTCTTATCTATCCTGGGGGCATGGGCATGGGAGATGTGAAATTCGCGGGCGTTTTAGGGCTATTTCTTGGTTACCTCGGTTGGGACGTTCTCCTGGTAGGCGCCTTCTCAGCCTTCGTGCTCGGTGGCTTTTTTGCGCTGGCTTTGATTGTTTCCCGAAAGGCGAACCGCACAAGTGGTATTCCGTTTGGACCTTGGATGCTCACAGGTGCGTGGGTTGGAGTCTTTTTCAGCACCACAATCGTACAACAGTATCTATCCCTATTCGGACTGAGTAGTCGTTTTTAATGCAACTAGGCACGGGAGGAATCACAAAGTGACTGCAGGTATCGTGGGGCTGGATATTGGAAGCACTGGCGTGCGCGGCGTCGAACTGAGTTCCCACGGAAGGGGCAGGTCGTCGCTCGTTCGTTCTTACGAGATTCCTCTTCCTGCAGGAGCTGTCGTACGCGGTGAAGTTGTGCAACCCGAAGTTGTTGGCGCAGCGCTTAGGAGGCTCTGGTCTCAAGGTGGATTCAAAAGCAAAAAGGTTGCGTTAGGAATAGGAAACCAGGGTGTGATCGTACGTGACCTAACGGTGCCAAAGATGTCCCTTAGGCACATACGTGAGTCACTTCCTTTCCAAGTTCAGAGCACTTTGCAGATGCAGCTTACCGACTACCTTCTGGATTTCTATCCAACCTCGGAGACTGTCGGTGAACAGGGATCAGTTCTTAGCGGCCTTCTAGTTGCTGCAGAAAAGAAAGAAATCTTAGGAAATGTGAGCGCAGTTGAGAAAGCAGGACTGACACCCGTAGAGGTGGATTTGATTCCCTTCGCCCTAAACCGACTACTTATCAGCCGACCACAGATAAAGGGAACGGTGGCTTTGATCGACATTGGCGGAACGACTACAAGCATCATCATTTCCAGTGATGGGGTTCCGTGGTTCGTAAGAATTATCCCTACAGGTGGTGATGATCTAACGCAGGCACTGATCGAAGGGTTAGAGATTGACGCTCCCGCAGCCGAGGAATTGAAACGAACTCTGACACTCGGAACCGGCGATATTGAGGCGGATGACTCAAATTCCAAGATTGTAAAATGCAAATGCGCCAAATGCATGGCCGATGACTCAGAAGTTGATGATTCTGGATCTGCAGAAATTCTCCATGCCATCACCGGGGAATTGCTGGGTAGTCTGCGAAGTACGGTGAATTATTTCAACAATACCCGCCCACAAGACCCAGTTCATCAAATCCTGCTTACCGGTGGGGGGTCGCTGCTGATCGGATTTGCAGGGGCACTTTCTGAGATCACGCGTATTCCGGTTGTAGCCGCTGATCCACTTTCCATGGTCTCTCTACCTCGCAAGGTGGACGCCAAGAAAATCCATCTAAAAGGGTCAATCGCTGTTGCACTTGGTCTGGCGTTGCGGAAGACGACATGAGTCGGAGATTAAAGACTCCTAATCTCGTAGTTGGGGCAGAGTCAAGAGTTGACCTTCTGCCTCAAGAACTAAAGGTCAAGCGCAAAGGAAAGATTCTCCACCGCCGCCTCGGATTCTTTGTCATATTAATTGCGGTAGTTGTGATTGGGGCAAGTGCGCTCGCGCGAGCTCAGGCAATTCAAGCTAGGTCAGACCTCGCAATCGCGCAGGCGAATGCCCAATCCATTCTGCTTCAGCAGCGAAATTATGCAGAAGTTTCTAACCTCCAAAAGCAAGTTGACACCATTGAAGCAGCCCAACAAGTTGGAACTTCGACAGAGATCAATTGGAGGAACTACCTGATTTCGGTTCAGGCAACTCTGCCACCGAATGTCACTCTTGACTCGGTGAATCTTGATTCCGCGACACCCTTTGCAAGTTACGCCCAAGCAAGTGCGCCTTTGCAGGGTGAGCGAATCGCAACCTTGAGTTTTACCGCAGTCAGTTCGACTCTCCCTCAGGTGCCGCAGTGGCTTGTCGCCTTAGCCACTCTTCCAGGATACGCAGATGCGAATCCTGGCTCGGTGAATCGAACGGAAACTGGCTCCTACTCGGTGAATATCACGATGCACATCAATCAAGCGGCATTTACAAAGCGCTTTGTAACGGCGGGAAAGTGAATATGAACAAGAGTAGGATGTGGGTCATCGGCGCAGTGTTGGCCGTGGTGGTGACAGTGGCAAGCGGGTGGCTGATCGGGATCGCCCCTGAGTTAACAAGTGTTGCATCCGCTAATCGCGACCGTGCCACTGTAATTGCCGCCAACAACCGAAATGAGATTCTTCTAGCAAAACTCAAGCGCGATTTTGAGAATATCGATGCGCTCAAGAATCAGGTCTTGACCCTTCAAGAATCAGTTCCAACCGCCGCGGATGTATCCTCATTTGTGACGGAATTGAATTCTTTGGCCAATGCCCGAAAGGTCACTGTGAAGTCGATTAACGTCAGTGATGCAAGGGCATACACACCTACCGTCCAAGCATCTGGAGAAAAAACCACTCATTCGGGTTATCCTCAAGCAAATCCAAAAATAACTACAACGAATTTTGTCACGATACCCGTGATGATTGGAGTCACGGGTGACTACGGAAAAGTTCTGGACTTCGTTAACGATCTCCAACTCGGAAGGAGACTTTTCTTGGTCTCTACCCTTTCTAGCATAGGCGCAACAAACTCCAAAGGAGTCAAGGGAAACTCCGCTACCTCCGGAGGATCTCAGAGGGTCGATTCAACTATTGCCGGATACATGTATGTACTAATTAAGTGAGAATTAAGTAGAAAAAAAGTTAAGGGAGCAGGCCCTCGCTGCGTGCTGCGTGATAAAGATCCATGCGGGTTCGAGCGTCTAGACCCGTTGCATCGTACTTCGCCCGCACTCGATCAAGATATTCCTTAACGGTAGACGGGGCCAATCCCATTCGGCGTGCAACCGTTTCGAGTTTGAGTCCAGATGCGTAGAGCACCAATGCTTTGCGCTCTTGGTTTGAGAGATTAACCCGGCCAGTCTTTATTGATGCAATCGCACCAGCAACCTCAGGAGACATCCAGTCGCCCCCCAGCATCACAGCGTCAATGGCTTCTTTGAACTGGGCATCGTTGGCTCGCTTTGACATATATCCGTGAGCGCCAGCGATCATGACTGACTGAATGGTCTCTGCTTGTCCAAGGGCGGACACAACCAGAATGCGCGCACCCTTTGCGGCGATGATTGCAACTACTTCAGCTGCAGAGCGGTTATCGCCTAGGTCAAGATCGACAATTGCCACGGTGTTCTTGTCGCAGAACTCCGCGGCCGCCATGACATCCTTGCCTTCGTAGACAATCTTGTCGTCTGGGTATAACCCGCGGATCTGAGTCACTAGGGCAGTCAGAAGCAATGGATGGTCTTCTAAGACAATAAATGACACTCGCGGCTCCTTTCGTTCACCTAGCCTATCAACGAAGTCAATAACCTAAACTCTCATCCATGAAGACGCCACACTTGGTATCCGTTTAATGAATATCATCAAGTTCGCCCATCCCGCCAGGGTCAACCCAACGTGGGCAACTCAATTAAGTCAAGTAAAGCTCGCTCTCGCGCGGGCTTCTTTTACTTTGTGTTGGTTCCCATCTATCGCCTTGGCCGTTGTTAATTGGTCGACAGGCAAGAGTAGGTTGCCATTTCTTCTCTTTCTCTCCCTCGCTCTCTGGTACTTGCTGGAATACGCGGTCCCTCGAAAACAGGGCAACGTTCTCTCCATCCTTCTCGCGATCGCAATTCTGTATATTCCCGCGCTTGAGCCAGGCTCACATCCGCAGGTCTGGTACGCCGCAAGTCTTTCGGGAGTTGCAACGGTTGTTTTGGCGGCTTTATATTCCACGTGGCCACTCTCACTCCTCTTTATTGGCATTTCCGCGCTCGTCGAACATTTTGTCATTGTGGGCCAATCCAAACTCCTCTACGCCCCAGGTGTTTTTTGGTTAAACGCGTGGGTAGCACCACTTTGGATCTTTCTTCTCGGAGCATTCGTGGGATTTGCCTTCCACGGCCTGGAAGAGACCTTCGCGCAAGAAGATCGCATTGCCGAATCAATGGAAACTCTCAAGGCGAGAGATGCCATCATGCGAGCGGTGGCTGAGGAGCATTCTTCACAACGCCGACGACTCCACGAAACAGTCTTGAACACTCTGGCAACAATGGTCCGAAAAAACTCCGGTGAGACGGAGACGCTCGTTGGTCGCTTAAAGAGTGAAATCGCGGAGGCTCGTTTCTACCAGGGCCTCGTCGCACCTACTTCAATGTCGGCAATTATTGGTTCGGTTGTCCCGACTCTTGCTCCTGGCGATCCGTCCGTGGATATCAAGAAGGGCGAGGACGTTCTGTTGCCGCAGAAGATCGCCCGTGATGTCCGAGATGCGCTGGCTGAGCTCATTCTCAACGCGGTCAGGCATTCCGGTGGAAGCAACGTCAGTATTTCTTGGCAGAGAAAGCAAAATAGTTTGATAATCAAAGTGAAGGATGACGGCGTCGGCTTGTCGCAGAAGGCGAGCAAAGGATTAGGGCTTGGTCAGATTCTTCCTGAAATTCTCGCCGATCGAAGAGCCAGGATGAATATATCCACGGGCGAGGGAAACGGGACCGAGATGGAACTAGTTATTCCCCTTATAGAAGAGGATTCCCGAGCGATTTCTTACACGTCGCCTCACTCTCTCTTTGAAATGTTCGACTCCGTGGGAAGAATTCTTCTCGCTGCTCCGGCTCTAGCAGTTGCCGGACTGAGTTGGTGGCTGGTTAACCCATATAGCCCCAAGCCAATTTTGTTGGTACTACTCGCAATTCATGTTGTGTCTGTCTTGGTGGCGTCCACAAATCCTCGTCGGAAAGGAGGATGGTTGCTGATCGTGGTCGGTCTTTCAGTCGGACTTCTTACCGTTCTCTTGATTTCAATAAACGCCAACGCTTGCCAGAACACCGGACAACTCAGATGGGCTGCCAACTTCCTGTGCAGCACTACAAGTATCGGCGCTGTCTTCTATGTACCGAGAAGGATCCGACTGATTTTAGTTGCTTTTACTATCGCCTCCCTATATTTGATGGGGTTGCTATTGCCGCGGGCGTGCTCTGGGGCGCTTCTAACTCCGGCAAGCGCCTTGCTTGGGTTTTTCTTAGTCCTGATTACTCTGTGGCGACAAAGCAATCGTTGGCGAGCCAGTTTGCGAGTTAGCAAAGCTCGGAGCGCGGAACTTACACGTCGTCGTATTGAAAGAAAAATTGATGCTGACCGGGCAGAGCAGTGGTTCTCCGCGATGGACTACCTCGATCGTTTCGCCAGGTCGACCACAAGCGGAGCCTTTGTTGAGGGCGAGGTGCAGAGACAAGCACATATAGAAGAGGCACGATTGCGCGCTCGCATCCAATTGGACCCCTTTATAACCGGAGGCTTTGCTCAACTTGCGTTGGGTCTTGTCAATGCGGCCGCGAAACAGAATTGGACGCCGACCATCGCTGTGGTGGAAGCCTTAGCCGACTCAGATCCGGTCGCCGCTGACGTTCACCAAGTCATGCTTGAGGCGTTCGGAGGGATTGAGACTGGCATGTGTCAGATAACCCTCTACCTCGATGAAGGCGAGGAGTGCTTAACTGTGGTCTCCTCTTGCTTGGACCTTCAGCGCGCTGCGGTGGCAATCGGCACCGGCTTGCGAGGGGGCAACGAGAAACGGTCGCGGGCATTTTTTGACTCGGTCAACGGGGAGCACTGGCTTGAGATCAGACGGGTGATCTGAATTCTTATGGAGCGGGCGACGGGAATCGGACCCGCGCTGTCAGCTTGGGAAGCTGACGTGATACCACTTCACTACGCCCGCGAGTGGCTATATTGGGTAAGCATAGAGAGAGACGGTAAAGTCGCCAACCATGTTGCTCAGTGATCGCGATATTCGCGCAGAAGTCCAGACGGGTCGAGTCCGAGTAGAGCCATATGACGAGGCGATGATTCAACCCTCCAGCATCGACGTTCGATTGGATCGGTTTTTCCGGGTATTCGAAAACCACAAGTACTCGGTCATCGACCCTTCGGTGGAGCAGAGTGAACTTACACGCGAAGTCGAGGTGGGACCCAAGGAATTCTTCATTCTTCACCCCGGCGAATTCGTTCTGGCCAGCACCTATGAAATCATTTCACTTCCAGATGACTTGGCTGGGCGGCTTGAAGGGAAGTCCTCTCTTGGTCGATTGGGATTGCTCACACATTCCACGGCCGGATTTATCGATCCGGGTTTCTCAGGTCATATCACCCTTGAACTCTCCAATGTCGCAAATCTGCCAGTCAAACTTTTTCCCGGGATGAAGATCGGGCAACTCTGCCTCATGAGACTCTCCTCTCCCGCCGAACACCCCTATGGTTCAGCCCTTTATGGTTCCCGCTACCAAGGCCAACGCGGTCCCACAGCAAGTCGTTCATGGATGAATTTTCACCAGAGCGACATTCAATAGGGCCAGGATGTGCACCCAAAAAATATAGAGTAAGTTAAAAGCATGAAAACACTCGTCATTGTTTTGTTAGTCATCGTTGTCCTCGTGCTATTTGTTATTTCCATCTACAACCGGCTCGTTCGACTCAATATCAATGTGAATGAGGCCTTCGCACAAATTGAAGTGCAGTTGAAGCGACGTTCGGACTTAATTCCGAACTTGGTTGAAACTGTAAAGGGATACGCGGCTCATGAAAGCACAACATTTGAGAAAGTGGTGGCTGCGCGCGCAAAAGCCACAACAGCCTCCGGGGTTGCCGAAGTAGCCGCAGCCGATGGAATGCTCACCCAGGCCCTACGCGGGTTGTTAGCAGTGGCCGAGGCATACCCAGACCTCAAAGCGTCAACGAATTTCTTAGCTCTTCAGGAAGAATTGTCTACGACGGAGAACAAGGTCTCCTTCGCCCGTCAGTATTACAACGACAACGTGAGAGCGCTGAACTCGGCTGTCAAAACCATACCCACATCACTTTTTGCGGGCATGGCCAAGGTGACCGAGCGTGCGTTCTATGAAGTAGAAGATCCTCAATCTCGTCAAGCGCCTACCGTAAAGTTCTAGAGCGCATTTATGGCAGCAGTATCTTTTCGCGCATCTCAGAGCGCCAATAAACGAAAGACTTTCTTGCTCCTTGGGAGCATGGGCGCTCTCGTCTGGCTCGTGGTCTTTGCCGCGCTTACTTATTTTGGCAGAAGCACGAGTGCGATAGTTCCGATTGCCGTCGGAATTGCGCTGATCTCTGTCTGGGGTTCGTATTACGCCTCTGACACCATCGTTCTTCGGATGACGGGCGCTCGAGAAATTCAACAAAGTGAGAATCCGAATCTCTTCAATCTCATTCAGGAAGTGACGATTGCCAGTGGGTTACCTATGCCGAAGGTGGCAATTGTTCAGGACAGCGCACCGAATGCCTTTGCGACTGGTCGAAATCCGCAACATGCGGTGATCGCGTTTACAACTGGAATTCTCGAGGTGATGGATCGTGACCAACTGCAGGGGGTAGTTGCACACGAGATGTCGCACATTGGCAATCGCGATACGTTGGTTGCCGCGGTCGCGGCGACAACTGCCGGGGCAATCGCGATGATCAGCGATATTTTGACAAGGATGATGTGGTTTGGTGGAGGGCGACGAGATAGTCGCGACAACAATTCCAATCCACTTGCGTTGGTGGTTTCCCTCATCGTTTTGATTTTGGCCCCCATTGCAGCGCTGCTTTTAAAGTCGGCAATATCTCGCCGTCGCGAAGCATTGGCCGACGCAACTGCTGTGGCTTTCACGAGAAATCCCGCTGGGTTGCGGTCAGCTCTCGAGGTGCTTGCTGCCGATAACACCGTTGTGCGCCAACGTTCGACCGCGGTTGCCCATATTTGGATTGAATCGCCGCTGGATGCAAAATCTGTCTCACGTCTCTTCGCGACGCATCCGCCAATTGAGGAAAGAATTGCTGCTTTACGTGCGATGGAAAGCTTGGGGTCTGCTACTTAATCAGCCGTTAGGGGAAAATAGAGCGTGAAGGTTGCGCCTTCTCCCAACGTTGAAGTGACTCCAACCCGACCGCCATGGGCATGCATTACCGCGTCCACGATTGACAACCCTAAACCGCTTCCCTCTACATTTGTGCGCGCGCGCGAGGGATCTGCACGGTAAAAGCGTTCGAAGATTCTTTCTTGATCGGCCTGACTGAGGCCGGGCCCCGTATCTGAAACTGAGACAGTTGTTCCGGTATCAGAGTGCGCCAGGGTCACTGTGATCGGCGTGCCTTCGGCAGTGTGAGCACGGGCGTTGGCTAAAAGATTTGCGATTACTTGGTGGATCCGATTGGCATCGCCCAAAATATAGATATCTTCATCGGGTGTGTTCACGGCTATTGGATGATTTGGTCCTGCCGCGCGCGCAGATTCCACGGCTTCCCTGACTGCGACGGAGATATTTACAGGGTCTTTGGACATTTCGCGGGCTTGGTCCAGTCGTGCAAGTAGCAGAAGGTCTTCAACGAGAGATCCCATACGGAGAGACTCTTTTTCAATGCGCGCGATCAGTTCTTTGGTCGCTTGTTCACCCTGTACAGCGCCTTGTCGGTGCAATTCCGCGAAACCTCGGATGGCGGTGAGGGGAGTGCGCAATTCATGGCTGGCGTCAGCGACGAAACGACGCAACCGGTTCTCACTCGCGGTGCGAGCCGCGAACGCTTCTTCAATACGGGCCAACATCGTGTTGAGGGAGCCGACTAGGCGCCCCACTTCAGTATCTGGTTTGGCGGCCGGAAGGCGGGCAGAGAGATTCCCAGCTGCGATGGATTCGGCGGTGACTTCGACGGCTTCCAACGGTCGCAGGCCAATGTCAATGACTTTGCGAGATGCCAGTGCGATCAGCAAGAGAGCAATAAGTCCTATAAAAATGAAGAGAATTTGGAGCCTGTGAACTGTCTGGTCGATGTTGTCCAACGATTGCGCTACCACGACGCTTCCGAGCGCTGATGGAAGGATACGTGCCAGCACACGAAAATCCGCACCCGGCGCTTCGATTGTAAAGGGTTGATTTTTATGTCTTGCAACCATCGCGGGCGTGAAACCCGCGATGAAGTTGCTGATTGCTTGGGTATTGAGATCTCCACCAATTACTCCGAGCACTTTTCCCGAAGGGTTCAAAAGCGTGACTGACATCGTGGTTGGCACCTGACGAAGCGGACTCAATCCAACTTTGGTTTTCGACTTCGAAGACTTGGTAATGGCTTCATCGCTACCTTGGGCCGGTAGATTGTTTTCGTCCGGGGCGATTCCAGCGCGATCAAGACGTAACACTGAACCCCCAGCAACACTTTTGAGTTGGGTGTCGACCTGTGCCATCAAGAATGAATGCAACGAACTTCGTGCGGCAATATCGGATGCGATGAACCCAAGTGCAGATAGGACTACGACACCCACGATTAACCGATTACGCAGACTCCAAAGGCTCAGCGGATTGGAGACTTTGCGTAGTGGTGAGACCATAGTTGAGGAAGTTTACGGGGTACTACTTAGGTGGCATACGTAAACGGTAGCCAACTCCACGAACAGTGTGGATAAGAGGTGGCTCAAAGATGTCGATCTTCTTGCGAAGGTAGGAGACGTACGTTTCAACGATGCCGGCATCTCCGCGGAAGTCGTACTGCCAGACGTGGTCGAGGATCTGTGCTTTTGAGACGACTCGGTCGGCGTTAATGAGAAGGTAACGAAGTAGCAGGAACTCAGTAGGAGAAAGATCAATGAGTTGGCCGGCTCGACGAACCTCGTGGGTTGCCTCGTCCAACTCGAGGTCGGCAAAGCGAATTTTCTCGTCATCTGGCATGGTCTCGATGGCGCCGGTACGCCGTAGAAGCGCTCGAAGGCGGGCGACAAGTTCCTCAAGGCTAAAAGGCTTGGTCATGTAGTCATCGCCACCGATGGTGAGACCGGCAACCTTGTCTTCCATTCCATCCTTGGCTGTCAGGAAGAGAACACCGACATTCTGGCCCTCGCTGCGCAGTTGGCGGCAGACTTCAAAACCATCTAGGTCGGGCAACATGACATCGAGCACGATGGCATGGGGTTGAAAGTCCTGGGCCACTTGAAGTGCCTGGGCGCCATTGGCGGCAGTCCGGACATCAAAACCAACGAAGCGCAGGCTGGTGGAAATGAGGTCGCTGATGCTCGATTCGTCATCCACCACCAAAATCCGATGGTTTGTAACTTCCTTTGTATCTTGCACTTCTGCACGCTCCCGGAGAGTCGTCATAGTCATCACCTCTTGGGCTGATAATTGCCTGTCAGTCTGTGGGTTTTCTGAGAATACTCTGAACTCCGTCTATGGATCTAGATCAGTGGCTTAACTGAGCGTAGGAGGGCCTGGGCTACATCCAAGACTTCGACGCTGCTCTGGCGAGCGGTGACTCCGTCACTGACCATGACTCGGCAGAACGGACAGGCCACGGCTACTTCCTCCACGCCAGTGGCTAAGGCCTCATCAACGCGGTTCATGTTGATGCGCGTGCCGAGTTTCTCCTCCATCCACATCCGGCCTCCGCCGCCACCGCAGCAGAAGGAGCGTTCCTGGTTTCTTGGCATCTCGGTGATTTCGATTCCCGTGGCTCCAAGCAACTCGCGTGGGGGTGCATAGATCTGATTGTGCCGACCGAGGTAGCAAGGGTCGTGATAGGTCAGCGTCTTGGTGCTCTTATTCACTGGTGTGAGTTTTCCATCTCGTACTAATTGGTTGAGGAGCTGGGTGTGGTGGACCATCTCCAGTTCAAAACCGCTCTGGGCATAGTCCCGGCCAATTGTCGTGAAGCAATGAGGACAAGTAACGACAATCTTCTTCTTACCCTTCTCTGGTCGGCTGGCAAAGACCTCATTGAATGTCTCGATATTTTCCTTGGCAAGAATTTGATAGAGGAATTCATTGCCAGCGCGGCGTGCAGGGTCGCCAGTACAGGTTTCCCTCTTGCCAAGTACGGCGAATTTTACTCCGGCCATGTAAAGCAACTCTGCAACGGCCTTTGTCGTTTTCTTTGCGCGCTCTTCAAATGCGCCGGCGCAACCAACCCAGAACAAGTAGTCAACGTCCTCCGGCAACTCTCCCTCGATGATGCGGATGGGGAAGTCACACTCTGCGATCCATCCGTCGCGATCTATGCGGTTGGCTCCCCAGGGGTTACCGGAATTTTCAAGGTTACGGAAAGTTCCACCGAGCTCTGAAGGGAATTCGGATTCGACCAGAACCTGGAAGCGACGCATGTTGACAATGTGATCAATGTGTTCGATGTCGACCGGACACTCGTTGACGCATGCACCGCACGTTGTGCATGACCAGAGGACGTCAAGGGATATTGGCGCTAAATCTCCGACAAGGTTCTCGGTCTCCACAACCTTGGCCATCGCATGATCGCGCATTGCCATGATCAAAAGCTTGGGAGAGAGCGGTTTATCTGTGTGCCATGCTGGGCACTGAGATTGGCACCGGCCGCACTCAGTGCAACTGGTCATATCCAGCAGACCTTTCCATGAAATGTCTGCACGGGTTCCTAAACCAAATACATCATCTTCTGATGGATCATCGAAATCGATCGGACGACCGTGGGACAACATTTCGGGAAGTTCGCCAAGTGAATTCGTTCCATCGCTGTGGCGCCTGTAGTAAACATTGAAGAATGCGAGGAAGCGATGCCAGGCAACACCCATTGTCAGGTTCAGCGCGATGACTATGAACCAGAGCATGGAGACGACGATCTTGATCGCTGCCACAATCTGGATGGAGGACAGGATCGTGTCCAAAGAAAGTTGCTTGAAGACTAGGACGAGGCGCCAAGAAAAGGGATAGTGCCAACTCCATGAAGTGTCATTCGACAGCGCTCCCTCAAGGCCACGAAGAAGAGTTACGCAAATAACAATCGCAACGATTGTGGCCTCGACGTAATATGCTTTGAGCGAGCCTGATCCAAAAAATCTCGACCGCCTTCCTTTTTGGAAAATACGGGTGTACTGGCGGATGAAGATCAAGGCGAGAATTCCAAGCCCGGTAAGAAGGGTTATAAGTTCAGTGAAGTATTCATAAGGAATGAAATGACCGATGATCGGAAGATTGAAGTTCGGATCTAAAACCTGTCCGTAAGCGGTAAGCAAAGTGCCGAACAATGCGACGAAGCCGACCATGACGACCCAGTGCGCGATGCCCGTGGCAGTGAAATTGAGCATCTTGGTGTGGCCGAGAATCTCTCCAAGCATGTGAGCAAGTCGTGACCCACGTTTGTCTCTACGTGTCGGGTCGGGCTGGCCCGCGCGGTAGATGGCCAGAAGCTTCTTCCCGTTGACTACTAACAGGATAAGTGCCGCGATTGTGATCCCGTAGGAGATCGTCGGAAGTGCCAAGTTCAAAAGATAGGACATAGGCAAGAGGATAGCCGCGCGCTTCGGCGAACCCCAGGACTACTGACCGCTTTGATTTTTTCCGGATAATGCGTGTGCAATGTCAGCTGTTGGAGCGGACCACTGCAGGCACTCTTCTTGATTGTTATAATTTCGTTACAAAAAGAGTGTTGACCACCGCAATAAAAAAGGCTATTTTATGGCTGGAATTGAATCGTTTCAATTCTTTTTCAGGACCCGGCCTGAGTTTGAGACATAGGAGATGCATAAATGGCGTTCTTTAAGCGTCGAGGGATCAAAGTACTTGCGGTGGCTGTTGCGGCCATTTTTGGGACTGTTTTTGCAGCACCTGCGGTGCATGCGGATAGCACAACAGAGATAACGGTATTGACCGATACCAGCGGAACCGACCAGTTAATCACTGACGGGCTTGCCGCTGCATTCATGAAGGCGAATCCCACCATCACTGTCACGGTCGACTACCGCCCTGGCGGAATCGACGGAGGCAACTTGGTGAAAACTCGTCTGGCAACAGGGGATATGGATGATGTGTTCCTGTATAACAGTGGATCTGCCTTCCAGGCACTCAATCCAACCCAGAACCTGGTGGATTTGACCGATGAGCCATGGCAGTCAAAGGTTATTTCATCCTTCTATCCAACGGTCTCAGTAGGCAAGAGGATCTACGGCGGCCCAATCGGCTCAGTCATGGGCGGTGGCATTTTATATAACAAAGTTGTCTATCAGAAACTGGGTTTGAAGGTACCTTTGACTTGGGCTCAGTTTATGGCCAATAACGCAAAAATCAAGAAAGCCAAACTCATTCCAGTTATCCAGACCTATAAGGATGCCTGGTCTTCACAACTTCTCGTTCTTGCTGATCAATTTAATGTGCAAGTTGCTGACCCAGGTTTCGCTGCAAAATACACTACAAATAAAGCGAAGATCGCAACTACTTCCGCCGCCCTCGTCGGTTGGCAGCATCTGCAAGATTTGAAGAAGGCTGGTTTCCTCAACAAGGATTACGCTTCAGCGACCTACGACAAGGGACTTCAATACCTTGCAACGGGTAAAGGTGCTCATTACCCAATGCTCACCTTTGCTGCAAGCAATCTCATCGACAAGTATCCAGAGCTAGCCAACAACGTAGGTTTCTTCGCTCAGCCAGGACCATCTGCAAAGAAGAATGGTCTGACTGTCTGGATGCCAAGTGCCATATACATTCCTAAAACCACTAAGCACTTAGACCTTGCAAAGCAGTTCGTTGCCTTTGCGATGTCGCCTGCTGGTATCGCAGTGATGAACACTGTCGCTCCACCAAGTGGACCTTACTTGATTAAGGGTGCACAAATGACAGGTCATCTTTCTGTGATTGCGACCGATATGCTTCCTTACTTCAAGGCAAATGGAAGAAGTGCTCCCGCACTTGAGTTCATTTCTCCCGTCAAGGGCGCAAATGAGGAGAAGTTCTGCGTCGAAGTTGGCTCCGGCATAGTTACTGCTAAGCAAGGTGCAGCTGGATATGACAGAGATGTTCAAAAATCGGCTCAGCAGCTTGGTCTGCCAGGTTGGTAAAGAAGTTCTAAGGGACAGGTAGGACCGTAGGCAAGTAAGAAGGCTAGGAAGTTGGTCTGAAAAATTGGGCCAACTTCCTTACCTTTACAATTTGAAAGCGAATCTTGGAGTGCGGAGTAGACATTGCTTAAGAAGAAGAAGCGCAAGGGGCCCTACCCAAATTCGCTGATGTATCCAACAGGTATTTTCTATTTCGTTCTCTTTTTCGTACCAACTGTAGTTTCTCTCTTTTTCAGCCTTACTCGTTGGACACTTTTCAATTGGAAGTTCATAGGTTTCGGAAACTTTGCTATGTACTTTCAAGAACCCGAACTCCGCATTGGATTCATCAATACTCTCCTCTATGCGGTCTTCACTAGTGGGCTCAAAGTCATTTTAGGGCTTTATTTAGCCAATTTTTTAACTTCCAGAATTCGTACCAAAGACTTACTCCGATCTGTTGTTTTCTTTCCTGTTTTGGTGAGCACCATCGGCGTTGGCTTTACTTTTAGCGCCTTGATGGATCCGTATCAAGGAATGATTAACAAGGCCATTATGGTAGTTGCTCACTTATTTGGATCCTCAACCCAGGGTCTTGGTTGGCTCACTGATCCGAATTTCCTTCCTCTACTGTCAGTGGGGTTGGTTGATGTTTGGAAAGGTGTAGGTTTTTCCACGCTAATCTATATCGCAGGTTTGGCATCGATTCCCAAAGATTATTATGAAGCATCCGCTATGGATGGTGCGAATTCTCGACGCCAATTTTGGAGCATTACCGTGCCGTTGGTGCGCCCAGCGATGTTCTCGGTGATCCTACTGTCGGTTATTGGTGGTCTACGTTCCTTTGACCTCATTTGGGCGATGACTGGAGGCGGTCCAGGATTTCTCTCTGACGTTGTGTCCTCGATCAACTACAAGGAATATCAATCTGGATTTTATGGTCTGGCTACTGCTGGCAATGTCATTCTCTTTGTTCTGGTGACTGTCTTAGTTTTCCCCTTGTCGCGATTCCTCAACAAGCATGAGGTGAGCGCGTGACAATAAAGGGTAAGACTAAGTACCGTAGCATTTGGGCTGACATCCTGGGTGTCTTAGTCGCGGGGATAATATTTGTTCTGCCCTTTGTTTTCATTCTCTTTACCGCAGCCAAGAATCAAACCGACTCCAGCGCTCTCGATTTCACTCCTCCAAAGCATTGGCAGTTGTGGTCCAATCTAAAAGCTGTCTTAGCGACCGAGCATGGCATAATGGTTCGCGCCACACTCAATACTTTTATTTTGACAGTTTTCTCCGTCATTCTTCTAGTCCTTATCAGCGGAATGACGGGCTATGTACTGCAACGCAAGAAGACAAAGATAACCTCAATTGCAAGTTTTTTAGTCCTTACTGCTTTGATCATTCCACCAGCAATTGTTCCAACTATCTGGGTTCTTCAACGAATTCACCTATATAGATCGATGACCGGTCTTGTTTTCATAGAAGTCACTTATGGTATGGGTTTTGCAATATTGCTCTACCGAAACTTTATGGCCACAATCCCGCGAGAACTCGATGAAGCGGCAATTATTGACGGCTGTAGTGGTTGGAATCTGTACTTCCGTGTTATTTTCCCATTGCTTCGCCCTGTGACAATAACTCTCATTATTGTCGCGATTGTCGGTATATTTAACGACTTTGTAAATCCACTCTATTTCTTGCCTGGAAGTCAAAATGCCACCTTGCAAGCGACCCTCTTTAGTTTCCAGGGGAGATTCAACACCCAATGGAATTTACTCTTTACCGACATTTTGTACATCACAATTTTCCCCCTTCTTGCCTTTATCTTTTTCAATCGTAAGATTGTTGCGGGGATGACCGCCGGATCTATAAAAGGTTAGAGATAAAATGGGCAAAGTGGTGACATCCCTTGTGTATATTCGTGTTGGCCGGAGTGCAGATACTCTCATTGTCGGCCAGCGAAGACCGTTCGTCTCCTGGCAATTGCAAAGTAGCGATTCCAATGTTTTGCAGGAGGCCTACGAGGTTCAAGTTGCATCAACGGCAGAATTTGATTGCAATT
The DNA here is from genome assembly GCA_031360585.1 of Actinomycetes bacterium. Lineage (GTDB taxonomy): Bacteria > Actinomycetota > Actinomycetes > Nanopelagicales > Nanopelagicaceae > QYPT01. Next base: position 42,814 of record JANMBV010000128.1, on the reverse strand, counting down.
TTGTCACGAGCGGAATTGTGCAATCGAGTTCTGTGATTCAAGCTCAATGGCCGGGAACCTCGCTAAAGAGTCGCGAAGTACGGTATGTGCGGGTTAAGGCCTTCGTAAATGGCGACTGGACTTCCTGGTCTGCAGTCAAACGTGTAGAAGCCGGCCTTCTCGCTGGTAAAGATTGGAGAGCTATTCCAATCGGTATGCCTAATGATCCGGGTATCGACGAAATTGCCCCTGCACCGGTCTTTCGAAAGGAATTTATTCTGGATTCGTCGGCGACGCAATCTCGTCTCTACGTTTCATCTCAAGGGATTTTTAGTGTCACCATCAATGATCAACCAGTCACTGATGAACTTTTCAATCCTGGTTGGACTTCATACAAGAAGAGAATCGCCTATCGAACTTACGATGTAAGTTCACTTCTAAGAACCGGGCCAAATGCCATATCCATCGTCGTGGGAGACGGTTGGTTCCGTGGTCAACTGACATGGGCCTTATACCGTAAGGTATTTGGGGACCATGTAAGCGCCTTAGCACAAATGGAAATCACTACCACTTCGGGCAAGAAAGTCGAAGTCATAACGGACAAGAATTGGAAAGTCAGCACTTGCGAGTTACGGGCAGCCGACATTTATGATGGCGTCCTGGTTGACTTCAACAAGGAGCAAATAGGTTATCAAGCCAGTGGTTTTGATGACTCGTCTTGGGTTAACGCAGAGGAGATTGAAGGAAATTTTGCCTCACTTTTTCCAATGACAAGCCCACCGATTCGGGTTACCGCGTCGATAAGTCCAATTTCCCATACAGAGGACTCATCCGGCTCCACAATTTATGATTTTGGTCAGAACCTAGCCGGACACTTGCGGATGAAAATTAAAGGAAAAAGAGGAGACAGGGTCACTCTGCGCCATGCCGAGGTTTTAAAGGACGGACAACTCAATCGAGCCCTCTTACGTAGAGCAAAAGCAGAGGATATTTTTGTGCTATCTGATGAAAGAGAGCTCGAGATAACTCCAAATTTCACTTTTCATGGATTTCGCTACGCTGAAATCGATACAAATGCTGAAATTATTGACGTAGTTGCAGAGGTAGTTCATTCAGACATGCCACGTATAGGAAATTTTGAGTGTTCCAATACAATGTTAAACAAATTGCATTCAAATACACTCTGGTCACAACGAGCCAATTTTATTTCGGTTCCTACCGATTGTCCTCAACGTGATGAACGTTTAGGTTGGACAGGCGATGCACAAGCATTCGCATCAACTGCGTCGACGATTTACGATTGCGAAGGATTTCTCGCGAGCTGGATGTTAGACTTGGCATTGGATCAACTGCCCGATGGTGCGGTGTGTAATTACGTTCCATACGTTCCTGCAGCCAGCGACTTCGACAGCCCTCGGGATTTTGCAGGAGGGCGCGCAGGTTGGGGAGACGCGGCGACTATCGTTCCCTGGGCCCTCTATGAGGCTTATGGTGATAAAGAGACGTTGCGTGATCAGTACGACTCGATGGTTCGATGGGTTGAATACCTTGAGTCAAAGAGCGATGCGACCGACCTTATCCCACCGGGAGAATTTCAATTTGGCGATTGGCTCGACCCAGATGCACCCGCCAATAAGCCCTGGCTCGCCAAGTGTGATTCTGCCTATATCACCAATGCTTTCTTTGCTTACAGCGCACGGCTACTAGGCCAATCTGCCGCAGTGTTGGGAAAGGAAGCCGATCACCAGTACTACATGGAATTGGCGGACCGAGTTTCGGCATCCACTTGGAAGAAGTGGCAATTGGAGATTCCGACGACGGCTACAGGATGTGCAACAGCAATTGAATTGGAGATTGCGCCAGAGAGTGAACGGGCTTCCATCGCGAAAAGTCTTGCGAAATTGGTTGATTCGGTAAATGGGCGAATTTCTACTGGCTTTCTTGGTACCCCGCTCGTGATGCCGGCATTGTCAAGGTATGGGCACTTTGACGCTGCCTATAAGTTGTTACTCAACGAGGAAGTTCCTGGATGGTTGTATCAAATAAAACGTGGTGCGACATCTATGTGGGAACGTTGGGATGCCCTGTTACCGGATGGCGAGATACAACAAGGCGATCTTGATGGATCTAGCAACACTATGGTTTCCTTTAATCACTATGCATACGGAGCGGTCACGGTTTGGATGTATCGGAACATAGCAGGCATATCTCCGATGATTGAAAGGCCTGGTTATGAAGAGATACTCTTCGCGCCTAATCCTCATCCGTCACTGACTTGGGCCCGGGCTAGTGTTGAAACACGTTTTGGACTGGCCTCTATCGAATGGAAAGAATACGAAGGTGGATATAAAGCTGATATAGAAATTCCAGCCGGATCTATCGGTTGGTTTGTGGCCCCTTCATCATCTGATGAGAGGATCAGGATGGGATCTGGTTCTCACACTGTCGAATTCAAATGAATTCGTGCTTGCAATTCGTTCCAATCTAGTCCATCGCGTGGTCTGAAAACTGCACACTCAGTGTTTGCACGAATAACCGCTCGGGCATGAACTAGATCTCGAAATTCCCCGGTTGCAATGGCTTGCATAGCGATGTTTCCAATGAGAGTTGCTTCAGTCGGCCCTGCTAAAACTTCACAGCCTGTGGCGTCTGCAGTTAGTTGATTCAATAAATCATTTTGCGATCCACCTCCCAGGATATGTAACCTAGAAATCGAACGGTCTGTAACTTCCTCAAGGTCCTTCAGAGCCCTTCGGTAAGCAAGGGCCAAACTAACGAAAATACAGAAGGCGATTTCGCCCGGAGTCTCAGGAATGCTCTGACCGCTGTCATAACAATATGACCTCACTCGTGCTGGCATATCGCCGTTGGCCATAAAGCGCGGATCATTTGGATCTATAACCGAAGTGCAGTCAACCGAGGCATCTGCCAAAGCGATGATTTCTGGCAGCGATGGGGCGTAATCGGACTCACGCCAGGTGCGTCGACATTCTTCTAAAATCCAGAGTCCAGTTATGTTTTTGAGGACTCTTACTGTGCCTTCGACACCGAGTTCATTAGTGACATTTGTCGCCAGTGCTTCAGGGGTTGTGATCGGACTTTGGCACTCAACACCAATGAGTGACCAAGTGCCGCTTGAGAGATAAGCATCTGTCGCGAGATCTACAAAAGGGGTGCCCGTAACCGCAGATGCTGTGTCGTGGGAACCGGTGGCTACAACTGTTATACCTTCCAATCCAGGTATACCCGAAATTTTCCCGAGATTGGTACCTGGTTCATGGAGTGCAGGAAAGATCTCCTTACGAAGGCCAAGTGCCTCTATGAGTTCGAAGTCCCAAGAACGGGTGTTTCCGTTAAGAAGTTGTGTCGTGGAAGCGTTGGTGATCTCGGTTGAAATAGAGCCGGTAAGCAAGTTATTGAGTAAATCGGGAAGAAGCAGGAATTTATCGGCTCGTTGGTAATTCTCGTCGTTCTTGGCCGCGACCAATTGATATAGCGTGTTGAGCGGTAGAAACTGTATTCCCGTGACGTCGTAGATGTACTCCTCGCCAAATTCCTCCCTGACTTTTTCAAAGACACTCGCGGTCCGTGAATCCCGATAGGAAAAAATGGGCAGTAATAACCGATTGCGGGCATCGAGAAACCCATAGTCTGCCGCCCAGGTATCAATTGCAAGAGATGTAATCGACCCTACTTCTGCCGCTATCTTAATTCCTCTTATGGTTTCGTCGACTATATATTGCCAGTCCCAAAGTAACGACTGGTCAACTGTGATTGCTTCGTGCGAAAACCTGTGTACGACTCTGATAGAAAATTTGTCTCCGGATAGGTCTGCAACCGCAATGCGACCACTTGTTGCTCCGAGATCAACTGCTATGTAGCGGCCCATGATCAACGAAGGAAGGCAGATGCCACGCCGCCATCGACCGGAATGTGAAGTCCTGTTGTTAAGGACAACTCGGAACCAACAAGAACGAAGACTGCTGCCGCTATGTGTTCGGGGAGTACTTCGCGTTTTAGAATGGTCCGTTGTGCGTAGTACTGGCCGAGGTTTTCCTCCCTGACCCCGTAGACAGCAGCTCGTTGTGCACCCCATCCACCTGCAAAAATGCCGGATCCATGGACCACTCCATCAGGATTGACTCCATTTACCCGAATTTGATACTCACCAAGTTCAACAGCCAGCAGGCGCACTTGGTGAGCTTGGTCGGCCTTGGTTGCTCCGTAGGCAAGATTGTTTGGTCCTGCAAATACCGCATTTTTTGAGACGATGTAGATGATATCGCCACCCATGACCTGAGAGATCATGACTTTGGCCGCTTCTCGAGAGATCAAGAATGAGCCGCGTGCCATTACATCGTGCTGCAGATCCCAGTCACTTAAAGATGTTTCAACCAGCGGCTTGCTCATCGAAAGACCGGCGTTGTTGACGACTATGTCAATTCCTCCGAAGGCGAGAGATGTTCCATGAATCGCTGTTGTGATTTCTGCTTCGCTGGTTACATCTACTTGAATGGCAATTGCCTTGTCGGGACCACCGAGATTGGCTGCCACCTCCAGCGCTGCATCGATATCCCGATCGGCAATGACGACACAGGCACCCTCAGTAGATAAACGTTGTGCAGTTGCCTTTCCAATTCCTGATCCACCACCGGTGACTAGGGCAATGCGACCTTGTAGTGGCTTGGGCTTAGGCATACGTCGAAGTTTTGCCTCCTCAAGTTCCCAATACTCAATATTGAATTTCTCGGATTCGTCAATAGGTTTGTACGTGGAGACAGATTCGGCGCCCCGCATCACATTAATCGCGTTGATATAGAACTCGCCGGCAACGCGCGCTGTTTGCTTGTCCTTGCCGTAACTGAACATCCCCACGCCAGGAACCAAAATGATTAGGGGATCCGCGCCTCGCATCGGGGGAGACTGTTCTGTGGCATGGTTTTCATAGTAGGAAACATACCTAGAGCGGTACTCGGTATGAAGTTCATGAGCACGTTCAATGACTGTTGCGATGTCGGCAACGGATGACGTATCCAAAACCATTGGCGCAACTTTGGTGCGCAAGAAATGATCTGGACAGGAAGTCCCAAGTGCCGCTAATCGTGGAAGCTCTGAATGGCTCAGGAATTCCAGAACAACTGCATCGTCATTGAAATGTCCAATCATTCGTGCATCCTGTGATGCAATCCCTCGTAGGGCGGGTGCCAGTTGAGCGGCCTTTTCACGGCGCTCAACTGGAGAAAGTGGTGCCCATGCCTCTACAGATGTGCCGAACGGATCGTTCTTTCCTTTTTCAACCAGAAACTCCTCTGCCTTTTGAATGGCATCAACTGAGCGCTTCTCACATTCTTCACTTGTTTGCCCCCACGTCGTAAGACCGTGGCCCCCAAGTATGCAGCCCTTTGCATGTGGGTTGTCCGCTGCCAGTTTTGCGATTTCAATGCCAAGTTGGAAGCCTGGGCGCCTCCAATCAACCCAGAGGATCTCATCACCAAAGCACTCTCTGGCGAGCGCCGGACCATCAACAGCAGTTGCAAGAGCGATAATGGAATCAGGATGGAGGTGATCAACATGCGCTGCGGCGACTAAGGCGTGCATCGCCGTATCAATGCTTGGCGCGGCACCACTATGGCCAAATGCGCAGTAGTCGAAGAGCCCAACCATTTCGTCTTCGTGTTGTTCGCCGCGATAAACATTGACCAATTCCCGCAAGCGTTCTACGTAAAGCTTTGCAAGGCCTGCTTCGTTGAGAGTGCCAAGATCGCCTCCGGAACCCTTTACATATAGGACTTCTACTGATTTTCCCGTAGAAGGATCTACTTCCTTGCCCTTGGCGGAAGTATTTCCTCCCGCGTAGTTGGTGAACTTTGGGTTCGCGCCCAATCGATTGCTTCGAGCCAGTAACCCACCAACCGTTGTTTCTGCGGTCATAAATGTCTATGCCCCCCAACCAGCCTGCTGTCCACCTACGCGTTCGGCGACGATTTTTTCGGCATAACCGCTAGATGCGTATGCCTTCATTGGCTCCGGGTCGAGCCCATTCTCTTCACGCCAGTCACGTAGTAACGGACGGACATCGGTGTTATAGGCATCCATTAAGACATCGTGAGCGGTAAGAACGTCCCCTGACTTTTGTGCCGCCCTGAGTGCATCCTGGTCGACTAGAACGGCTTTGGCGACAGCCTCTTGGACATTCATGATGGATCGAATCTGTCCAGAAATCTTATCTTCAATATTGTGACATTGATCTAGCACATATGAGACTGGGGTATCGACATCGAATCCACCGCCAACGTGCACTTCATGCATAATACGAAAGAGTTGGAATGGATCGGCAGCCCCAACAATCAGATCGTCGTCCGCATAAAATCGAGAGTTAAAGTCAAAAGCGCCAAGTCGTTTAGCACGTAGCAAGTTCGCGACAATGAATTCAATGTTGGTTCCTGGAGCATGATGTCCAGTGTCAACTACAACCCATGCCTTTGGTCCGAGAGCTAGGCAATGGACTAGAGAGGTGCCCCAATCAGGGACATCTGTGTGATAGAAGGCCGGTTCAAAAAACTTGTATTCAAGTAGCAATCGTTGATTTTCTCCTAGACGCGCGTATACCTGTTGGAGGGATTCCGCCAAACGATCTTGGCGTTCGTGAATACTGTCTTGTCCTGGGTAGTTAGTTCCGTCTGCGAACCAGAGTTTGAGGTCCTGCGAAGAAGTGATATCCATGATGTCGACGCAATCAATCAAGTGATTGACGGCTTTTTCTCGAATTCTTGGATCTGGATTGCATACAGAGCCCAATTTATAATCATCGTCCTGGAAAGTATTTGAGTTAATAGTGCCTAGAGAAACCCCAAGCTCTTTGGCGTGAGCAACTAATATTGAATAATTGTCCACTCGGTCCCAAGGTATATGCAGCGCGACGGTAGGGGTGGAACCCGTGTACTTATGCACCTGAGCGGCATCTGCAATCTTTTCGAAAGCATCGCGTGGAACTCCTGGTTGACCGAACACCTTGAAACGGGTACCAGAATTCCCATATGCCCACGAAGGCGTCTCTATCGCTAGGCGATTGAGCAATGATTTTGCCTCGGTTACGTCTGCCACTTCAATTCACCATTTTCATTGAGAAAGACAAAGACATCACCCTTTTACTATAAAAACCATTGAATCGATTCATTTCTTAGGCACTAAAGTAGGTGTTTGGCCAAGGGAAGTCAATTCCCCCAGCCAGGCTGACCTGGTTCTTCGCAACCCCGTGCTATTCATTGCCCAGCTCGTAATACGCCACTCGTCCAAGGGCGGCCACACTTGCAGAGGACCATCCGTGCATTCGCACAGAGGTGTAGCGCTCACCGGGGTGATTGGCACTGCCGGCAACGACGTCGTATCTTTCCCAGAGAGAACCGGTCTCCTGGTGGATTCGCACCTGCAAATCCACGAAATCGCGGGCTACTTCCCGCGCCAGTTCTTCATATCCGTACCTCTGTAGACCCTGCACAACGATTATCTGCATTGGGGGCCACCCAGCCGGATATTGCCACTGCAAGTTGCTGAACTCAGGGTGGGGGCTTGGGTAGGCGCGATCTGTGAAGCAGAGGCCGTTAGGGGTTCGAAAATCAACTAATTGCCTAACCAGAGCTTCGGCTTGCTCCGCGGTAGCCACACCGGCCCACATCATCCAATATGCGTTTAGGGAACGGTATATAAGTTGTTTCTGGTCAATAGTGTCGTACTCGTAAAAGAACTCAGTGTCTTGGTTCCAGCAGAGTTCACGGATTGTAGATGCTCGGTTTTGAGCTCGACGGCGCCACATGCTGGATTGCTCTACGGCTCCGCGTTGCTCATGCAGGTCGGCCAGAACATCTGCGGTTCGAACCAGACAGGCATTGGTCATTAGAGGTACACATCGACGCACATCCCCGCCGAAGATCGGCGTGAAATCTAGACCTGTCTCTGCTTCGCTAGACAATTCTGGGCGGAGCCTCGGGTCGCCAAGATCGCGATTGGTTGCAAGAGGTGTGGACGTCGAATGGTGTGGTGCGCACCAATAATCCTCATACTCGCGGGTGAGCATTTTTATACTTCGTTCAAGCATTGCGGGATCATCTACAACACTTAGGTAGCGCCAGACACTGTCGGCCAGCAAAGGGGGATGAGAGCGAGTTAGGTAATAGGTGCGATTGCCATTGAGCACCATTCCGTAGTCCTCGATCATCTGCAGTTGGTTCTCTATATGGTCGGCCACTAGATCTGTCCGTCCATGGGCGAGCATTCCCAGATTAATGAAATGAGTATCCCAGCCGTACATTTCCGGAAAGGCGCTCTCAGAACCACCAGCGGTGCTGTACGGGCGTGGCAGGGGTAGGAGGGTTCCGGATTCATCCGCCGCAACATCTGCTGCGGTAGCTGTAGTCCGATCTTTCTCCCACCATTGCCGGACGAGTTCGTCTAGTTGGTGCCACTCATTCTCTGTACTCAAGATAATTATCCTTTCACTGCGCCAGTTGACATGCCTGCGATGATCTGTCTGTTGAAAAAAATGAACAAAATAAAAGGTGGAATCGTGATCAAGAAGATATCCATGAAGAGCAGGTTCCACGCGGTGTCAAACTGGCTTTTGAAGTTAAAGAGAGTGAGTTGCACAGTGGCGTTCTCGGCTCCGGGAAGGAAGTAAAGCGGGCCAGTAAAATCATTGAAAATCGCAACTGACATCACCACGATCACGGTGACGATTACAGGACGCAGGAGTGGGAAAATAACTTGGAAAAAAAGCCGGAGGCTACCCGCACCATCGATTAATGCGGCCTCGTCAAGCTCTCTGGGTATCGAGGAGATAAAGGCTCTAAAGAGAAGCACGCAGAAGGACATTTGTGAGGCGACGTCAATGAGAATCATGCCGGGCAGAGTCTTGAAGAGCCCAAGTCCTTGGAGGACCCAGATTGTGGGGATGATTGCTGGGGGAATGATGAGACCTGAAAGCACGATGACGTTAATAAGACTGGTCCATCTCGTAATACGGCGTTGTGCCACAAAGGCAACCATCGCCGAGAGGATTACGAGAATGGCGACGCTTGCTACGGAAATGATCGTGCTATTGACGAATGCCGTTGCAAGCATGAAATTGCTCGCAGAAACCGCTTCGACCAAATTGTCCCAGAAATGGAAGGAGCTTGGCCAGGTGAACTCGAGTAGCGAGGCCTCCTGTCTACCTTTCATTGATGTCAAAATAATGAAACTGAAAGGAACCAAGAACACGACGATCGAAACCAAAATCGAGAACATACCAAGGCCATATTTTCTTTTGGTATGCATCAGTAGGTCTCCTTGCTCTTACGGTTAAGGAAAGCCGAGAGCGGCAGAGCGATTGCCGTAACAACAAGGAAGAGCACGACGTTCCCGGCACTCGAAAGCCCGTAGAAGCCGGCCTGGTATTCCTTATAGATAACCGAGGCGATTACGTCCGAGGCCGACCCGGGTCCGCCATTTGTCATCGCCCAGACGAGATCGAAGGAACGCAGTCCGCTTATTACCGAGAGAATAATGACCGTCACTGCTGCGGGCCGAGCCAGCGGGAGAATAATTTGCGTGAATCTTTTGAATGCGCCGGCCCCGTCTAGTGTTGCCGCCTCGAAGTATTCAGTGGGGATCGAGACGATGCCAGCAATGTAAATGACTGTGGCGATTCCAACCCCCTTCCAGACGTCAACAAGGGCTACAGAGAGCAACGCCCAATGAGGATCCGTGAGCCAATAAGGTCCTTGAATCCCGACCATCGCAAGGGCGCTATTTATGAGTCCATTCTGCGGATTCATGAGCGCGGAGAAGGTGATCCCCACGCCAATGGTGCTTACTATCGTTGGGAAAAAGACCACAGAACGTAGATACCCGCGCGCAAGGATTTCTGAGGCAAGAAGTACGCCCAGTGCCATTCCAATGGTGACCTTTAATCCGGTCGTAATGATGGCGTAGATGAAGGTGTCGAAGAATCCTCTGAGAAGGGCAGGATCTGTGAAGAACTGTCGGAAGTTATCCAAACCAATGAAGGTCGCGTCGATAAGCGTCCAGCGCGTCAAACTGAAGTAGAAAGCGGCAACCGTTGGTAGGAGAAAAAAAAGAGTAAAGATGGTCCCAGGTATGGCATAGAACCAATAGGAATAGGGACTTCTAATCTTTTGACTGATTTTTGGCATAATTTTCCTCATGAGCGGAGCCCCCTTTCCCGGCTGATCGTGCCCAGTCCAGCAAATTCACCAGACTGGGCACGATTGGTGGAGCAGAGTGGAACAGCGCGTTTACCAGCCTGCGAGCCCCAATTGTTTCGCTTGTTTCTTAATTTCACCGTCGTACTGGGCAGCTCCAGCTTGAGGGGAAGTCAGACCCGATCCAACTGCGACGCAAATGACATCGAGGTTGGGCCCACTAAGGGGAGTCAGGAACTCAAGGGCGGGAGAGGCATTACCTTTCTGAATGTAGGGAAGTAGGTCGGCCACTGCAGGGGGTACATCTGACCCAAGGGTGCAACCTTTGACAAGATATGGACCGGTTGCTCCAACTGCTTTGGTCTGAGCATCGCATCCTGGAACGCTGGCAACGAAGGCTAGAAATTTCTTGGCTGCAGCCAGTTTCTTTGGATCCGTCACAGTTTTTGAAATATAGATTGCCTTTGGCATCCAGGTGGTTAGCCCATTGACTGCGGCGTTCGTACCCGGAGTGGCAAAGAAGCCGACATCTTTGACATTGGCTGGGTAGTTGGCCTGAAGGGTGGCCACTGCGAAGGTCAACATTGGATACTGAGCGCCAGCGCCCGTGGCGAGCATTTTAATGCCGTCATCGAACTTGGCCGACGCAAAATCTTTGTTGGCATATCCCTTGGTGTGGACTTCTTGCAGGTGTTGGAAACCGACTTGAGCGCCCGGGTTATCTCCATAATGGGTCTTATTTGCTGTGTAGTCGGCGACGAAATTCGGTTGTGACGCCTGGAGGTTGTAGAAGTTACTAAGGACCAGTAGTTGAGAAGTCCAGGCATCGCCAAATGTCTCGATCACCGCAACTTTCCCCGCGGCTTTGATTTTGGCGTTGTTGGCCATGAACTCATTCCAGGTTTTGGGAATCTTGAGCCCAAGGTCGGCGTAGACCTTTTTATTGTAGAGAATTCCTCCACCCATCGCGGTGCTGATGGGGACGCCATAGACATGCTTACCAACCGAGACGGTTGACAAGAAAGAGGGGAGTACATCGTTGAGCATTGGCTCGCCAGCGATATCTACTAAGGTCTTCTCTGGGCTGAGCGCGTGAAACGGTGCGCCCGTATTGAAGGAGAAAATGTCGTCCATTGTGCCCGTGGCGAGCTTGGTCATCGTGGTGTTGTCGCTATTCGCGGCGGCAGCCTCGGTCTTAATAACAATGTTCGGGTTTAGAGCTTCAAAGTCCCCAACGAGTGCTTTTGAGGCTTTGAAGAAATTAGGGTCAGAAGCAGTTAGGAAGGTTAGGCTGACTTTCTCATTTGCACTATTACCGCTTCCTGAACTACAACCGGCTAGTACGAGGGCAAGGCTACCAACGCCAGCAACTACTGCTATTACTTTCCGTTTCGAGTGTGAAGTGAGCATTCTGTACCTCCATGTAATAAGGCATAGCGACTTCTCGCCGCCAGTTGGATGTTGAAACGATTCAATTCTGGTACCACGCACACGATACTTCTCGCTATTAGCAGTGTCAACCCCCAGAGGTACCCGATTCCTGGGGTTCAGTAAGGCCTGTTTCCTCCTACTTTTCAACTTCGATCTCCTGTAGTTGCACGTAGTAGTTAGTGCCGCTGTCATCTACCCGAGCCGTTGTGGCTAGAACCCGTACGTACCTATAACTCTGGTTTCCTACCCAGAAGGCAACTCCCGAATTGGCAGGCGGGTTGGTAAAAGAGGTTGCAGACGCCAGGTCAGTCCAAGTGGAAGCATCATTTGAGCCTTGTATTTGGAATGCAGATGGGAATGCCACCGTGCTTCCACTTACTGTTCTCGGATAAAGCAAGACTTTCGTGAAGGGCTGTCGCGCTCCTAAATCTATATAAGCCCACTCGTTCGCCGCACTACTTGCAAGTTGTTGACTGCTCCAAAAATAGTTTCCGATAATGTTGTCCGTAAGGTTGCTTCCTCCGTAAGCCGTAGACCAATTTAGAGTGCTGGAAATCGCTACTGGTTTTAATGTGGAAGTAGCATCCTTGTAAATTTCCATCTCTGCGAGTTGCACGTAATAATTAACGCCACTGTCATCTGGCCTAGCCGTCGTTGCCAAGAATCGAACATATCTGTAACTCTGGTTACCAACCCAGAACGCGACTCCAGAATTAGCCGGTGGATTTGCAAAGCTGGTTTGAGAAGTTAAGTCAGTCCAGGTGGCTGCATCATTTGAGCCTTGGATTTTGAATGAAGATGGGAACGACAAGGTACTGCCATTTAGACTTCTCGGATAAAGTACTACCTTTGAGAATGTTTGCTGGGACCCGAGATCTACATAAGCCCACTCATTCGCTGCACTACTTGCAAGCAATTGACTGGACCAGAAGTCGGAGTTAGTGCTGTTCGTTAGGCGAGTGCCATCATTTCCGATGACCGAAGTAGAAGTTATTACTGGTTTGCCAACGGCCAAATTAGTCTGGCCAATAGGAGACGTTGACATCGTGTAATTCTGGCCATTGGCAAGGTCAAATGCCACATACTTCATTCCGCCTCGTGCCACAGGAGTCTTGTATATCGATGCGGGTAGCGAGGTGCTAAAGGCATATTGGACTCCAAAATTGCTGTTGTTTTGATTCAGCACTAGGGAAGATGTTGTTTTTGTGACAGACCCGTAGTCCGCTAGAGCATTGAGATCGGAAGATGTTCCGTCGGCCCAAGTCACAGAATCCATTGCTCGGTACGAAACGTCCTCTACGTGGTAACCAGTCGAATTGCCCGAAACACCTATCTGAATATAGGTCGGATAAAAATGAAAAGTCAGGGTAGACCCAGACTTTGTCACGGTCACAACAATGGAACCGTCTGTCTGAACCGAAGGGAAGGAGACTGAAGTGGCCTGCTGGTCATACTGGAATAAGTTGCTTCTATTGCCCGCCCCGTCTACGGACAAAATTCTTGGAATGGAGGTCCAATAGTCCCCCTGATTATTCTTCTGCACATCTTGTGAATCGGCTAGAAATTTCCCCACTCCTGCAACTTTATTGATCTTGAATGTATACCCCGCGTATTGATCTGATTTGATCGTATAAGTCGTATCTCCATCAGTGGAACTGTAGGTGAGGCTGTTCGAAAAGCTGTAACTATGACTCAGCACTACTGGGGCAGAAACAGGGCCGACTTGCTCGTTATTCCCAACCCCAACAACTTTGTAGTAATACGTGGTGCTTGTAGTGTTTAAGGCATCATCCAGAAACTGATTGGAGTCCGTCTCGCCCACCTGATTGGCCGAAGAAGATGTGAAGTTCGAATTCGTGTCGCGATAAATGCGGTAGTACTTGGCATTCGAGGCGACTGTCCAATTAATTGTGGGTGTCTTGCCGTCGGTTGCAGTCAAATTGGACGAGGTGCCCACCGACGTTCCAGAAGGATTCCAGTTCGATGTATAAACGACAACTGTGTTTGCAGGAATCGTGTCAGTAAATGTCGTTCCCACGTTGGCAAAAGAGGACGAGGGTTGAATCGGAGTTCCCCAAGCATCCACCGGTAAAGTGTTATCAGCAGAAAATTTGAAGAGAGTCTTATTGATCGCGTTAGAGAAATTGAAGTTCGTCGTTAAGTTTGTAGTCCCAGTGTTAACGACCATAACCGTGTAGTCCCCACCGGGTGATTTTAGAATTGCAGCATTCAAATTGGCATTTGAGATTGTGGCCTGGTGAATGGTGGACCCAATCTGTGAGAATCGCGTCAATAGACTGTACGCATAATAATTTTGTCGGAACGACCAACCGAAGTCCTTGCTGCGCCAGAGTCCCCAGCTGTAGTCGTTTGAACTCAGGTTAGTACCGGTCTGATTGGCCTTGGCTACATCAAAGAAGTTATCGTAGAGAGTCCACTTACTGAACCCAGTAAAGCCGGCGTTGATGCCGGAAATGACATATTTGGCGTTGTGGATGGCTTCATTGAAATTTGTATCCATATCAGTAGGAGTCGTTGAATTATCACCGAACTCGGCCAAAATCATGCCCTTTTGACTTCCGTTCGGGTCATTCGCATTTTTGATATTTATCAAGCTAGTGGGATCAAAACCATTGATGCCCCCATATTGATGATAAGAGTAGGAGCCAGCTACGTTAGGTTTGTCTGTTATGAAAGAAGATAGATAGGTGCTATCTCCCGTGACGTCTGGAGCGACAATAGACACAAAGTTGATGCCAGAGGCAGACAATTTGTCGGAGAGCGTCTGGTACAAAAGTTCTGCGTATGTCAGATTGTTGTAGCCGGCAGGAGGGGCGATAAATAAATTGGCTTCATTGTTCAAGCTGACGTATTTGACGCAATTGTACCCTTTGGTGTTGTGAATGTAATTCAATAGATCTCTTACATTGGATGCCCAGGTATCAAGTTTTGTAGGATCGCTACCTGGTCCGGCGTTGTCGTTTGTTCCCCACCAAAGCCAAGGGTAGAGAAGGGCAGGATCACCCGTAGACAACTGCTGAAACATGACATCAATCCCATTTGCTTGGAAGAAGTCCAAGAACTTATAGACGGCCTTCATTCTGTTGCTTTCGAAAGTTTGAACTCCGCTGCTGGGATTGAACCAGTCGTACTGAACCCACATACGTACGAAAGTTATATTCATCTTCTTGGCGCGAACCTTGAATCTTTGAAAATCTGCAGCGGTAAAACCTTGTTCACTGCCAGATGGAAGAGTCAATGTCGGAAATACTTCGGCCCCGATGCCTTGAAAGGCATGTCCAGTCAGAGCAGTGCCGTTATTGATCGCGACCGTCTCGTTTGCCGCGGCCGCCGGCAAAATGGGTAGGGCGATACTTATTACGACAATAAAGAACAAAAGTGGCTTGATTTTCATAGGAACCATCTCCGCACTGTGATGAAAGGACAACTCAGGTCTAAAAGGCTATATTGAGTTGAATCGATTCAGATTATAAACAGGAGAATAAATTTGGAACTTCATGTTGTCAACCCCTCGTCGGAATTGTCCCCTCGGTGGAGGACTGAGCATGCTTTGTTGACACGATTCAACCTATGCGAGGAGTATCCCCCTTATGAGCGTGAGCCTGAGAGATGTTGCTAAAGAGGCCGGAGTCTCGGTCGGGACAGTCTCCAATGTCCTCAATCGGCCCAATGTTGTCGCCCCAGAAACCCTTGAACGTGTTCAAAAGGTAATCAATTCGACGGGATTTGTTCCCAACGGTTTTGCTCGCCAACTTAGATCCGGACACAGTAGAACTTTGGGGTTAATAGTTCCTGATGTTGCCAACCCGTTTTTTACCGAAGTTGCTCGAGGTGTCGAGGATGTTGCCAGTAAACATGATTACGCAGTATTTCTCTGTAATTCAGATGAAAGTCCGGCAAAGGAAGAACGTTATATTTCAGTGCTCATTGAGCAGAAAGTCCGCGGTGTGCTCATTACGCCAGCTGATAACAGACCGGGCCACTTGGATGTTTTACGAGAAAGAAACATCGCGGTTGCACTCCTAGATCGCGAAACGAAAAATCCCAACCAATGCTCAGTTTCTGTTGATGACGTACGCGGGGGAGAAATCGGCATTCAACATTTAGCCGAGTTAGGACACACCCGAATTGCATGGGTTAATGGTCCAGAAACTATCCCGCAGTGTGCCGATCGCGCTCTCGGAGTCGCTAAGGCCGCTAAGGCCGCTAAGGTGAGCGTTGCCACCATACGGGCCTCTCTCATGAATGCGCTCACTGGGGAGGAAGTGACAAAAGAAATCCTGGCGTTGGATGAGATGCCAACGGCGATCTTCTGCGCAAATGATCTCTTAGCTCTTGGGGTAATGCGCGCATTGATAGCTGAGGGTATTAAAATCCCCGAGCATATCTCCATCCTTGGTTATGACGATAACGCCTTCGCCTCTTCCGCTGCGGTTCCACTTTCCTCAGTCGCGCAACCTGCCTATCAGTTGGGTGTTGCTGCTGCGGAATTAATTCTCTCTGAGTGCGAAGATGCAGAAGTTCATGCGCATCAGCAGATTCGATTCCAACCTCAATTGATTGCCAGAGCATCGACTAGCTCAATCGGGCAGAAATACAGAGTCATTTCAAAGAAGAAATAAGTTATCGCCGATCAAGAAGACGTACATGCTTCGGCGAAAGTTCCTCCAATGAACGAACCCCTAGAAGTTTCATGTTGCGGATCATCTGGCCTTGCATAATTTCCAAAGCCCGTTCAACGCCTGCTTGCCCGCCAGCCATAAGCCCATATAAATATGCCCGTCCCACATAGGTAAATTGCGCTCCTAGCGCGATAGCCGCGAGGACGTCTGCACCGTGCATGATTCCTGTATCAATATGGATTTCATAGTCTTTCTTGAATTCCTTTTTGATATCTGCCAGTAGGTGAAGTGGAACTGGAGCGCGATCCAATTGGCGACCGCCGTGGGTGGAGAGAATTATTGCATCGACGCCCAAGGACGCTGCCCTTTTGGCGTCCTCGAGTTTTTGGATTCCTTTGACAGTTAAAGTTCCATTCCATTGCTCTCGGATCCACTTCAGATCCTCAAAGGTCATAGTTGGATCGAACATGTAGTCAAGAAGTTCTCCGACTGTGCCTGGCCAGTTCGAAAGTGAAGCGAAGGAGATTGCTGGGGTGGTGAGAAAATTGATCCACCATGCCGGACGTGGAAGGGCGTTTATCAGTGTTTTAACAGTCAATTGAGGTGGGACCGTCAGTCCATTTCGATAATCGCGGAGACGATGCCCGGCTACTGGAACATCTACAGTGAGAAGTAAGTTTTTAACCCCGGCCCTCTGGGCTCGATCGACCAATGCCATGCTGCCTTCACGGTCTTTCCACATATAGAGTTGAAACCAGTTCACGCCATTGGGAGCGGCGGCAACCACATCTTCAATGGTGGCTGTTCCGAGCGTGGACAAAGAGAATGGAATTCCAAATTTTTGTGCGGCGCGGGCGCCTGCGATTTCTCCCTCTGTTTGCATCATTCGCGTAAATCCCGTGGGTGCGATTCCAAGTGGCATCGCAAAACTTTCGCCAAGAACCGACCGAGTTAAATCCACGTTAGACACATCACGCAGAATGTTGGGGATGAATTCGATGTCCCAGTAGGCCTGACGAGCTCTTTCTAAACTCGTTTCTGTCTCTGCTGACCCATCGGTGTAATCGAAAGGTCCTCGGGGTGTGCGTTTTTTGGCTATATCGCGCAGGTCCCAGATAGTCAGCGCCTTCTCCAGGCGCGCCTTTTTCCGACTAAATTTTGGACCTCTGAATTTTAGAAGAGGAGCCAAGTCCTTAACTTTCGGAAACTGACGCTTAACATTCTTAGCCGAAGTCATGGGCAGACTTTCTAGTAGAAGTGAAGGATCAGGGGTTAAGTATAAATACTGAAGAAACCGTTCAATAACGTTCAAAACGCTTTGATAGAGGCCGGCAAGCGCGAGTCAGAATGTGCGAAGCCGAGGAGATGTCACGGATAGTGCACTTAAAACTCTGGATTTTAATGACGCCCACTGCCCGATACCTGCTTGTTTCTTCTAAATTTCTGGTACGACGGTTCATTTGGAAACTTCAAGTGAGCTTGTAACTTTTCTGGCGACTTGGGTCTGGATTTCCGCAATAGCAATTCGAGTTGACTCGGAAATTTGAGTGCCTTGGGCTGCCCGGTTGTGATCAACCGTCAGAGTGCCAATTCTTTCCTGAAATAGTCGATGGTTTTGTCCAAACCGGCACTCCGCGAGATTCTAGGTTCCCACCCGAGGAGACTCTTTGCTTTGCCTATGTCGGGCTCTCGTCGCCTAGGGTCGTCCAAGGGGATTGATTGGAACTTGATCTGGCTCTTTGATTCTGTCTTCTCAATAATTTCTTCAGCTAACTCTCTCATGTTAATCGGTTCGGGATTACCAAAGTTGATCGGCTCATGTAGGTCATCAGAAAAGAACAAAGAAATAAGACCCGAGATCAAGTCATCGACATAGCAGAAGCTTCTAGTTTGACTCCCATCTCCATAGACAGTTAAATCGCTATTTTCGAGTGCCTGAACAATAAAATTACTAACTACCCGACCGTCATTGATCGCCATTCTTGGGCCGTAGGTATTAAATATTCGCGCCACGCGTATATCGAGCCCATATTGTCTGTGATAATCAAAAAAGAGAGTCTCAGCTGCACGCTTGCCTTCGTCGTAACATGCACGTATCCCTATCGGGTTGACATGACCCCAGTAGGACTCTGGCTGTGGAGAAACACTAGGGTCTCCGTAAACCTCGGAGGTACTGGCCTGTAATACGCGAGCATTTGTTCGTTTCGCTAGACCTAGAATATTTATCGCGCCATGAACGCTTGTCTTAAAAGTCTGTACCGGATTTCTTTGATACTGGATGGGGGAAGCCGGACATGCGAGATTGAAAATTCCATCGACTTCAACATAAAGTGGAAAGGTTACGTCATGGCGGAGGATTTCGAAATTTGTGTCGCCTATAAGGTGTTCTACGTTTCTCTTTGACCCAGTGTAGAAGTTGTCAACGCAAATGACTTCGTGACCCAGGAAAAGCAATTCCTCACATAGATGGGAGCCTAGGAACCCTGCTCCTCCGGTTACGAGAATCCGCATGGACCCACCTTATTGTAAGCGCGGCTAACTTTGTACGAACTACGATCGAGAGCGAATCAGACTTCATTCTTTGCCCGCGGCAAAGGCATCCCAAAAGTCCCGAATTGAAGCTTCCGTGGCGTATTTTGGACTCCATCCGATTTCGACCAATTCCGAAGATGGGGTGGCCCAGACTTCAGCCGGATCGCCCTCTTTCGCTGATGTCATTTCAAGGTCAAGCACACTTGCCGAGATCGATAGGAGCAGTCTCAAAATCGTCATCACGGAGATTGGGTTTCCTGCAGAAACGTTGATTATTTGCCTGTCATGAGAACTGTTGGAACCGGCAATCACTCGATGTGCTGTCGCAAGATCGCGAACGTCAAGATAGTCTCTCAATGCGGTGCCGTCTGGAGTTGGGAGATTGCCTCCGAAAATGACTGGTGACCTGCCAGCCAGAATATTTCTTGCACCAGAGGGCAATAGGGTCTCCATACTGTGGTCATAGGCTGCGGAGAAGCTGCCACAACCTATGACATTGAAATACCGCAAGATAGTAAGACGGACATTGTTTTGCCTGCAGGCTTGAGTTAGCACTTGCTCCGATGCGACCTTGGTAAAGGCATAAGGGCTAATCGGTCGTAGGGGTGAATCTGTAGTTGCGGCTTTCGCATTTCCATAAACCGAACAACTCGAACTGAAAATTAGGTGACGCACTTTCGTTTCCACCAGGCTATTCGCCAAACCCAGCGTCGCCCCCAGATTGTTCGCCCAAAATTTGATTGGATTTCTCACCGATTCACGTGCCTGCATGTGCGCGGCTAAATGAACGACTCCAGTAATGTCGAATTCTTCACACGTGGTCACGATAGTTTCCGCATTCGTGGCATCGCCATGAATGAACGGGACTCTGGGCGGCACGCGACTTTTAATCCCCGTGCTTAAGTTGTCCAGGACATAACAGTCGGCGCCGGCTGATAGAAACTCCCGCAGAACGTGCGATCCAACGTAGCCTGCCCCCCCTATAAACAGCCACCTGGTGCCCTTTAAGCCTTCAAACGGTCGCGTCAATTGGGCGCCTTTCTAATTGAAATCGATCTCCACAACCCTACTACCGATCCGTGAATATGAAATGAGGACCTGAAAGTCCGAACTTTCCGCAAGTGCAAAAACTAGAATTTGTCCCAATTTGGATAACTAATCGCGGGGTTCAGGAAATTATCTGAACAGAAAATTTTTTGCTCCAAAGGATTGTAATTTCTCCCACTTAATACTGCTCCCCACCAATAGAAGGTGCTGTTATTGAAGATGTGATGTTGACACTTCGACATTAACCAGAGAGTGTCAATCGTGTCGGTGAAACCTCTATCGGGATTCACGAAGATGCATCCTTCAGGTAAATCCATGGAACGGAGAAAATCAAATTCCCTTGACGTAAATACCAGGACTAGAGGATTAGAAACTCGTTCGAGAAGTTTGCCTAAAGCCAGACCATAGTCCCTACTGGTTTTGACCACTTTGTCCCTGGCATGCGCTTCAGGGGAAGAACTCTCTTCATACATCCGAATTCCTAGAGCAATTAAATTGTGTTCTTTGCCCAAATCGGCTAAGTCAAGATATCTCTGATCTGTCGGGGTTGGAGGGGTTAACTCGTTGAGTAGCACCGCCCTGTGAGACTCGAAATACCTTGGATCTTGGTAGTAGCCAGCAATCCAGTAGCGCCTTCTGTGAGCGTTCATTGTGGTTAGATCCACGAAATGAAAATTCCGTTCAAATAAATAATTCCTTGAAGTTCTCCTTACTGCTTTGTGACCTATATGTCTCGCATAGAAAGATCTAACCCTGTCTACAAAAAAGGGAAACGATTCAAACAAAGTGCCGGTCGCGTATGAAAAAGGAAAGTGGCCCAATTGGAACATGCTTCTGTATTGGCGGTCGAGCAAAAACCCTAATCTCTTTTCGATAACCAATTCTGCATTCAAATCAAGAGAGAGTGATCTCGCGGCAGCATATTGAAACATCTGGTTTCCAAGGCCACCTTTGACTTCCACGATAACCCTTTTTATGGCAGGTCCCTTCATTAGGCGTAAGCCTCCAGTGAACTACCCAGATATCGCTGTGACATCCATTCGCGCCACTCCATTGCTAACAATGCTGTTCGCGTCAAAGCCTGCTCCTGCCAGAGGGGTGGGACAGGAATTATGCCACCCGCTTACCAACTAACCAAGAGCAGTTCTTGAGGTGCACTAGACTTTGACGCGCTACGAAAGACCCCAATTGCTTTGCCAATCCTATTTAAGTAAGGTCCAGAAATGGAATTAAGAGATTCAGGACGAACGATCTCGTTCTTTTCTCGAATTATCTTTCAAATACCAACCATCGCGGTTTCTACTCTCACGATGATCGCAATCTCTCGAAACCTTGGACCAAGCGGACGGGGAGAAATTTCTCAAATACTTCTTTTTGCCGCCCTTGCTTCGAGCATACTTTGCACTCCAATCTTCTTAACCATTATGAACTTGGGTGATTCGTCGGAAATTAAGTCTTACGTATCTAGATCTTTGTTCTTGTTTAGCAGGAATAATGTGGCACTAATTGCCCTATTTGACATGTACCTCCTTTTCTTCAATCGCACCACCAATCGAGAAGTTAATTTTTCCTTAATTGGGTATATGGATTTGCTAATTATTTCCTATTTTATTTCTGCACAGATTAGAGATCTATTGCTTAGGTTTCACAGAAATAAAATATATGGTGTGGATTTTGCAGTGCAGATGCTTATTGCAACTCCGATTTTCTTCTTGTTACTTACTCACGCGCTTAATGTGCTCGAAGTCATTCAGGTATTTACTTTCGCATATGGACTCTATGCAGTATTCCTTCTCGTATTATTGAAATCCCGAACCCAAGAGTTTGACTACGCTAACCTGATAAGAAAAAGGAACTTTTTCGCAAACAATCCAAATGTGTTAAGAATCAGCACGAGTTTTTCCAAATCAGGACTCTTATTTCAAATTGTGCTGAGCAAGGATTTGTTGTTTGGCTCAATTCTCCTGCCTAAAGGAGATTTTGGGCTAATGTCTGCTCTGACTTCTTTCTGGTTTGTATTGCGCTTCTTGAGGCCCTCAGCGGTACTGCAGGCGAAATTAGGGCAGAGAAGTGGGAAAGAATTTGGGCCGAAATCAAAATTCCTGGAATTCATAGCGAGACCTACTTCTGCCATTTACCTTCAATCAGTATCAATTGGAATTATGGGCTTCTTTAGCTACATTCTCACCCCGATACTCATGGGGCGAGGATTTAAGCCTGAGATCACCATGTCAATCGCAGGTGCAGTGTCGGAAATTCTTCTCATGAAGTGCCTTTATGACCTGTCGACCGCGCACGGGAAGTTTTCAGAGGGTACCTTCATACTGGTGTGCTTGTTTCAAATTCTTATGTTTGTGGTATTCAAGATAACTGATATCAAGATATCAATTTTGGTGATCTGGTTATCCAGTTGCGTTGTTTATGCAACTTGGCAGCTGATCAATCTGGTTAAGAGTAAGTCATGATTCCAGACAAATACCCACTCATTTCGGTTGTAATTCCCATGTACAACGCCCAAGAGTGGATCGTTGGATTGCTTGAGTCGATATTGAGGCAAACCTATCGAAATATTGAGATTATCTTGGTAAATGACGGCTCGACGGACGCCTCGGCTGAAATCGTCTCCCAGTTTTCAGAGCGAAATGCTGGAATAGAATTGCGGGTAGTCCTTCAAAAGAATAGTGGGGTTTCCGAAGCTAGAAATGAAGGTGTAAGCCGATCATCGGGCGAGTTGTTGGCCTTCGTCGATTCTGATGATGTCTGGATGCCTGAAAAAATTGAACTCCAAGTTCGAGAACTTATTCGGCAGAATGCATCCGCGGTTTCCAGTAGTTATGCCATATTCAGAGATTCCGATTCACAGGTCCTCGATGTCGTACATCCATTCTGGTCAGTAAGAGGAGTCCGGAATTGGTTACTTTTCCGATCGTATGGCGGCCTCCTTTCCTCGACTCTGCTATTGACAAAGGAGGCTTTCTATCAAACGGGACCTTTTCGAACAGATTTGTCTCTGTCTGCGGATATCGAATTCGCTTGGCGCTTGCTGAAAGTGACCCCGGTTGTATCGATGGATGAACCACTCGTGGGTTACCGGTTGCGCCCAAATCAGATGCACAAACAACCCGATCTGCTACTTTCGGAATCTCAAAGGATGATTGACATTGTTGATATATTGAAGGTAGCTAAGTTTCGACGGATCTATTTATCCAATCTGAATCTAAGGTTGTTTCTTTACCGAGTTCAAGATAGGGATTTGAGATCGGGTGGGAGTTTCCTTGTTAGAGCACTGCGAATGAACCCCTGGGAGGTTTTTCGCACAATATTGAGAATTTGCGTCCTAAGAATTCGGCGGAGGCTGAAATTCGTCGAAAAAAAGTCATTCCGCCTTCCTTTTCCATAGTTCCCACATCCACTGATATTTCCAGATGTTCGTATAGTCGTTGCTGATGCTTTCATGAATCTTTGTAAGTTTGGAGGGCGAGTGCTCGTCCAATTCATGGAATTGGATTAAGAGATACTTCGCCTTAATTAAGCTGTTCGACCTAATGAGTCTTTCCAGGCATTCGTATTCCATACCTTCGATATTCATTTTGAGTAATTCAAATTCCTCCGCAGAATCAAAGATATCTTGAATATCAATAGAAGTTATAGAGACAGAATCGATCCAGTTGCCAGATGCCTGTCGACTTCGCAGACCGGCGACTTCCATTTCGAAATCACGCCCATCTGCACTGACGGCGGCTTGGTGAATGACTATGGTGCTCTTGTCAAAAAAGAGTTGTTTGCAGATTTGGAAATACTCCACAATGGGTTCGTAGAGCCAATAAATGACATCTACATTGAGGGCGTGCATCTTTTCTGTGT
Organism: Actinomycetes bacterium; assembly: GCA_031360585.1. Taxonomy (GTDB): domain Bacteria; phylum Actinomycetota; class Actinomycetes; order Nanopelagicales; family Nanopelagicaceae; genus QYPT01. The sequence goes on along the minus strand of JANMBV010000128.1, from coordinate 19,119 downwards.
ACTGCCCTTTGTAAGCCCCAATATCTAAGACAATTCCTCCTGTCTTTAGATCTAGTTCATATTTCAATTTCTCGCGGTTGAAAAGGAACCATTTTGACGCATCAGTGAGCCCATCTCGAATCATCAATTTGATACCGTATATCCTGCGAGCTGTAACAGAATTTTCAAGTAGTCGATCAATGTCCAGCTTAGGTAGCATCTGCCCACTATATCTACTGAGTCGTGTCGGACAAGGCACTCGTTTGCGATTTAAAGCTCGCAAGAAGAAGTACATTTTCGCATCTTCGTGAAGCCTTACTGACCGGAGGCTATATGTATTAGAGGTAAATGAGGCACCCACGGGCTGAATTCTGACCGATACATACTCTTAACGGTTGACAATTTTTGGTTTCATTTGAGATGTCGTTTGCTGAGGAAAGTCGATTTGCACTTAGACATAGAGAAAATTCTTGTTCCCACCACGATCACATAAGTTCCATGCGCAGTACCTCCTATCCTTGAGTGATTGGGCTTGCAAAGGCGGGACGCGTACTGGCAGCCCCTTCTCCTGCCCTCCTGAGGAGAAATCGGGTTAGGTACCGAACTATCGATTCGCCCCTCCGCAGATTTCCTTGGTGACTCGCAAACCCAAGGTATGTTGCCCGATTTATGTTAAGGGCGCTGGCTGGGAATAAATGAGGCCTCCATTCCGTTCCCCTACGTGGAAGCCTTGAGTCGACCCGACTCAATTTTTTGACAAGATGCGGCGCAAGGTTGAGAATTAAGCCATGGCCTCTTCTTAAGGCCTGGAGAGCGACGAAAAGGAGCAATAAAGATGTCAAGAGCAGTGGGAATCGACTTAGGTACGACCAATAGTTGTGTCTCGGTCCTAGAAGGTGGCGAGCCTACTGTCATCGCCAACTCTGAGGGCGCCCGCACCACCCCCTCGATCGTGGCTTTCGCTAAGAACGGTGAGGTTCTGGTCGGCGAGGTTGCCAAGCGCCAGTCAGTCACCAATGTGGAACGCACCGTCCGTTCGGTCAAGCGGCACATGGGTACTTCATGGTCGATCGACATTGATGGCAAGAAATACACGCCACAGGAAATCAGCGCTCGCGTGCTTCAGAAGTTGAAGCGCGACGCGGAGTCCTACCTCGGCGAGACCGTGACGGACGCAGTCATCACTGTGCCCGCGTATTTCAACGACGCCCAGCGTCAGGCGACAAAAGAAGCTGGAGAGATCGCCGGTCTCAACGTCCTTCGCATTATTAACGAGCCAACCGCGGCGGCACTTGCCTATGGACTCGACAAGGCCGATGAAGAGCACACTATTCTCGTTTTCGACCTTGGTGGCGGAACCTTCGATGTTTCACTTCTTGAAATCGGCGGCGGTGTTGTTGAAGTCAAGGCAACCAACGGCGACAACCATCTTGGTGGAGACGACTGGGATCAAGCACTAGTTGATCACCTTGTAAAAACCTTCGGCTCTCAGAATGGAATCGATCTGACCAAGGATAAGATGGCAATGCAGCGCATCCGTGAGGCTGCAGAGAAGGCGAAGATCGAACTTTCTTCATCTCAACAAGCATCCATTAACTTGCCTTACATCACGGTGGACGCAGAAAAGAATCCGCTCTTCCTAGATGAGACCATCACTCGTGCGCAGTTTCAGGCCTTGACGGCTGATCTCCTCGAGCGTTGCAAGAAGCCTTTCCAATCAGTTCTGAAGGACGCTGGAATTCCAGTTTCGGAAATTCACAACGTCGTACTCGTTGGTGGATCCACTCGTATGCCTGCAGTCGTGGACTTGGTACGCGATCTCACTGGTGGGCGCGAGCCTAACAAGGGCGTGAATCCAGATGAGGTTGTTGCAGTGGGCGCATCCTTGCAGGCCGGTGTTCTTAAAGGCGAGGTGAAGGATGTTCTTCTTCTCGATGTCACTCCATTGTCTCTTGGTATTGAAACCAAGGGTGGCGTTATGACGAAGTTGATTGAGCGCAACACCACTATCCCGACAAAGCGCAGCGAAATCTTCACAACAGCCGATGACAATCAGCCCGCAGTGCAGATTCAGGCCTACCAAGGCGAGCGTGAAATGGCGGCCTATAACAAGAAATTGGGCATGTTCGAACTGACCGGACTGCCACCTGCGCCGCGTGGTATTCCACAGATCGAAGTGACATTCGACATCGATGCCAACGGCATCGTCCACGTATCTGCGAAAGATCTTGGAACTGGCAAGGAGCAGAGCATGACTATCACAGGTGGCTCTGCGCTTTCCAAGGACGAGATCGATCGGATGATGAAGGATGCCGACGCCCACGCTGAAGATGATCGCAAGCGTAAGGAAGAAGCAGAGATTCGCAACACGGGTGATTCGCTTATGTACCAGACCGAGAAATTCTTGGCAGAAAACGGCGAGAAGCTCAACGAAGGCGAGGCCGCCACAAAGAAGGCAGAAACTGAGGAGGCACTGGCGCAACTCAAGACTGCACTCGGTGGTGCCAACTTCGAGATGATCAAGACTGCAACAGAGAAGGTATCAACTCTGAGCCAAGCACTCGGCACGGCGTTGTATGCGGCCAATGCCACGACTTCTCAGAGCCCTGAGAGTCAACCGACAGATGAGGGTGTTGAAGACGCAGAGATTGTCGAAGAATAAGGATGAGCGAGAAAAACGATTCTCTCGCGGATGAGGTTATTGAGGATCTGCAGAGTGAGGCGGTTGAGGGAGACCTTGCCGTCCTCACTGCGGATCTTCAGCGCCTTCAAGCGGAGTACATAAACTATCGAAAGCGCGTTGAGCGTGACCGTGCCGTTGCGCACGAGATGGCAGTGAGTGCAGTTCTCACGGAACTGCTTCCAATCCTTGACGACATCGATCGTGCCCAGGAACACGGGGAATTGCATGGTGGCTTCAAGGCAATTGCGGACCAGTTGATCAATGTGACAACACGAATTGGATTGCAGTCATTTGGCGATGCTGGCAGTTCTTTTGATCCTCAGATACACGAGGCGCTTATGCATTCGACTTCATCCGAAGTCACTGAGCCAACAGCTACGGCAATTCTGCAGCCGGGTTACAAGTACAAAGAGCGAATCCTGCGTCCTGCCCGCGTAGCAGTAGCGGATCCAGAGTAAAACGTGGCCGCTAAGGATTTGTATGAAAAGGATTTCTACAAAATCCTTGGCGTAGCCAAGGGCGCCACGGATAAAGAGATCAAGAAGAAATATCGCGAATTGGCGCATAAACTCCACCCAGATAAGAACACCGGCAATAAGAAACTCGAAGAGGAATTCAAGGCAGTGTCCGAGGCTTATGAAATCCTCTCCGATGACAAGTCCCGTGCTGAATACGATGAAGCACGTTCACTCTTCGAGCGAGGAGGAACCCGCCAACCCCGAGGGGGCACTCAGGGTGCTAATCGGGAATACGCTGACTTCTTCGGTGGCGGTGGCGATACTCAGGATATTTTCGCAAACCTCTTTGGCGGAGGCCGTCGCGCTGCGCGAAAAGGGCAGGACCTGCAGACCGAGTCCACCATTTCCTTCCGCGAATCCATATTCGGGACCAATCTAGAACTTCGTCTATCCAGCGATGGTGGCGCTCCGACAAACATTACTGTGCGGGTGCCAGCAGGGGTAAAGAGCGGCGGCAAGATCCGCATTCGTGGCAAGGGTGCACCAGGTGAGGCGGGTCCTGGCGACCTTTTCATTCATGTAAATGTGAAGCTCCACCCTATTTTCGTTCGTAAAGGTGAGAATCTCTCGATGACTCTTCCCGTGACTTTTGCTGAAGCCGCATTAGGGGCCGACGTCAAGGTTCCGACGTTGAATGGTGAAGAAGTCACAGTCCGACTTGCTCCAGGAACCTCCAACGGGCGAGTACTTCGTATTAAGGGCCATGGAGTAAAAGGTGCTAACGCCGTCGGAGATCTTCTGGTGAGTGTGGAGGTTCAAGTACCCCAGCGCGTCACGGCCAAAGCTCAGAAGGCGTTGGAGGAATTCGCCGCAGAAACGGCAGAAGATGATGTTCGGGCCGAATTCAAAGCCAGGGCAAAATCGTGAAGGGTAATTCAACTCCGATAAATCCCGAGCATGATGACGAAGCCGCGGTCTATGTCATTTCTATCGCCTCGCAACTGTCTGGGTTGCACCCGCAGACGCTTCGACAGTACGACCGTTTAGGACTTGTCTCGCCGGGTCGCGCCAGTGGACGAGGTCGCCGATATTCACTTCGAGATATTGCTCTGTTGCGCAATGTTCAACGACTCATCGGTGAAGGGATTAATCACGCGGGGATAAAGAGAATTATCGAGTTGGAGTCGGCAGTGGCAAATATGGCTTTGGAGGTAGCAAAATTGCGCGTAGAAATGGACGCTCTCCTTGAGTCCAATTCTCCCAAGTCCCTTGCAAAGCGCCAAGCTTCCCCCTTAGTCGTCTATAAGCAGGAGAATTAGACTTTCGCAAAGAAGGCCGTTCGACCTTTCCAATTATTTATTATCGGGTCGGCTGGACTTTTCAAAACCCCTTCAATGAGTGATGCGTAGATATCCCTGAAATCGGTCGTGACCGCCTGGTCGCCTCCAATGAGATTGTTCAATGAAGGCTGATCTCCGTAAAACCCGCCTTTGATGCGATCTCCAATAACAAAAACTGGCCCCGAAGTTCCATGATCTGTACCTTGTGATGCATTAGCTTTGACCCTTCGCCCAAATTCGCTGTACACCATGATCACAACATCTTTCTCACGATTGCTAGCCCGCATCTGGCTCATAAAACGAGCAACTGAAGAGGAGACGTTTCCCAGAAGAATTGATTGCGCACCTTTTTCATTTGCGTGTGTGTCAAAACCACCAAGGCTTACCGACCAGACTCTGGTGGGTGATCCTGCTGTGACTAATTTAGCTACGACGTCGAGCTGTTGTTGGAGATCCGAGTTGCCTCCCGCGACACCCCCATTTTCAGTTGGCAGGTCAAGTGGTTGTGGAACCGGTTCTTTGAGTATGGGCGTGATATTGCTGGATAAATCAAAGAGGTTGCGAAGCGAGGTTGCCGCACTCGCCATCAATGTGGAGTCCTGTTTACTTGCTGCGGAAATTCTCTGACAGTCCAGTGCCAAGCTTCCGGTTGGGACAACAATTCCGCCCAACGGAAGTGCTGATCCTGCCACGGTCCTGCCGGCCAACAATGGAGGAAGGATCGACCCCAAGCTAATTGCCAACATCGGATCTCTGGTTTGGGTGTCGAGCCAGCGTCCGAGCCAGCCAGAATTTACGTGATGGTCAGGGGAGGCACTTTGCCAAATCGCCATCGAGGTGAAGTGTGAAAGGTCAGGATCTGGATAACCAACTCCTCGGCAGATTGCGACTTTGTTCTGGTCCCAGAGTGATTTAATTCCGGTCATCGAGCCATTCAGCGCTAGTTCGCCATCCAAAGGCAGTAGGTCAGTTTGTGAGTAGGAGATGTCGGGCCGAGCCTGGTAATAGATGGGATCCTTATATGGCACCACTGTGTTCAGCCCGTCGTTGCCACCGTAGAGTGTTATGACGATCAAGATCGGCGTTCCGGGTGGAAGTGGTCTCATCGTTGCGGCCTGTGCAATCTGTTCCATGGTCAGCATCGGCGCGGCCGCAGCCACTGCCGCGGCACCTGACAATTTAAGAAAATTCCGCCTACTTAATGTGTCCATGTTTCTCTGGGGTCCCTTCGTCCTAAGCACTCACGATGTATTCAGGACTTGATGCAGCAAGCAAGAGTATTCGGGTCGGATCAGTGGCCACGTCATGTAGAGCCCGTTCTGTTCGATAGCTCCAACTAGCAACTCCTAGTAGGTCTCCAACGGCCCTAACCCGTGAGGAGCTGGGGACTGCTTTAATCGTTGAGATATCGGCGTGAGCGAGTAAATACTGCGCAAGTTGAAGTCGGTATTGAGCGCTCGCTGCCGTTAACCATGCCTGCCCAGCTGGCCAACCGCCCACATTTGGCGGACTAAAGGGGACTTGACCCAACTTGTTCAAGAAATCGATCGCTTGCGCTGGCTTGCTTAACTTCGAGGGCGTAATTTCCAATGCTCGGCATAAACCGATAAACCACTCAACTGGGGATTTAACAAGTGAATTTTGTGGATCCGACATCGCGTCTGAAGTTGCTACGGCCCTGACAGTTTTTAGAATATTGCGCCCTACGAACGCGGTATTTATGGCATTGGAGGATGGGCGAGGGATATCGCTAGAGATGAATCGGAACCAGATCCGATCTACGATAAATTGTGTGCAGTCATCCCTCGCGGCAACTAAATCGGAAATTTGCGTTGCGTTATAGGTTCCCGGCGAGCCCAAGATATTGAACGTTGAAGAATCGTGATTCTTTGCAATAAATGTGACGTTGCCATTCGAACGATTAACTTTATAGCCGGTGAGTCCTCTCGCTACCGATTGAACATCGATCTGCAAGTAATGGTCGACTCCCAGTGTGAACAGTTCCATAAACTCGCGGGCAAGATTCTCGTTGGGCGCTGTTACAGTATTCGCTCCACCGTCTAGCCAGTACTGTAAAGCGCCATCCATGATCATCGTGCGCGATTGAGTTCCAAAATCCCCCAGCGCATTTGTGCGCAGGCTCTGATTTTGCAAGTACATTGGCAATGAATATTCGACCTTGCCAATAGATGTTGCCCAATGTCCGTGCCAGAACCATGTCATGCGCTCGGTGAGCGCATTTTCGACCAGCGCCATCCGATCCAGCCACCAGAGTGTGAGCATTTGGCGTTGCGCCTTCATCGCCATATCGAAAGTTGCCCGAGCAGGGGTCCCTGGCTGCGGAAAATTGCCTAAATCGGCAAGAACTGGATCCACTACCGCGCTCACGCCGACGTCGTGCCCTGGAGGAACTAGCTGTAATAATTGAGTTCGAGTTGCATCGACGCCTTGCTTCAACGCGAGAGCAAATTCTCCGGGTTTAGGACCAAAGCCAAAGCGATGAAAGAGGCGAGAAATCTCCAGCCGAGTGGTGTCCATCATCGGATAGTAAGTGGGCACATCTTGGAAGGTAAGATCAAACTATGGATTCACACGAAACTCTAAAGGAACAGATCAAGACGAAAGCCGTTGTTCACGGGAAAGTCATTCTCTCCTCTGGCAAAGAGGCGGACTACTACGTTGACCTGCGTCGGGTGACTTTAGATTCCCAAGCAGCTCCACTTGTTGGCGAGGTGATGCTTGAACTTCTGAAAGATTGGGATTACGAGGCAGTAGGTGGCCTGACCCTGGGGGCGGATCCTGTTGCAGTTGCCATGATGCACGTTGCCTCAGCGCGTGGGAAGAAGATCGACTCCTTCGTAGTCCGCAAGGCGGAGAAGGCGCACGGATTGCAACGGCGCATTGAAGGACCCGATGTTAAGGGTCGGCGGGTTGTGGCGGTTGAAGACACTTCCACAACTGGGGGATCCGTACTCACCGCTGTGGAGGCTCTTCGTGAAGCGGGTGCGATTGTGGTGGGTGTAGCCGTCATAGTTGAACGCGGCGCGAAGCAAGCAATTCTCGACGCAGGTCTGGAGTATCGAAGCGCTTACACACTGAGCGACCTGGGTCTATAGACATGGCTCTGCCTCAGCGCGCACTGGGCCCATGGGAAGTTTCGGCGATGGGTCTTGGTTGTATGCCACTCTCCGCAATGTCGCCGAAGCGATTAGAAATATTGAACGATCCCGAAGGGGCGATTGCTGTTATTCATGCGGCCCTTGATGCAGGAATTACTTTGATTGATACTGCAGATATTTATGCGCCAAGCTGGGACACCTTTGGCCACAATGAAAGATTAGTCGGCGCAGCTTTTAGCTCGTGGAGTGGTTCACCTGAGGCAAAAGGCAAGGTTGTTATCGCTACCAAAGGCGGCATTACCCGGGGCCCGAAGGAAAGTTGGGGACGCGCAGCCTCCCTCGATTATCTGCTCCGTGCTGTCGAAGCCTCAGCATTGCGTTTGGGTGTTGATCGGATCAAGCTGTGGCAGCACCACCGCCTGGATCCTTCGGCGATTTTTGAGGATCAGTTTGAAAATGTGTTAGCACTTTTGGAACGCGGTCTCGTCGAGCGAATTGGCGTGAGCAACTACAACGCAGAGCAATTGCGGATGGCAATCAAAATGGGCGGTATTCCTGATCAGGGTGGCATCATTTCCGTGCAGAATCAATTCAGTCCTCGATACCGCAATGATGCCGATGTAATGGATGTGTGCGAAGAATTCGGGATTGCCTATCTGCCGTGGTCTCCGCTTGGGGGAATGAGCCGTGCTGAAGGGATAGGCACCGGAGAGTTCGGGGCCTTCCGCGAAGTCGGCGTTTCACGAGGTGTGAGTGCGTACGCGACTGCGATTGCTTGGCTACTAAAGACATCTCCTATGATGATCCCAATTCCAGGGGCGACAAAAATTTCTTCAGTTCGAGACAGTATTACTGGGTTATCAATTTCGTTAACGGATGAAGAAATGTCGATACTGAATTCGAGTCTGCCCGAAGATGCGCCACTTGATGAAGAATTGGTTGACCAGCCTGCGTTTAGAATGAATGAGTTTTGAGTTCTGCGGGTCAGCGTTCTAACTTAGGTGTCGCTTGGTACGCATCTCCTTAATTATCTCGATACCAAGGGGCAACAAACTTAAAGCGATTATCACGCCCACGATCGGCAGCAAGTAATGGTCGACGGATCCTTTGAGTTTCTCTCCCAAGATATATCCGAGAAGCGCAATTCCATCGCTCCAGAGAATTCCCCCGACGACATTCCATATGAAGAACGTGGAGGCAGGCACTCGGACGATCCCGCACAATGGATTGATGAGCGTGCGTACGAAGGGGATGTACCGAGCAAGAACAATGGCTCGCCCTGGTCCGTACTTCTTTAGCCATTTCTCGGTTGCGACCACCCGTGCATGATTGAAGAAGCGTCCGTCTGGTCGGTTAAAGAGGGGCCGGCCGAATTTATGGCCGATGTAATGCCCCAACTGGGAGCCGGCGATGGTGGCAATCGGGGCGCCAATGAACAGGCCAAGTACTGAAAGGTGGACACCGCCAAGAATGGCTGCGGCAGTTCCGGAGGCCGCGATTCCCGCGATGAAAAGGAGAGAGTCGCCCGGGAAAACCAGACCAATGAGTAAGCCGGTTTCGGCGAAGAGGATGCCCAGAACTCCTGCAAGTCCGAGGTCGGCAATTATTGAATTGGCATCCAGCACGTTCATAGGCAGGCGACTCTACTCTGCCGCTAATAGATAGGTACAGCGAGCCTACGATTTGGGCTTACGGGTAGGTCTGTGCGTACACTCTGGTCATCTTTGCACCCGATTAGGGGCCCCGATCTCCAATGGAGGAGAAATGCGAGCTGCAAGCTCTCTCGTGCATGTCACAGGAACCAACCTCACATATGTTTACATCGTCTTAGCGGTCTCGCTGATCGCGCTGGGTATTGCCTGGGCGCTTCGCGCTCAGGTGCTGGCCGCCGACGAAGGCACCGAGAAGATGCAGGAAATCGCCGCAGCAGTGCAGGAAGGCGCGGCGGCGTACCTGACTCGCCAGTTCCGCACCCTGTCCTACTTTGTCGCAATCGTTTTCGTTCTTCTCTTCGCCCTTCCAGGAGCTGCCGATATTCGAATCGGCCGCTCGATCTTCTTCCTTGTGGGCGCGATTTTTAGCGGATTTGTGGGATACAACGGTATGTGGCTGGCAGTGCGCGCCAATGTGCGCGTGGCAGAAGCGGCCCGTCAAAAATCTGCCGAGAAGGCAGTTCGAATCGCATTCCGTACCGGCGGTGTTGTCGGAATGACGACCGTGGGCCTTGGTCTCGTGGGCGCATCCCTTGTGGTCATCATCTACCGCGAGAATGCCCCATCAGTCCTTGAAGGATTTGGTTTTGGCGCGGCGATGCTCGCGATGTTCATGCGTGTTGGCGGTGGAATCTTCACCAAAGCAGCAGATGTTGGTGCCGACCTTGTTGGCAAGGTTGAAAAGAACATTCCAGAAGATGATCCTCGAAACGCAGCAACAATCGCGGACAACGTTGGTGACAACGTGGGCGACTGCGCTGGTATGGCCGCCGATCTTTTTGAGTCCTATGCCGTCACACTTGTTGCCGCGCTTATTCTTGGTAAAGCAGCTTTCGGCGATGCCGGACTCATCTATCCGCTGATCGTTCCCGCAATCGGGACTGTGACGGCCGTTATCGGAATCTTCATGACTCGCATGCGCAAGACCGATAAGACGGCGATGAGCTCGATCAACCGCTCGTTCTTCGCATCGGCAATCATCAGCGCCGTACTTACAGGGCTGGCGACTTTCGTCTACCTACCAAGTTCATTCAATCTCATGACAGGGCTCTCGGCTAAGGCAGTCTCTGATGCGGGCACAACCAATCCTCGCATTCTCGCCCTCGGCGCCGTGCTGATCGGGATTGTTCTTGCGGCATCCATTCAAACGCTTACCGGATTCTTTACCGCTGTTGGCAAGCGTCCCGTCAATGATGTTGCGGCTTCCTCTCAAACCGGCGCGGCCACGGTCTTGCTATCGGGAATCTCGATCGGGTTTGAATCCGCTGTCTACTCGGCAATTCTGATTGCGTCAGCAGTATTCGGTGCCTTCTTGCTGGGTGGCGGAAGCATCGTTCTATCGTTGCTGGCCATTGCCCTTGCTGGGACTGGTCTTTTGACCACCGTCGGCGTCATTGTCGCAATGGATACTTTTGGTCCAATCTCTGACAACGCGCAAGGCATTGCTGAAATGTCAGGCGACGTCGTTGGTGAAGGCTCGGTCATCCTCTCCTCACTTGATGCCGTGGGTAATACAACCAAGGCCATCACAAAGGGAATTGCAATCGCCACTGCTGTACTTGCAGCAACCGCGCTCTTTGGCGCATTTACTGATGCGATCAAGAAGGCCGTTGAAGATGCCGGCCAGAATGCGGCCAATCTCGCATCGCAGTTCCAAGGCGTTCTAGACGTAGCCAACCCACGCAACCTTGTTGGTTTGATTATCGGTGCAGCGGTTGTCTTCCTCTTTTCCGGTCTGGCAATCAACGCGGTATCTCGCGCTGCGGGCGCCGTTGTTGTAGAGGTGCGCAAGCAGTTCATTGAGCACCCTGGAATTATGGAAGGGACCGAGAAGCCTGAATACGGTCGCGTCGTAGATATCTGTACCCGCGATTCACTGCGTGAACTTGCAACCCCGGGTCTCTTGGCCGTTATGGCTCCGATTGCTGTTGGCTTTGGACTTGGCGTCGGTTCCCTTGGCGCATACCTTGCTGGCGCAATCGGCACCGGAACCTTGATGGCTGTTTTCCTTGCCAACTCCGGTGGAGCTTGGGATAACGCCAAGAAGATGGTGGAAGATGGTCACTACGGTGGAAAGGGCTCAGATGCCCACGCTGCAACGATCATCGGCGATACGGTAGGAGATCCATTCAAAGACACCGCAGGTCCGGCAATCAACCCGCTGATTAAGGTTATGAACCTTGTTGGCCTTCTGATTACTCCTGCAATTGTCAGCATGTCCTTGGGTGGTCATACAGGCGTAAGCATTGCAATCGGCCTCTTTGCCTTTGCCGTCATCATCGGTGCTCTTATTCATAACCGTCGCAAGTCGACAACGATTGACTATTGAGCCAACGATCACTGAGACGAATTCACCCCTAAAGGCGGCTATGGCAAAGGATCTCAAGAAGCTGGTGATTGTTGAATCTCCAGCGAAGGCTCGAAAGATTGGCGGCTACCTCGGCGATGAGTACATCGTCGAGGCAAGCGTCGGCCATATTCGAGATTTGCCGCAGCGGGCCGCTGATATTCCCAAGGAATACAAGGGAATTGCCTGGGCTAAAGAGGGCGTAAACATTGAAGAAGATTTCGCCCCCCTCTACGTCATCAACCCCGACAAGAAGGCCAAAGTTGCCGAACTCAAGGAGTTGATGAAAGGGGCGGATGAACTAATCCTGGCGACTGACGAAGACCGCGAGGGCGAGGCCATCGCCTGGCATTTGGTTGAAGTCTTGAAGCCAAAAATTCCTATTAAGCGGATGGTTTTTAACGAGATCACGAAAGAGGCGATTCAAAAGGCGGTCAACGAGACGCGAGATCTGGATTATCACCTTATCGACGCCCAAGAAACACGGCGCGTACTCGATCGGCTCTTCGGATACCGACTCTCTCCGGTGCTTTGGAAGAAGGTCATGCCGCGAATTTCGGCAGGACGTGTTCAATCTGTGGCCACTCGGTTGATTGTCGAAAAAGAGCGCGAGCGGATGGCTTTCATCTCGTCCTCGTGGTGGGATGTCACAGCAAAGTGCGAACTAGGTTTCAACGCTCGCCTCATCGGTGTGGACGGAAAGAAAGTTGCGGCGACAAATGACTTCGGCGCCGATGGCGCGGTCAAAGAGAAGTCCCTTGCAAACATTCTCCTTCTCGATGAGAGATCCGCTAAAGAATTGGTGGCATCTCTTCAATCAGCCTCATTGGCCGTTAAGTCCATTGAGGATTCGCCACGTACCGAACGACCAAAACCACCGTTCACTACGTCCACCTTGCAACAAGATGCGGGCGGACGTTTGGGATGGGGCGCGCAGATCACGATGCGCGTTGCCCAACGCCTCTACGAAAACGGATACATCACCTACATGCGAACTGACTCCGTCAATCTTTCCGGGCAAGCGATCACCGCCGCCCGGAACGCAGCCAAGGCACTCTATGGCGCTGACCATGTTTCGGATTCGCCGCGTGCATATGCAAGCAAGACCAAGAATGCACAAGAGGCGCACGAAGCCATCCGCCCAGCCGGAGAGGTCTTTCGCACCCCAGGTGAGCTTGCCCCTGAACTCTCCCGCGATGAGTTCGCACTCTATGACTTGATTTGGAAGCGCACAGTTGCATCGCAGATGGCTGATGCTAAAAAGATGCAGATGCGTGTTGATTTTGAGGCGACCACAAATGACGAAAAACAAGCGTTATTTAGGGCTAATGGCTCTGTCATCACCTTTCATGGCTTCCTTGCCGCCTACGAGGATGTAACCGACCAGACGGGCGATGAAGAGAGCGAGGATCGACGCCTTCCTGCGATGAGCGTTGGTCAGGCCGTGAAGGTTTCCGAGTACAACTGCGAGGGCCACGACACCAAACCGCCTGCGCGTTACACCGAGCCGACTCTGGTTAAGAAGTTGGAGGAACTCGGCATTGGTCGTCCATCAACATTTGCGTCGATCATGGCGACCATTCAAGATCGCGGGTACGTGTACAAGCGCGGTCGCGCACTAGTTCCAGCGTTTCTTGCATTCTCGGTGACCGGTCTGCTGGAGACGCACTTTGCCAAACTCGTCGACTACGAATTCACAGCGAGTATGGAAGAGGACCTCGATAAGATCGCAAACGGGCAGGCGCAACGCGTAGATTGGCTCCGCGATTTCTTCTACGGACACGATGGACAACCTGGTCTTAATGAGTTATCCGCCGACCTTGGTGCGATTGATGCCCGCGAAGTTAACACCATGCGCCTCGGCGATGATATTCAAATTCGCGTTGGTCGCTACGGCGCATATCTTCAACAAGGCGAAGGCGATGATCGAAAGCTCGCCAACATTCCAGAGACCATGGCACCTGACGAGTTAACCCTTGAGGTTGCGAAGCAGATTCTTGCTCAGCCATCTGGCGAGCGCGAACTGGGAATCCAACCAGATACCGGGCTGGAAGTTGTTGCCAAGTCGGGTCGTTTCGGTCCGTACGTGACGCAAGTGCTTCCTGAAGATGCCAAGAAAGGTGACAAAGCCAAGACCGCATCCCTGCTCTCCACGATGACCTTGGACACCATCACATTCGATGATGCCGTGAAGTTGCTTTCTCTGCCCCGCGTGCTTGGCACAGATTCGCAAACGGGCGAGGAGATCACCGTCCAGAACGGGCGTTACGGTCCGTATCTGAAACGTGGTGCAGATTCGCGCACTCTGACCAGCGAGGACCAACTCTTCTCACTCTCACTCGATGAGGCCGTTGCCATCTACAAGGAGCCGAAGCTGCGGCGCAGAGGCGTGGCGAAACCGCCGTTGAAGGAGCTGGGTGATGATCCGGCAACGTCCAAGCCATTACTCCTAAAAGATGGCCGATTTGGCATGTATGTGAGCGACGGAGAGACCAACGCGACCCTTCGCCGAGGCGACACCCTTGAAGGTATGACTTTGGAGCGCGGCCTTGAACTCTTGGCTGGACGCAGGGCCTGGGAGGCTGAAAATGGCCCATCTCCGAAGAAGGGTCGAGCCTCCAGAAAGAAAACAGCCGCCACTAGCCCTTCTAAAAAGGCACGCCCAAAGAAGAGCGCTCCAACTCTGACCAAGAATGTCGTGAAGAAGGGCGCCGCAAAAAGGGTGGCAAAGAAGGCTGCCACTGGTAAAGCTAAGGCGACCTAAATCATCGATTTCCATGTCCAATTTAGCGGACAAAAGCGCCAAACGACGTGCCTTAAGCCTATTTAGTAGACGAAACTGAGCTACTCCAGTACTATTCTTATGTCCAATAAAATGGACATAAGATAGATAGTGGAGGTTGCACTTCCCATGAATCCTTTAAATAAGCCGCTTGCACTTTTTTATGATGCTACTCGCGCGCGCGTGCTAGATGTAATGCTGGCCAACTCACAAGCACTTAGCGGCAGAGCCATCGCCCGTCGATCCGATCTTTCTCCAACAACCACCAACCTTGCCCTAGGTGACTTAGCCAGGCACGGAATCGTAAGTTCTCGTGCCGAAGGAAGATCGCATCTCTGGTCTGTCCATTGGGAGAATGCCCTCGTAAAACAACTCGTCAGGCTTGCCCGAGTCCAGGATGAGCAAGCGGGTCAGGTTGTGGCAGATGCCCTCGGATCCGAGCCCATTTCGGTAACACTTTTTGGATCGGTTGCACGAGGTGATGCGGACTCACGCAGCGACGTAGATATTCTCGTGATTGCCAACGATCACGCGCAAGGACAGGATTTTCGCCGCCGCGCCTATAAAGCAAGTTCAGCCCTTCGTCAAGAAGTGGGGAGAGAGGTGGAGATCACCGTAATAGATCGAGATGCGCTCCAAGAAGCGTCCCTTAACGGGTTTCTTCGCCAGGTGCTCACCGATGGCCGAACGCTGCATGGGAAAAAACTCAGCGAACTGGTTTCATAAGTGAGCCGAACGCAACCAGCTTCCGTCGGTCCGATTCCCTCGGCATTGCTCCAGCTCAAACAAATGATTGACGGAGCGCAGAGCGAACTAGATCTGCTCCGCTCTCACACGTCAGGCACACTTTCAGTTTCTGGCGCCATTCGGGCAGTGGATCTAATTTGTGACGCACGGTTGGGAGAGCATTCAGTAGCCGCCAACCACCGCGAGGCCATTGATCTGCTCGCGAAATCGAATGTTGCTCAGTCTCTGGTAGAAGATTTCAGCCTCTGCCAGAGTCATAAAACGGAGTTCAACTATCACGCATCCGCTCTCACCCTGGAGCATGCAGGAGAAGTTTTGGATGCTACCCGTCGCCTAGCGGCCGAAGCAGTCCAGGGGATAATTACCAATGGTTGGTTTCCCAGCGATTTTAACGAAGCGGACTTCACCTTCTGACCGTTCCGACTACCCTTACCCCGTGGCACGCTCACTCCCTATTCCGACTCCCCCCGCACAGGATCAAACCCGTGGGGTGATGGCCATACCCGCTTTCCGCCGGCTCTGGCGCTCCATGGCCTTCTCCTCCCTGGGAGATTGGCTGGGCCTTCTGGCCACCACGGCCATGGCTCAACAGCTCTCCCACGGCAACTACACCAAGGCCAACTACGCCATTGCCGGCGTCTTCATCGCGCGCTTGGTGCCTTCGGTCTTCCTGGGGCCGATTGCCGGAGTCATCGCCGATCGTTTCGATCGCCGCCAGTTGATGATCGTCACCGACATTCTCCGCACTGCCTTTTATATCTCTATTCCGATTATTCATACCTTCGTCTGGCTTTACACCGCCACCATTCTGGTCGAGTGCGTAACCCTGTTCTGGTCGCCCGCCAAAGAGGCCAGTGTTCCCAACTTGGTGCCGAAGGAAAAATTGGAGAGCGCCAACCAGGTCTCCTTATTGGCCGCCTATGGCACCGCACCTATCGCCGCCATTCTCTTCTCTTTTCTCGCACTGATCAGTGGCGCCCTCGCCAACGCGGTTCCATTTTTCAAAGGTAACTCAGTGGATCTCGCCCTCTACATCAATGCGGCGAGCTTTGCTTTCGGGGCCTGGACTGCGTGGGGATTGCATGAGATACCCAAGGGCGCCGCGTCAAAGACTGCGGGTGAAGTCGGTGTCGGAAAATCTCTGCTAGAAGGCTGGCGCTCGGTCCGCAAATCAAAGATTGTCAGTGGACTCATTGTCGGAATCACCGGGGCATTCATTGCCGCCGGTGCTGTCATTGGTCTGGCCAGAACATTCGTGGGCGACCTCGGTGGCGGGAACGCTGCATACGGTGTTCTCTTCGGTTCAGTCTTCACCGGGCTTGCGCTAGGTATCGCCTTCGGACCTAAGGTCTTTGCTCAATTCTCGCGCCGGCGACTCTTCGGCGCATCCCTGACCGCATCGGGAGTGTTTCTCGTTCTCCTTGCATTGATTCCCAACCTCGTTCTCGCTGTTTTTATTGTTGTCGTGCTCGGTTCATTCTCTGGGGTTTGCTGGGTTACCGGATTCACGATGCTAGGCATGGAGACTGCAGACGAGGTGCGCGGTCGCACTTTTGCATTCATGCAATCACTCATCCGCGTAACTTTGGTGGCAGTGCTCGCGGTTTCTCCTCTGATCGCGGCAGTTGTGGGCAAGCGATCGCTGGACTTCCAGAAGATTCACATCAACTACAACGGAGCCGCAATCACTATCTTTTTTGCCGGCATTATTGCCACGGCCATCGGGGCCGTTTCCTACCATCAGATGAAGGACCGACCCAGTGTCTCTTTCTGGAGCGACATATCCAATGCACTTAAAGGCGAATTGGGCGCGATCACCGGCGCGCCAACCATGGGTTTGTTTATTGCCTTTGAAGGCGGCGAGGGTTCGGGCAAATCGACGCAGACGAAATTGCTCAAGGATAGGCTTGAGGATGAAGGTCACTCCGTGGTCCTCACTCGCGAACCTGGTGGCACACCTCTTGGAAAAGATCTGCGGGAAATTTTGCTTTCGCACAGTACGGGCCAAATATCTCCTCGCTCTGAGGCGCTGCTCTATGCAGCCGATCGAGCCCATCACGTCTTCTCGGTGATTCGCCCTGCCCTTGAAGCTGGAGACATCGTCATCACCGACCGTTATTTTGATTCATCGATCGCCTATCAAGGTGCGGGTCGAGTGCTAGAGCCAGGGGAAGTGGCTCGCATTTCCAGGTGGGCCAGCGAATCTCTCTACCCCACGCTGACAATCATTTTGGATTTGCCGGCCGAGATTGGTTTAAGCAGATTGAAGAAGTTGGATCGCCTTGAGGCTGAGCCCCTGGCATTCCACGAACGCATTCGCCAGGAGTATTTGCAGTTGGCCTTAATTGACCCCGAGCGTTATCTCGTCGTGGACGCTCGGATGGCAGTGGAAGTGATTCACCACGCCATCATGACCCGAGTGAACGAGTTGCCGGCTTTGAGCAAAGTTCCAAAGAAAGAGAAGAAAGTGAAGACCAGTCGGATTCCTCAAGGATTCAAGCGCAAAGCTAAGGCAAAGTGAGATCGATGTCAGTCTTTGATGAACTCGTAGGGCAGCCGCACATCGTCAATTCATTAAAGGATGCGGTCCGCTCTTCACGCAACGCTGATCAGACCCAGGAGATGACGCACGCCTGGCTCTTCACGGGGCCTCCGGGAAGCGGACGATCAAGTGCTGCGATTGCCTTCGCTGCCGCACTCATCTGCCCTGATGGCGGCTGCGGTACCTGTATCGATTGTCGAACTGCAAAGGCCGGTGGGCACGCCGACGTCGAAGTACTTCGCACTGAGGGATTGTCCATAAAAGTCGACGAAGTCAGAGAGCTTCTGCAACGAGTGGCGTGGGCCCCCAGCGTTGGAGGTTGGCGAGTCGTCGTGATGGAAGATGCTGACCGACTTACCGAATCTGCTGCCAACGCACTGCTCAAGGCAATAGAGGAGCCTGGGGCTCGCACAGTCTGGCTGCTCTGCGCCCCAACCTTGTTTGACGTCCTGCCAACGATTCGCTCGCGAGCACGGCACCTTCAATTGCGCACGCCATCCTCGGCTGAGGTTTCAGATGTCCTGATCCGCCGTGATGGAATATCCCCGGCGATGGCAGATTTTGCTTCTCGCGTGAGCCAAGGTCACATCGGCCGCGCTCGCCACTTGGCAAGTGATGAATCAATTCGCTCTCGGCGAAACACGATCATGAATTTGCCATTCACTATCACCGATATTTCCTCCGCCTTCGCGGCAGCGGCGACGCTTGTAGAACTTGCAACGACCGAAGCCAATGCACAGTCGGATGCGCGCTCTGAAAGGGAGTCCCAAGAACTAGGACTTGCTTGGGGGCAAGGGGCAACGGGGCGAGGAATGGCAACTGGCGGGGCTAAGGCTCTCAAGGAATTGGAGAAAGAGCAGAAGTCTCGTGCTACTCGAATGGTCCGTGACTCTCTAGATGGTGCGCTTTTAGATTTGGCCACTCTTTATCGCGATGTTCTTATGCTGCAGTCCTGCTTTGGCGACTCTCTCATAAACAAAGAGGTCGCGGAGAAGATACTAAAACTTGCCCAGGAGAAACGCCCCGAGAGGATTCTAGAAAAGATAGAAGCGATTATGCAGACGCGCAAAAATTTGAGCTTTAATGCAGCCCCCCTTCTGAGCGTCGAAGCGCTTATGTGCGTGTTGGCCCGATGATTTCACCAAGAAAGCGGAGCATCGCACTTATCGTTGTAATCGTCCTACTAATCATGGGTACTTTTTCTATCGAAAAAGCACGACATTTGCCTTCATCTCTGGCGGAGTACCAATCTCAGAAACTCACGTGGACTCATTGCTACGACGGTTTCGAATGCTCGTACTTGCAAGTTCCCGTCGACTACACGAATTTCAAAGAAGGGCGCTTTAAACTGCGCATTTTGCGTCTTAAGGCGACCAATCAGCGAGGCCAGATTGGCTCTCTCGTAATCAA
>JANMBV010000125.1:0-17678 GCA_031360585.1 Actinomycetes bacterium | reverse complement strand
AGAACCTTGAGGAGGCTCAATCGATCTATTTGATTTCCAGTTTGAAAGTGGCACAACCCGTATCATTTTTGAAAGAGCGGAGCCTTGAGATTGATACGCAACTAAGGGAAGAATTACTGGCCCACATGGCTCAAGATATTGATCCGTGAGGGGTTATTAGCCCACCATTAGATAGACTCATTTCTATGTCGCAGATTGAAATCATCGTAAATGGTCAAAACACGTCGATCCCAGGTGATCAGCGACCCACTCATATTTTTGCCGAACAGAAGGATATTGTCGTCTGTAGGATCAATGGCGAACTCAGAGATCTCTGGACTGATCTACAAGCAGGTGACATCGTCGAGCCCATTTCAATTTCTTCGCCTGAAGGTCTAAAAGTTCTGCGCCACTCGACGGCGCATGTGCTTGCTCAAGCAGTGCAACAAACCTTTTCTAATACTCGTCTAGGGGTCGGGCCTCCGATCACCGATGGTTTCTACTACGACTTCGATCCCGCCAAGCCCTTTACTCCAGAGGACTTGATAGCTCTTGAGACCGCGATGCGTAAGATCGTCAAAGAGGGCCAACGATTTCGCCGCCGGGTTGTTACCGAAGAGCAAGCTCTGGGCGAACTCGCACATGAGCCGTATAAATGCGAACTCGTCGGCTTGAAATCACCTGGCGCCGATGAATCCAGCGTTGAAGTCGGCGGAGCGGAATTGACGATCTATGACAACCTGGGTCGCGATGGGCAACCCGTCTGGAGTGATCTTTGTCGAGGACCACATTTGCCGTCAACAAAACACATCCCTGCCTTCAAGCTCATGCGAAGCGCCGGTGCCTATTGGCGCGGTTCGGAGAAAAACCCGATGCTTCAGCGAATCTACGGAACCGCATGGGCCACTCAAGATGATTTGAATATGTATTTGGATTTCCTTCTTGAGGCAGAGAAACGCGATCACCGCCGCCTGGGCGCAGATCTGGATCTTTTCTCCTTCCCGGAAGAAATCGGTTCAGGACTTGCAGTCTTTCATCCCAAAGGCGGAATCATTCGCCAGGCGATGGAGGATTATTCACGTCGACGACATGT
Organism: Actinomycetes bacterium; assembly: GCA_031360585.1. GTDB lineage: Bacteria > Actinomycetota > Actinomycetes > Nanopelagicales > Nanopelagicaceae > QYPT01. The sequence continues at coordinate 16,606 of JANMBV010000125.1, read as the reverse complement.
GGAAGAGGATTACGAGTTCGTCTATTCACCTCACCTGACCAAGGCTGCCTTATTTGAAACTTCCGGGCACCTGGATTGGTACGCGGACGGAATGTACCCGCCGATGATCTTGGACGAAGAGCTTCATGGCGATGGCACGGTCAAGCGTGCTGGGCAGCAGTATTACATGAAGCCCATGAACTGCCCGTTTCACAATCTTATTTTCAGGTCCCGTCAACGCTCATATCGCGAACTGCCGCTGCGCCTTTTTGAATTTGGCACTGTGTATCGATACGAAAAATCAGGAGTCCTGCACGGTATTACCCGGGCTCGAGGATTCACTCAGGACGATGCCCATATCTATTGCACGACTGATCAGATGCTTGAAGAACTCGACAGCCTGCTGACATTTGTCCTGAACTTGCTTCGGGATTACGGCCTGAGCGATTTCTATTTGGAGTTGTCAACTCGTGACGTCAACAAGTCCGTCGGGGAGGATGCCGAGTGGGAGCAGGCCACCGAAGCGTTAAGACAGTCGGCTCTCAAACAGAATCTTGAGTTAGTTCTGGATGAAGGCGGTGCCGCGTTCTACGGGCCAAAGATTTCCGTTCAGGCAAAAGATGCAATCGGGCGTACATGGCAACTCTCGACGATTCAGGTGGATTTCCAACTTCCACTTCGATTTGAACTTGAATACGTTGCAAACGATGGATCGCGTCAACGCCCTGTCATGATTCACCGAGCACTATTCGGCTCGATCGAACGTTTCTTCGGTGTGCTCACCGAGCACTATGCAGGTGCTTTCCCGCCGTGGTTGGCCCCAGTGCAAGTCATGGGCATCCCCGTTGCAGATTCATTCGAGCCATACCTCCGCGACATCGTCGCGCAGATGAAGATGCGTGGAATTCGTGCATCCATTGACGCCTCGGATGATCGCATGCAGAAGAAAGTCCGCAACGCGCAGTTGGAGAAGATTCCCTTCATGATCATCGCAGGGGAAGAAGATCAAAAAGCTGGCGCAATTTCGTTTAGATACCGGGATGGCCAGCAGCGCAATGGCGTCTTGATTGCCGATGCGATCGAAGAGATTGAAAGTGCCATCCGAGAGCGACGACAGGTATAGGTGATTTCCATGATTGATGGGGTCGGCATGCCCGATGCTTGGCAGCGGATGTGGGCTCCCCATCGGATGGAGTATTTGCGGGGTGAGAATCGCCCATTGGCCAGCAACGGTGTTACGTGTCCGTTTTGCAGAATCCAGGCCCTAACGGATGAAGAGGGCTTGATTGTTCATCGCGGCGAGAGCGCTTACGTCGTCATGAACTTGTATCCCTATAACGCGGGCCATCTTCTGGTTTGTGCTTATCGCCATGTTGCCGATTTGACCGACCTTACCGATGTAGAGCGAAATGAAATATCGGCTCTAACCGCGCATGCAATGAAGACGATAAGAAAAGTTGCGAATGCAGCGGGGTTCAATATTGGAATGAACCAAGGTGAAGCTTCAGGGGCCGGTGTTGCCGAGCATATTCACCAGCACGTCGTTCCACGGTGGGGCGGCGATTCCAATTTCATGCCGATTATTGGGGGAGTGAAAGTACTTCCTCAACTTCTCTCACAGACTCGTTCGGATCTTTCCGCCGCTTGGTAGTTACTGTTCGAGTTGCGCTATGTAGTTTCTTACGATATCCACGCCGATTCCCTTTTCAATCCAAACGGGGATCGCGGGGAACATCAAACCGGCGCCGAAGCCATCTTTACCCATGACATCGATAGTGGCCATGTATTCGCTTCGAAATTCTTGAACGAGAGTGTGATGCTCAGGTTCACTGGCGAGAATCTTCGGGGGCAATGTTGAATAATCGTAAATCCTCATATCTTCCAGGCCAATGAGGGCGCAGGCGATACCGCTGTCATCGTGGAGTACCAAGTAAGGGGTCACCGTTAAGTCGAAAACTCTATTTGCCAGCAAAACGGCATCGTCGAAATCTGCCTCAGGGTTTTCCAGACCGGTGACCGCAACAAGTCGGGGAACCATCGAGTCGTTGAGGGATTCCCATTGGGCAATGGATTCAGAGTCGATGCCTGTGGCCGGGTTGATGACAAAGATCGCCAAGTCGCACTCGCTTGGGTTCGGAGGATTCATCACCCCATCGAATTCTCGGGCAATCTCCTCAGGATGAGCGCCGGAATGCCCAAAGATATGAATACGCAGGGTGGATTTTTGCCCGAAGCCTGGGATTGGATGATTTGAACTAGGTATCGTCACGAGGTCAGCCTACGATGGTGGCGATGATTAGCGATCTATTGAAGCCGGCGGTAACGCGCCTCATTACCCCAATGGCCAGGGCACTGCTTCGGATGGGCCTCACCCCGAACTCGATGACGGTGATCGGCGGCCTTGGCGTGGTCGTTTCTTCCTTTGTTTTCTACCCTCGAGCGCACTTCTTCGGAGGCACTCTGGTCGTTGCTTTCTTCATTTTGAGCGATCTCTTCGATGGAACAATGGCCAGAATCTCGCAGAGGGGCTCGAGTCCGTGGGGCTCGTTCCTAGATTCCACTGTTGACCGAATCACTGATTCATCGATCTTAATTGCCTTGATTCTCGGATTGGACGCTCACGGTGATCCATTGATCCCCGTCATCTTGTTCGCCATTCTCACCGGACTGCTTGTTCCCTATATTCGCGCAAAGGCTGAGTCAATAGGCGTCCAGTGCAGTGGCGGTCTGGCCGAACGGACGGAGCGATTGATGATCGCCTTGCTAGCAATACTCCTGCACGGCGTAGGAGTGTCCTATGCGTTGGCCGTTGGCATGTGGCTTTTAACTCTTCTGGGAACTTTTACAGTGATCCAGCGCGTAGTGATCGTCAAAAAGGCCGTCAAAAATATATGAGAAAGTTAATTGATTCACTTGTGGCCGTCCTTTATCTACTCGCCTGGAGAGTGGTGAGATGGCTTCCAGAAAATTCTGCCTATGCTCTGTTCTATCAACTGGGCAGGTCACTGTCGAAGAGAAAAGGCAAAAGTGTTACTCGCCTTCGTTCAAATCTCGGACGAGTAAAACCTGAGTACACCCCACAGCAAATGGATTCGCTGATGCAGGCATCGATGAGGTCCTATATGCGCTACTGGTGCGACACTTTTCGTTTCCCCGATTGGTCAAACGAACGTATGACGCAGACCGTCGAAGTTCACAATGAACATTTGTTAATGGATGCGATCGCAGCGGGCACGGGGGTGATAGTCGCACTGCCGCATGCCGGTAACTGGGACCATGCAGGCGCATACTTCTGCAGCAAGGGCGTTAAATTGGCGACGGTGGCGGAGCGGCTAAGACCCGAATTGTTATTTCGAAAATTTGTGGCCTACCGTGAAGCAATGGGAATGGAAGTTCTAGCCCTTGACTCCCGTTCGATTGCAATTCTGGCAAAGCGATTGCGGCAAGGAGGATTGGTCGCGTTAGTCGCCGACCGCGATCTTTCGCAGACGGGTGTATCGGTAAATTTCTTTGGGGGACTAGCCCGTATGCCGGCTGGTCCGGCCGTTCTTGCCATCAATACCGGCGCACCACTGCTGACGGCGTATGTGTCATACACGCCAAAGGGAATCCACATTAATTTTGAACTGGTGCAGGTTAACCAGACGGGAACTCAACTCGAACGGGTGCAGGAGACCGTGCAACGCTGTGCGGACAATTTTGCAAAGGGAATCGCAGAGCATCCCGAGGACTGGCATATGCTGCAACGAATATGGGTAGATGCGGATTTCAAGGAACGCGTAAATGCCTAAGAAGCAATTGCGAATAGGAATTGTCTGCCCATATGGATGGGATACGCCCGGAGGTGTACAAGCCCACATCGGAGACCTAGCGGAGTACTTGATTTCACAGGGACATGTTGTTTCAGTTCTTGCCCCTGCGATCGATGAGAATTCGCTGCCTGTCTATGTTGTAAGTGCTGGAAAACCGATTGCAATTCCATACAACGGAGCAGTCGCCCGTGTTCTCTTTGGTCCTATCGCGTTTTCACGCGTGCGTCAGTGGATTGCACAAGGCAATTTTGACCTACTCCATCTGCATGAGCCGGCAATCCCATCCCTGTCCCTGTTGGCTTGCTGGGCGGCAGACGGGCCGATGGTGGGTACCTTTCATGCATCATCGAAGCGACAGCGCGCGATTTTTGCAGTCGGTCCAATCTTGGAGCCTGTGATTGAGAAATTGGCAGTGCGGATCGCAGTCAGTGAAACCGCGCGACACACTTTGACGGAGCATTTGGAGACCGATGCCATCGTCATTCCAAATGGAATCTTCGCGGAGAAATTTCGCGCAGGAGTCCAACGTCCTGAGTGGGTCGGGAATACGTTGGGATTCATGGGGCGGTTCGAGGAGCCCCGAAAAGGCTTAGATATTCTCCTAGATGCTCTTGCGATAGTGGCTAGAAGCATTCCCGATGTTCGCGTGCTCGTAGCTGGGCCAGGTGACAGCGAAGATGTGATGAAGAAAGTTGATCAACAGATTCGAGATCGGGTGACATTTCTTGGGCGCTTAGACGAGAAGGAGAAGGCAGACTTTCTGAGTTCGGTTTCACTCTACGTCGCCCCTAATACCGGCGGTGAATCCTTTGGAATTATTCTGGCAGAGGCAATGGCCGCCGGAGCAGCAATCGTCGCGAGCGATATTCCAGCTTTTGCATCATTATTGGGAGAAGGAAAATACGGCGCGCTTTTCAAATCGGAGGATTCCGCGGACTTGGCCAAGACATCGATTGATCTACTCCGCGATGCCCAAAAACGCGGGGCGATTGGTGCGATCGGGCGAGAGCACTCCGTGGTGTTTGATTGGGACAACGTCGCACAACAGATCTTCTCGGTCTATGAAATGGCAATGGTGGGTGGAGGAGGAGTCCGTTTGGCCTCTGATACGCGTAGTTGGAGTAGATTGCTCAACCGCGAAGGGCAGACCCAGTGAAGACTGCAGCACTCATTCTAGGAGCGGTCTTAGTCGTCCTCTGGTATTTAACTTTTTCCGCAACGCGATTGGATCGGCTACATCATCGTGTTGAGACAAGCTGGGCCAACCTTGACGGCCTCCTCCAACGGCGGGCAGCGATCGCACTTGAAATTGCCCGCAGCGATCGGGCAGATCCAGCCTCATCCCTGCTCCTCACTGCGGCCGCTTATCAAGCACGAGATGCCTCAATCATCCACAGATCTCACGCTGAAAGTGGCCTCTCTGGAGCTCTCGGACTGTTGCAGAACGACCTGACCCTGGAATCTAAACCGGGTGAACAGGAGTTGCTCCGAGAACTTTCGGAACTCACCAATAAGATTCGCGTAGCCATCGCGATACATGTCGATGCAGTGAATAGGACTCGAGCCGTGCGTCAAAAACTGATATTCAAAGTCTTCCGACTTGCCGGTCGGGCCCCACTACCTGTCACGTATGAATTCGAAGATGATGTTCTCTAGGAACTCAAAGACGATTGCTATTGCCGCCGCGATATCCCTGCTTCTCCTCACAAGTTGCTCGGCCGTGAAGAAGACGTTGCACGTCTCATCGGCACCGAATCCTCCTGTGATCACCTACAACTCGATCAGCGGTCGCGTAGGAACGGATGGTCCAGTCCTCGTAGTCAAAATTGACGACACAACGCAGGCTCATCCCCAAATTGGGCTGGACAAAGCTGATCTCGTCTACATAGAGGAAGTAGAAGGCGGCCTGACTCGTTTAGCAGCAGTCTTCTCCTCCCAAATACCTACCCAGATTGGCCCGGTTCGCAGTGCACGCATCAGTGATATCGATCTGCTCTCTCAATATGGACATGTTGCTTTTGCTTACTCGGGTGCACAATCGAAGATGCTCCCAGTAATTGCGGCAGCCAACCTCGAAAACCTTGGCGCTCAACGCGAAACAGCAACAATTTACACGCGCGATATCACGCGCTTTGCTCCAGTGAATCTGATTTTACGGGCCGATCTGTTGATGTCGAAATTGGTGGATCAGAATATTTCGATTGTCACATCGAAGAAGATGGGATGGACTTTCGGGCCAGCCCCTGTCGGTGGGCAGTCAATCCTTTCGGTGAAGTTGAAATGGCCGGCCAATACTTACACTGCGATCTGGTCGCCCACGGAGTCGAGATGGCTTCTGGTCCATGCCAACAGCCCGGACTTAGCAGCCGATGGTGGCCAGTTAGGCCCAACGACTCTGGTCATCCAAACGGTTTCCATTACCCCTTCGCAGTATCACGACAAGTTCGGCGGGGTCACTCCATTCTCCGCCACCATCGGATCAGGCACGGGTTATGTTCTTCGCAACGGGTTTGCATTCAAAGCAATGTGGAATAGGCCTGATGCGACATCTGGCACAACATGGGCCCTGCCCGATGGAACCCCGATTCCATTTGCTGGGGGGCAGGTTTGGGTGGCGATGACTGATTCGCCCCCTGTTTTCACGCTGCCATCGCCCTCGCCTTCCGCGTCAGCGAGCCCGACTCCAACAAAGTAGGATTGCGGCCTGAAATAAATTTTTAAAGCCTTTCAAGGGAGTGTTCATGTCTGAGGTCATCGGGACTGGTCGAGTCAAACGTGGGATGGCAGAGATGCTCAAAGGCGGCGTCATCATGGACGTTGTCAATGCGGAGCAAGCCAAGATCGCAGAAGATTCCGGTGCAGTGGCCGTTATGGCACTCGAGCGCGTACCAGCCGATATCCGTGCACAAGGCGGAGTGGCGCGTATGTCTGATCCCGACATGATCGAGAAGATCAAAGCGGCCGTCTCGATTCCGGTTATGGCTAAAGTTCGTATCGGACATTTCGTTGAAGCTCAGATACTTGAGAGTCTCGGAGTCGATTACATCGACGAGTCTGAGGTCTTAACTCCCGCGGATTACAAAAACCATATTGATAAGTGGAAGTTCACCGTCCCCTTCGTATGTGGTGCAACAAATTTGGGGGAGGCACTTCGTCGCATCAATGAAGGTGCCGCGATGATCCGCTCTAAAGGCGAAGCTGGTACTGGCGATGTCTCCAACGCTGTGACTCACATGCGCGAGATCGGTGGCGCGATTAGGCGTCTGACTTCAATGCGCGACGATGAACTCTATGTGGCAGCTAAGGAATTTCAGGCTCCTTATGAACTGGTGAAGGAAGTAGCGCAGACCGGGAAACTTCCCGTCATTTTATTTACTGCGGGAGGCATCGCAACGCCTGCCGACGCGGCAATGATGATGCAGCTTGGTGCAGACGGAGTGTTTATCGGTTCGGGTATCTTCAAATCTGGAGACCCAGCACGACGTGCCGCGGCCTGCGTCAAGGCGACCACGTTCTTTGATGATCCAAAGGTCATTGCGGATGCTTCGCGTGGTCTAGGTGATGCAATGGTCGGCATCAATGTCGCCGACATCCCTCTCCCTCACCGCCTGGCTGATCGCGGTTGGTAATTAGGACAGACCGTGAAAGTAGGCGTACTCGGGCTACAAGGTGATGTGCGCGAACATCTCCGAGCGCTCCAAGACTGTGGCGTGGAACCGATCTCCGTGCGCCGCCCGCAGGAGATTAATGCAGTCGATGCGCTGATCATTCCTGGTGGCGAATCAACCACGATTGCTCACCTTGCAGAGACTTTCGAGGTCTTTGACCTGATTTCAAGCCGCATAAAATCGGGGCTTCCAGTCTATGGATCGTGCGCTGGCATGATTCTCCTTGCCGATCGGGTGCTGGACGCCACTGCAGGCCAGAGAACTTTTGGAGGTATGGATATAACGGTCCGGAGAAATGCATTTGGCCGGCAAGTTGATTCATTTGAAATTGATATTGCGATGGAGGGCCTGACTCATACGGCGATGCGTGCGGTTTTTATTCGAGCGCCTTGGGTCGAGCAGATCGGGGCAGGGGTCCAGATTCTTTCAACAGTCACGCGTGAAGGCGTGAGCCACCCCGTCGCAGTCAGAGAGGGCCATATGCTTGCGACGTCTTTTCATCCAGAATTGACCGATGACAGCCGGATCCATCGCTATTTCATAGATGAAGTGTGCAAGGCGGCTTGATTTGATCGGATAAAGTTGGGCTAGTGCTTTTTGGTTCTCGATAAAAAATGATGGGGTGTATATGTCCGGCCATTCCAAATGGGCGACGACCAAGCATAAGAAGGCGATCATCGACTCTCGCCGTGCTAAGTCCTTTGTAAAATTTGTTAAGGCGATTGAAGTTGCGGCCCGCACGGGCGGCGCTGACATGGTGGGCAACCCGACGCTCTTCGATGCAGTGGCAAAAGCGAAGAAGAATTCGATGCCGGCAGACAATATCGAACGCGCGATTAAACGCGGCGCAGGTCTTGAATCTGGCGGCGCGGACTGGCAGACCATCATGTACGAGGGTTATGGCCCAGCAGGTGTCGCATTCCTCATTGAATGTTTAACTGATAATAGAAATCGCGCGGCGTCGGAAGTTCGTGTGGCAGTTACGCGAAACGGCGGCTCGATGGCAGATCCTGGTTCGGTCTCGTATCTCTTTAGCCGTAAAGGTGTAGTCATCCTGACCAAGACCGCCAACGTAACCGAAGACAAAATACTCGAAGCCGTGCTAGAAGCAGGGGCAGAAGAAGTCAATGACATCGGCGACTCTTTTGAAATAGTGAGTGAGCCGACAGACCTTATTGCGGTCAGAGCGGCGCTTCATTCTGTTGGTATTGAGTACGAATCGGCGGAAACATCTCTTCTTCCTTCAATGTCCATTCCTCTTGATGCCGAACAAGCTGAGAAGGTATTCAAGCTTATCGACGCCATTGAGGAACTCGATGACGTTCAGAACGTGTACGGGAACTTCGATGTTTCAGATGATGTTATGGCGAGCCTGGATTGATTCGTTCCTGCTCCGATCTAGGCTAGTTAGATGAATGCCCGCGCAGAGTTACGGAATGACGGATAGTGACGCGCGTTCTCGGTGTAGATCCCGGTCTGACGCGCTGCGGCGTGGGTGTTATTGAAGGAGAGGTTGGATCTCCCATCGCTTTGCTCGGCGTTGGAGTCATTCTGACTTCTACCGATACGCCCCTGGAGCACCGACTTCTGCAACTGGAAGAACAACTAACAGCGTGGGTCGAGCAATACCGCCCAGATGTCATTGCCGTCGAGAGAGTTTTCGCCCAGCTCAATGTGCGTACAGTCATGGGAACCGGACAAGCCTCGGGGATTGCACTTCTGGTTGCGGCTCGGGCTGGAATTCGTGTGGCTCTTCATACCCCCAGCGAAGTTAAAGCCGCGGTTACAGGCACTGGTAGGGCAAACAAGGCGCAAGTTGCTGAAATGGTTCGTAGACTTCTTCGGTTGGATGTCGTCCCCAAACCAGTAGACAGTACTGATGCACTTGCACTTGCAATCTGTCATCTCTGGCGAGGCGGCGGTAACAATCGACTTGCTGAAGCCGTAGCGAGTGAGAAGTTGAGACTAAAGAAAATGAGTGCCTCGTGATCGCGTCCCTCTCTGGACGGATACGTTCCCTCCAGATCGATCGAGCAATGATCGATGTTGGGGGAGTCGGTTTGGCAGTCTTTATTACTCCAGGCACGAGTGCTCGCTTGAGTGTTGGCAATGATGCACAACTATTCACATCCCTTGTCGTACGCGAGGATTCGCTGACCCTCTTTGGATTTTTCGACGAGGCTTCACGATTGGCATTTGATTTGGTGCAAACTGTTACCGGCATCGGCCCCAAGGTGGCAATGGCTATTCTGGCAAACATGTCTCCAGAGGATCTCGGTTATGCCATTGCGCAAGAGAACATCGCGGCCATTGAACGAGTGCCGGGGATCGGGCGCAAAGGAGCACAGCGACTAATCCTGGAATTGAAAGGGAAAATCACTCACGTTTCAGAAGGTATTGCGGTGGGGCACGTTCCGCTCTGGCGCGAGCAGTTGAGCAGTGCATTGATTTCCCTTGGCTTTTCACCAAAGGAGGCCGATGCCTCCGTTGGTCAGTTGCTATTGGCGATGCAGGCAGGGAAAGAGGATCCAGCAGCCTTTGAGCTGGGCGAGTTGCTCAAGCGCGCACTTCAAAAAGGATCGCGGGGTGTTTAGCCCATGACAAAGGACCCGGAGGAACGTCTGGTGGCACCTGCGATTCGCCGTGAAGAGTCCGCTGCTGAAAATGCACTGCGGCCGCGTTCGCTCTCTGAATTCATAGGTCAACATCGCGTGCGCGAACAAATCGATGTCTTGCTTACGGCGGCGAGGCATCGAAATTCACCTGCCGACCACATTTTGCTTTCCGGTCCGCCCGGTCTAGGTAAAACAACGCTGGCTTTAATTTTAGCCAGTGAGATGGAGACGCCGATCAGAATTACAAGCGGGCCGGCGATCACCCATGCTGGGGACCTCGCCTCCATCCTTTCATCGCTGATGGAAGGAGAAATTCTATTTTTGGATGAGATCCATCGCCTCCCAAGACCCGCAGAAGAACTTCTCTATCTGGCGATGGAGGATTTCCGCGTCGATGTCGTTGTTGGCAAGGGGCCGGGAGCAACGGCCATCCCACTGCAACTGCCACATTTCACATTAGTTGGCGCAACTACGCGGGCGGGCCTGCTGCCGAGTCCACTTCGAGATCGGTTCGGCTTCACGGCGCATCTAGATTTCTACGCAGAAGATGAAATCGCCCAGGTGCTCGTTCGAAGTGCAGCCCTATTGAACTTGGTAGTACATCCGTCGGCAATTGCTGAAATAGCGGGAAGATCTCGCGGGACCCCGCGTATCGCCAACCGGTTGTTGCGTCGAGTTCGTGATTACGCTCAGGTTCGCGGCTCTCAGGAGTTATCACCGCAAGATGCTAAGGCGGCCCTGGAAATGTACGAAGTTGATGAGTTGGGTTTGGATCGGCTAGATCGAGCCGTCTTGCTCGCACTTGTGGAGCGATTCAACGGCGGACCCGTGGGTCTTTCCACATTGGCCATCGCTGTGGGCGAAGAAACCGAGACGGTGGAATCGGTGGCAGAGCCATTCTTGGTCCGAAACGGCTTCATGGCCAGAACTCCTCGAGGACGTATCGCCACCGCCCAGGGGTGGCGACATGTGGGTTATGAGCCACCCGTTTCCAGGCTGGCCCCGTCCATTTTCGACACGCCAGCCTCTGATGCCTAGACTCTCTACCCATGTCCACTTCCGCACAATCTCGAACGCCTAAGACGGCGGCACGGCCAGGTCGCACCCTTGCGATCTTGGGAGTTGTCTTAATTGCCCTCTTAGCCCTTGTCTTCATTCAGGGGGCGACCTCGGTCAAGCTCGGCCTGGATCTTCGCGGAGGAACCAGCGTCACGCTACAGCCGCGTATTGCTGCCGGGACGGCGGGCAAGGTGACAAGCGCCGCAATCGACCAAGCGGTCTCCATTATTCGCCAACGCGTTAACTCACTTGGCGTTGCCGAGAGCGAAGTGACCGCGCAGGGAAGTGGTGCCAACCGTCAGATCGTGATTTCAGTTCCAGGGGACACTGGCCGTCGAGTGGTCGACCTTGTAGGGCAGACAGCAGAGCTTCGATTCCGCCAAGTGTTGGTGCAAGGAGCACCTGGTGCAATCGCAGTAACGGGAACTGCCGCAACTCCGCCCCCAGGCGTGAGCGCAGCCATTAACGCCGCGTATGCAAAATTGGACTGCACGAAGGCTGCTAACCGACAAGGAACGGGTACAGATAACCCCAATGACCCGATCGTGACGTGCCAGAAAGATGGAACAAATAAATTTATTTTGGCGCCGGCAGAAGTTCTGGGCCAAGATATTTCCAAAGCCTCGGCATCAATCAACCAGACAACGGGCAGCGGATGGTATGTCTTACTGACGTTCAATGATTCTGGAACAAAGAAGTTCGGCGCATTGACTACTCGAGTCACGAAGTTGACGGCACCTCAAAATGAAGTTGCCATTGTCCTTGACGGCCTCGTTCAATCAGCGCCAAGAATCAATGAAGCAATCACCGCTGGTAACGCCGAAATCACGGGCAATTTCACACAGACGGATGCAACCGACCTTTCTAATGTCTTGAAGTACGGCGCGCTCCCGTTGGCTTTTGATCGCGGAGAAGTACAGCAGATTTCGCCTACGCTCGGCGCTGATCAACTGCGTGCGGGTCTGATCGCGGGATTCCTCGGATTGGGGTTGGTCATTCTCTACTCCGTTCTTTACTACCGAGGCTTGGGTATTGTCTCAGTCGGCTCGCTTCTTATCGCCGGGTCGATTACCTACCTGCTCTTCCTTCTGTTTGGAAAGTGGTTGGGATTCACTCTTACGTTGGCTGGTATCGCTGGTGCGATCGTCGCCATCGGTATTACCGCCGACTCGTTTATCGTTTACTTTGAGCGCATACGAGATGAAGTACGCGAGGGTAGGTCGCTTCGATCTGCGGTAGAAACGGGATGGATTCGTGCCCGCCGCACAATCATCGTTGCAGACTTCGTCTCGATCATCGCGTCTGCTCTTCTCTATATCTTCGCCGTCGGCGGTGTTCGAGGATTCGCGTTCACACTCGGCTTGACTACGCTTATCGATCTCTTCGTTGTATTCATTTTCACCAAACCAATTGTCACCGTATTAGCGAAGGTGAAGTTCTACAGTTCGGGTCATCCACTTTCCGGTTTGTCACCCAAGAACTTGGGCGTAGCCCCCTCAACAGCAGTCAAGGAGGCATAAGCCATGTCAAAGCTCTCTGGAATCGGTGGTCGTCTCTATCGCGGCGAGACATCCTTTGACTTCATAGGCAAGCGCCGCCGTTGGTACGCCTTCTCGGGCGTCTTGATAGTAGCTTCGGCACTGGCTCTTTCGATTCAGGGATTACATCTGGGAATTGAATTCAAGGGTGGCTCAGAGTTCACGATCAGCAAAGCCGGCATCTCGATTGTTGATGCGCGGGCAGCCGTTGCAAGCACTCATGTGCCAGGAGAAACGATCATTCAAAAGTTGGGCACAAACAAGATTCGTGTTCAGACGGCGCCTTTGTCGACGGCTCAATCCAATCAAGTCCAAGATGCACTGGCCTCGAAATTCGGAATAAGCGCCGCATCAATCGATACGCAGATCGTCGGCCCTTCCTGGGGGAAAGAAATCACCCGCAAAGCGCTCTATGGGCTCTTCGGCTTCTTGATCGTCGTGATGATGTATTTAGCGATGGCATTTGAACCCAAGATGGCAATCGCGGCCGTAATTGCGGTAATTCACGACGTCTTCATTACAGTAGGAATTTATGCTCTCGTCGGATTCGATGTCACCCCGGCCACCGTCATTGGATTCCTAACAGTTCTTGGTTATTCGCTCTATGACACCGTTGTTGTCTTCGACAAGGTGCGTGAAAATACCCGTACCATCACCAGCGGCTCCAGAATGACATATTCGCAAGCGGCCAACCTTGCGGTCAACCAGACTCTGGTTCGTTCATTCAATACTTCGTTGATCGCCTTGCTTCCCGTGGCATCGATTCTCTTTGTAGGCGCAGGACTTCTCGGAGCCGGAACCTTGAAGGATCTTTCATTGGCCCTCTTCATTGGTCTTGCGACCGGTACCTATTCTTCGATCTTCATAGCCACGCCGATTCTTGCGCGTTTGCGCGAGCGCGAACCAGCCATGCAGGCTCTATCAAAGCGGGTCTCGGCTCGCACCTCAGCACCTGCTGAGTCAGCCGTCAGGGTTGCAAGCGCCCAAGCCCGTCCTACCTCGGTTGCCACCGAGGAGAGACGCGGTCCTCGCAATCAACCGAAGAAGAAAAAACGTCGTTAGTTCTTTCGCATTCAGGTCGCCTGTGCAATTGAAGTAGGCTTGCGCAGGTGGAAACAATAATCGCACCAGTAATCACATCATTTCGCGATCATTTCCCAGCCGCGGAGATTGAAGATATTGAGCGTGCCTTTATGGCGGCTAGTCAGGCCCACGAGGGTCAGATGCGCAAGTCAGGCGATGCCTACATCACCCATCCCGTTGCGGTGGCGCAGATACTGGCCGATCTGGGCCTTAACTCTGAGACGATTATCGCCGCCCTGTTGCACGATACGGTCGAGGACACCAGTTATTCGTTGAAGCAGATTAAGAAAGATTTTGGCGATCAAGTCTCAGCCCTTGTCGACGGTGTGACCAAACTCGACAAGTTGATTTACGGGCCAACTGCTGAGGCCGAAACGGTCCGCAAGATGGTTGTGGCAATGTCTCGTGACATCCGAGTCCTGGTCATCAAGCTTGCTGACCGGCTTCACAATGCGCGAACGTGGAAGTACGTCTCAGGAGAGAATGCGGAACGCAAAGCGCGTGAGACCCTGGATATTTATGCCCCTCTTGCCCACCGCCTCGGAATGAACGCGATTAAATGGGAATTGGAAGATTTGGCTTTTGAGGTTCTGGAACCGAAGAAATTCGAAGAGATCACTCGGTTGGTGGCAGAGCGTTCTCCATCGAGGGAAGCGTTGAGCGACGACGTGGTCGAGCTGGTCGAGCAAGATCTCAAGCGCGATGGAATTGAAGCTACCGTCACCGGGCGTCAGAAGCACTTTTACAGCGTCTATCAAAAGATGGTGGTACGAGGCCGCGAGTTCAATGACATTTACGATCTGGTCGGAATTCGGGTATTAGTCAAAGATGTTCGAGACTGTTACGCGGTGTTGGGTGCCATTCATGCCAGATGGAGTCCCGTGCCGGGCCGTTTCAAAGACTATATCGCCATGCCTAAATTCAACCTTTACCAGTCCCTTCATACGACCGTGATTGGTCCATCCGGTAAGGCGATTGAAATCCAAATCCGAACATTTGACATGCACGCCCGGGCTGAATACGGAATCGCCGCGCACTGGAAATACAAGCAAGGGGGAGAAAATCAAAAGTCTCCTGAAATGCTCTGGTTGCGTCAGTTGCATGATTGGCAGAAGGAGACCGAAGATCCGAGCGAATTCCTAGAAGCTCTCCGTTTTGACCTCGGGAGCCCGGAGGTTTTCGTTTTTACCCCTAAGGGCAATGTGATCGCTTTGCCTGGTGGATCCACCCCGGTGGACTTTGCCTACGCAGTCCATACCGAAGTTGGCAATCGCTGTGTGGGTGCGAAGGTGAATGGACGTCTGGTTCCCTTGGAGTCACCACTCACAAACGGTGACGTCGTTGATGTCCTGACCAACAAGAGCGAACACGCAGGGCCAAGTCGCGACTGGCTCAACTTTGTTAAGAGCCCTCGGGCCAGATCCAAGATCAAGGCTTGGTTTAGCAAGGAGCGCCGAGAAGAAGCAATCGACGCCGGCCGAGAATCTATTGCGCGACAGATGCGCAAGGCCGGTCTGCCTCTGCGGAAGATATTTGCGGGCCACTCCCTCCTGGAACTGGCTCATGAACTTAAATACCCCGACATATCGGCGTTGTATGCGGCGGTGGGAGATGGCCACGTATCTGCAGCTTCGGTAGTTGAGAAGTTGGTTTCAACTTTGGGAGTCGAGGATTCTCATCCCGAGCCATCGATCAACACGTCGAGCATCGGGCTTGCGAGTTCCCGTAGATCCAGCAACGCGATCGAGGTTTCAGGCATCGATGATGTCCTGGTGAAACTGGCGCGTTGTTGCACTCCGGTGCCCGGAGATTCGATTGTTGGATTCATTACTCGTGGTAGTGGAATCTCAGTACACAGGAGTGACTGCATCAATGCGGCGGATTTAAAGGCGCATCAAGGGGATCGTATTGTCGAGGTGTCCTGGTTGGCGGGTGCGGCAAGCGTTTTCTTGGTAAATATCCAAATCGAAGCACTCGACCGATCGCGATTGCTATCTGATGTGACCCGAACTCTTTCTGATCAGCACGTGAACATTCTCAGTGCTGCGGTCAGCACAAGTAAGGATCGCACTGCAATCTCACGGTTCACATTTGAAATGGCTGATGCGACACATTTAGATTCCGTGCTCTCGGCAGTGAGACAAATTGAAGGCGTCTACGACGTGTACAGAACCACCAACAACTAGTTAAATTCCGCCAAGCTCTTCTCGGCTTCTGCCAACCAGAGTCGTCGTGCTGCAGCTGCATCCCTTGCCTCGGTAGCCTTCTTTGTATTTCCAAGTCCAGTTGCCTTCTCTGCCTGCTTTTCGTAGTTGGCAACGGCCTCAGCAAGTTGGCGGACGACCTCTGTTGCCCGCGCTTTGGCGACGGGGTCAATCTTGCGCCAACGTACTTCCTCAGCTTGCTTGATTTGCGTTTCTACTTTGGCAAAGCGCGATTCGTAGGCCGCCTTCTTATCGCGTTGGGTCATGCCTATTCGATCCCATTGCCGGGCCAATTCGCGGAACGTCTTCACTGCGGTCTCAATATTTGTGATCGGCAGGAGTCTTTCGATTTCTAGGATGAGGGCTTCACGCTTGGCTAAATTCACATCCATCTGTTCATCGCGTTTGGCTAGGTCTGCATTTTTAGCGGCAAAGAACTGGTCTTGGGCTGCCTTGAACCGGTTCCACAATTTAGCGTCTTCGCCTTTTTTGCCTCGGCCGGTCGCTTTCCATTGATCCATAAGTACCTTAAAACGTTTAGCCGTCGGAACCCATTGGGTGGAGGTCGCAAGCTGCTCGGCCTCTGTTACAAGTTCAGTTTTCGCACCGGCAACTATTTCCTGGATTGCATCAAGGGCGGCGAAGTGG